>NZ_DFLY01000017.1:94014-106969 GCF_002375525.1 Marinobacter sp. UBA3607 | reverse complement strand
GGAAAAAACAACTCGCTTCGCTCAGACATCTTTTTTCCGGCGGAAAGCTCACCCCCGCCCCACGGCTTGCTAGCTCTTTGCGGGGAGCCGGCACGGCTGTTGGATATTGGAAGGAAAAAAAGGATCAGCTTTCGGGCTGGTCCTTTTTTCGTTCCAGGTCCAGGGTGAACGCGAGGGGCAGGACCAGCACGCTGTAGGCGATCATGGTGATGATGGCGTGTCTGGGGTCGCCGGTGGTGTCGGCGATGAGGCCGCCGAGCATGGGCACGCAGAAGCCCATGGTGTAGCCCACCAGGAAGGTGCCTGCGGAGAGGCGGCCGGTTTCGGCGGAGCTGACCAGGAGCGGTGGCAGGGCGACGAGCAGGATCAGGAGGATGCCGGCGACGAAGCTCATGACGGTGGCACTGGCGATGAACCACCAGCCTTCCAGGAACACGGTGCCGGTGGTGCCGAGGATGCTGAGGGCCGCGGTTATGACGATGGTGGTGCGGCTGCCTACCCAGCGGCGGGCCATTTTGAGCACGACCAGGGAGGCGAATACCTGGGCAATGTTGTACCAGAACAGGGCTTCGGAGAGCATGCTGATTTTGCCCTGCTGTTCCAGCAGGTTGCCCATGTAGGCATTGAGGCCAAAGAACATGGAGCCGGACAGGCCCAGTAGCAGGCCAATGCGCAGGGTAAGCGGGTTTTTCCAGTCTGGCAGCCAGGCGGCGCGGCGTACGGGGCGGGCCATGTCCCGTTTGGGCAGGAACAGGGTGGCGGCTACCAGCAGTGCCGGTAGCGACCATACCAGCAGGGTGGCACGCCAGCTGTTGTCCAATAGCGGCATGAGTACCGGCAGGGTGATGCCGGCGCCGATGAATTCACCCATCAGCATGCCGTTCATGTAGATGGCAGAGCCCATGGCAATGTGGTGGGGTTCCAGCCAGCGCGGTAACAGCGCTGGCAGTGCCGGTTGCATCATGGCAACGCCCAGCCCCATCACGGCGCTGGCGAGCATCAGGGTGAAGGTGTCGGGCACCAGGCCCCGGCCTGCGGAACCGATCACCATAATAACCATGGCTATGGCCAGGGTGTTTCGGGGGCCGATGCGGGAGATGGCCAGGGAGCCGGGCATGGCGCCGATGGCGAGCATCAGGATGGGCAGGGTGGTCAGGGCACCGGTGAGGGCCTGGCTCAGGGCCAGCTCGTCAGCAATAAACGGTGCCAGCGGTGGGGCGACCAGTATAGGTACCCGGAGGTAAACACCGGCCAGCCAAAGCAGCACCGCCACCGGCAGCAGCCTGGCTGGCGGTGGCGGTGTGGTCGCGGCGGAGTTGCTTGCCACGATGGTGCGAATCAGTCTTCGCTGGTGTCCGGCAGATAGGCGCCGTCTTCGTCGTGCACTTCCTGGCCGGTAACCGGCGGGTTGAAGGCGCAGATCAGGCGCATGTCTTCG
This sequence comes from Marinobacter sp. UBA3607, assembly GCF_002375525.1. Taxonomy (NCBI): domain Bacteria; kingdom Pseudomonadati; phylum Pseudomonadota; class Gammaproteobacteria; order Pseudomonadales; family Marinobacteraceae; genus Marinobacter; species Marinobacter sp. UBA3607. Next base: position 105,531 of record NZ_DFLY01000017.1, on the reverse strand, counting down.
GTGCCGCCGTACAGGGTGTGACGGTCGTGCTTGTCGAGGGCGTACAGGGTGCCGTCGGTAATTTCGTGCACTTCACCGGTGGCAAGGTCCTTGATGCGGCCGTTACCGGCTACGCAGTAAACCGCTTCCAGGTGGTGCTTGTACCAGAAGGTGTGCTCGGTGCCGGCCGGGATGATGGTTTCATGGAAAGAGAAACCCATACCGTCCTTTTTCAGCAGCAGGCGGCGGCTGGTCCATTGCTGGGCGCTGACTTCGCGCTCGGTACCGATGATGTCTTGCACTCGTACGATTTTCATTCGCATTCCTCATTTGGTGATGGAATAGCCATACAGTATAAACATGCCCGTCAGTCGCGATTCAACCGCCAATCGTCGTATACCGACATGGCCTGCTCGATTGCCTGCGCGAAATTCTGTTTTTGAGCAGGGCTTAGAGCGCCCTGTTTCCGGCATCGGTCGAACGCTTTCTGGATCTCCCGGCGGGCGTTTTTGTCGAGCCGTTCCAGCCAGTGATGGTCCGCCGGTTCCAGTTCCAGCAGATCCCGCCCGGCGTGGTTGCGGTGGTTGATATGCCACCAGTGATCGACGGCTCTCCCCAATACCACATAGCCGAACTGACTGTCTTGAACCGGGCCGAAAGTGGCGGCTTTCAGTCCGTCTTTCAAGGGCCGGATGTTGAGCGCCGGCAACAGCAGCCGGTCGCCGTAAAAGTAGCTGCCGGCAGCGCCCAGTAAGCCGCCGACGAGGGCGCCTGCCCCCAGAGAGGAGCCCAGTGTCATGGCATCAATCCCCGCACCACCAACGGCTCCGGCACCGAAACCGGCAGTGGCCAGGTAGCGCTTGCTCACAGCCCAGTGTTTGCGGGTGTCTTCGGAAAACAGGTCGTGCTGGCTGGCCCATTGCAGTTCGGCTTCCTGGCGCCGGATACGTTGATGCTGGTACAGGTGTTCGATGTCCACGCGCAGGGTCTGCTCCCGTTGTCGTTGGCGTTTATACCAGCGGTCTCTCAAGGTTTCGGCCAGGGTGGCATCGCTGGTGCCGGCAACCTGGTCGAGCGTCAGTGTGCGTTTTTCCTGGTAGCTCATCAGGTCTTCCAGTGCCCGGGCCATCACGCTGGCAGCCTGGCGCCGGCGCTGGCTGCGTTGTTCTGACAGCAGCTGCGTGGCCTGTTGCAGGGGGTGTTCCCAGTCCGGTTCGAGCTGGCCAAAGGCCCGTAACAGGCTGAGATGTTGCTCGAACGGGGCGCGAACGGCATCGAACTTGCGCACAACCTGGAAGAACTGACCGAGTGCCGATTGCCAGGTGTCACTGTAGTCGTCGGCACCAATGCTGTTGATCAACGCCAGGCTGGGCCGGCCGCTCCATCGCAGAATGGTCATTTCGGCTTCGTGCTCGGCACTGTAGGGAACCGATCCGTCCACCACGTAGATGATGCCGGCACCCTCGATAATCGGAGCCAGCAATTCACACTCGTCGATATAGCGGTCATCGCCCTGATGCTGGAGTACAAAGGCCCTTACCGTGTCCGGATGATCGGAGGCCGATAGACTGTGGGCTTCGAGCCATTGCAGCACCCGCCGTGGTCGCTGGAAACCCGGGGTGTCCACCAGGGTGTAGAGCGTGCGACCATCCACGGATAATGGGTAGGCCTGATGGGCGCGGGTGGTGCCCGGTTCGAGGGCGATAGCGATGGCATCGTTCTGGGAGAGGGTCGCCACAACGCTGGATTTGCCCTTGTTGGGATGGCCTACCACAGCAAATACCGGAGACGGCTTCATGATTGTGGATGTCCAGTTTGATAGGGGTTTTCCGGTAACGAAGGCATCAGGGCCACGGAGGCAAAGCCGGCCGGTAGCCTTTCGGTAAATCGCAGCCAGGGTTGAATCAGGTGGTCTGGCGGCATTCGGTTGGCGTCTGCGGCAAGGGGCAGAAGGATGACTTTGGTGCCGGCTGGCCACTGTTCCCGGGCCTGATCGAGAAAGTCATGGAGTTCACCGGTAGGTGGCTCCCAACTGCGGGTGATCAGTACCACCGCGGGTGAGGTTTCCCCGGACAGCGCCTGGGTAAGCGTTGCCAGCACCTGGTCGTCCTGGGCCAGCGAGGACCGCCCCCCCGCTTTGTAAATCTGGCTGTTACTGGCCAGCAGTGGCTGCGGCAATTCCGGATCACCGGCACCGGCCCAGCAGACCAGATGTTGCGCGTCCTGGAGTTCGCCGGGTTTGGCGCGGGTGGTGGTGTCGGGCAGATCGTCGGCATCGTTGTGCTGGTTGCCGGTGTCCAGCGTCGGCGTTTCCATGCGGTACAGCAGCGCCTGCATGCCCGGGTGGCGTTGCAGCAGGCTGAACGCCTTGCGGTGGACCAGCCACTGACTGAAGGCAAGTAATAGCAGGCGCGGCATTAGCACCCAGGTCAGCCACAGCATGACCACAAAGGGCCACCACTGCCCCCATTGTGCCGGCGCGGTGCCGGCACTGCCCGGGTCGGCGCGGAAGAATCGGGTGGCGTCGATCAGTTCCTGGGAGGGCTCGGCCGCAGGCCACAGCCAGCTCCACGGTCCGGCAACCACTTGGATCAGCCGGTGATACCCCTGAGCGGCGGTGTCCAGTGTGGTGCTCCAGCCAAAGGCCAGATCCTGAATGACCAGCATTACCAGCAGCGTTATCAGGCCGGTGATGGCAAACAGGGTGCCGCCGGTGTGGGCAGCCCGGGCCATCAAAACCGGGTGCAGCTGCGCGAGGGTGGCGCCGGGCGGTTGTTTTTGCAGTCGCCGTTGCAGCCAGCGCCAGGGCTGCCAGCCCGCCAGGGATTGCACGGTGGTGGCCAACGCCAGTAGCAATTGCAGCAGAACAAACGCCAGCAGTACGGTGACATTGATGCGCTGGCCGCCATCGTAGAACAACAGGCCGGCCATGGTGATTATGCCGAACACCGCCCCTGCTGCTGCAAAGCCGCCATTGATACGGCGCCAGCGCTGTTGCAGCGCCCGGCCCTGCGCACGCACGCCACCGGGGCCACTGAGCCGCTGCATGTGTGCCAGCCAGTGTGCGGCATCGGGCTGTATGCCCTGTTGCTCGCAGTCCAGGGCGAAACGCCGGTCCCGGCGATGCAAAAACGCAGGGGCTTGATCCCTGTCCCGCTGGATGCGGTCATCAAAATCCAGCAGCAGACGAAGGGGGTTGTGGCTCATGCAGTGTCCTGATGAATTCGGTCGGATTTGCTTTCCTGCTAGGATATAGCCAATAACGCTCATGAAGCCAGCCGGGAAGCCCTATGCCCCACCACCTGATGAACCTGCGCAATGTGCCGGATGACGAAGCCGAGGACATTCGTGCCCTGTTTGACGAGCACGATGTGCGCTATTACGAAACGCCACCCAGCCGCTGGGGCATCAGCATGGGCGGTTTCTGGGTGCATGATGATGACGAGGCCCGGCGGGCCCGGGCTCTGCTGGACGGCTATCAGGCTGAGCGCCTGGCCACCCGGCGTCGGGAATATCAGGCCCGGTGTGCGCGGGGCGAAACCGGCCTTTGGTTCCAGTTCCGCCAACGGCCGGTCACTTTCGTGGCCGCTGTGATTGCAGTGGCGGCTATTCTGGCGTTGAGCCTGCTACCTTTCATTCGTCTCTAGCCTGGTACCGGTGCGCCGTCTATGACACAGCTGTTTTCAGATAATCATAAAACCGGACTGACCCGGGAGTTGATCGATGCGCTGGCACCAATGTTCGAGCAGGCCAGCGCCGGCGCGATTGCCATTGATGCGGATAACCGGATCACCTGGATTAATCAGAGCTATGCCGATTTGCTGCAGTTGCCGGCCCCGTCGGTTGCCATCGGCGAGGATGTCCGCCGGATCATTCCCCATACCCGAATGCCGGAGGTGGTCGCCTCCGGCAAGCCGCTATTGCTGGACATCATGGAACATAATCACCAGCAGCTGGTGGTGACACGCATACCGGTACAGGACGATGACGGCAAGATCGTGGGCGCCATCGCCTTTGTGCTCTACGACGATTTGCAGCCACTGACGCCTCTGGTGGCCAAATTCCGCAGGCTGCATCAGGATCTGGCCGCCGCCCGCAAGGCGCTTGCCAAAAAATCCCGGGGTACCCGCTACAACCTGACGGACTTTGTGGGGGCCAGCCCGCAAGCCCTTGAGGTGAAGCGCCGGGCCCGGCTGGCATCGGGTCGTGACGTGCCGGTATTGCTGCTGGGCGAAACCGGCACCGGTAAAGAGGTTCTGGCCCAGGCCATTCACTCGGCATCCGCGAGGGCCCACAAGCCGTTTGTCGGCGTTAACGTGGCGGCGGTGCCTGAAAACCTGTTGGAGGCCGAATTTTTCGGTGTGGCACCGGGGGCCTACACCGGCGCAGACAAGCGCACCCGGGAGGGCAAGTTCCAGCTCGCCAACGGCGGCACCCTGTTTCTGGACGAGGTGGGGGATATGCCTTTGCCGTTACAGGCCAAGCTGTTGCGGGCGTTGCAGGAGGGGGAGATTGAGCCACTGGGTTCGAACACCGTCAGCCCGGTGGATGTGCGGGTTATTGCCGCCACCAGTCGCAATCTTGACGCCATGATCGCTGACGGCAGCTTCCGGTCGGACCTGTATTACCGGCTCAATGTACTCGAGATTTCGATACCGCCTTTGCGAGATCGGCTGGTGGACCTGGGGGTGCTGTGTGAAGCGCTGCTGGGTGATATCTGCGACGGCCAGGGCTTGCCCGGTGAAATCACCGACGAGGGCATTGCCGCGTTGGGCCATTACGACTGGCCCGGCAATATTCGGGAGTTGCGTAACCTGTTGGAACGGGCCCTGACCATGAGTGAGGATGATGGCCTGCTCGATGCTGAATCGATTTTTAAGGTGTTGCCGGCAGCCAGTGCGGGGCCCGAACCACGCATGTCGTTGCGCCGGGTTCGGCCTTTGGCCCGGGTGATGGCCGAGGCGGAAGCCCATGCCATCGAAGAAGCTCTGCTGGCGTGCCGTGGCAACCGGACGCGGGCGGCCAGGTTGCTGGGGATTTCCCGCTCTGTGCTGTACGAAAAACTGGCCAGAATGTCCTGAAATCCGGACAGTTGTCCGAAATTCAGGACATATAACTACGACCTACAGCGAGAAGTGTCCTGATATTCGGACAACTGTTTTCTTTTTCATTCCCGTTTGACGTCATAATCTCTTTAATATCATGCAGTTGTGTTATTTGGCACAACGAGTGCAGTTATCCGGATGCAGGACGTCAGAACAACGCTTGAAAACAAACTGACGCACCATTGTTGGACCCAAATCGAGTCAGTCAGGTTTTCCTGCGTTGTCTGATCCTATTCAGACTCGCCTTCCAGCCCTGTGCCGGGAGGTCGATGACAACAAAAAGAAGGATCCAGTTCATGTCGATCAAGTTCAATGTCTCTCGCCTTGCCTATGGCATTACCGCCGCTGCCGTCATCACCGGTAGCCTGGCCAGCAGCGACGCGCTGGCTGCCGAGAAAGTTCGTTGGCAGGTTCCCCTCGCCTTTCCTTCGCACCTGATCGGTTTGACCACACCGGTCAAACACCTGTCGGAAAACCTCAAAGCGGTTTCCGGCGGAGATATTCAGCTTCGCTACTATGAGCCCGGCGAACTGGTTCCCCCGTTTGAAATCATGGATGCCGTGGGCAGCGGCAAGTACCCCGCCGGTTACACCTGGGTGGGTTATGACCAGGGCACTATTCCTTCCCTGCCGCTCTACTCCGGTGCACCTTTCAACATGGAGCCACCGGCGTATCTGGCATGGTACTACGAGGGCGATGGCCGGGAGCTGCTGGAAGAAATCTACGCCGAGCGCAACATTCACCCGATGCTTTGTTCGATCATCGGGCCTGAGGGTGCCGGCTGGTTTGCCCAGCCCATCGAAGGTGTGGACGACTTTGACGGCCTGAAGATCCGCTTTGCCGGTATTGGCGGCAAGGTCCTGGAAAAGCTGGGCGCCTCTGTCACCATGGTGCCTGGCGGCGAGATCTACCAGGCTCTGGAGCGCAAGACCATTGATGCCACCGAGTTCTCCCAGCCAGCCATCGACAAGATGCTGGGCCTGGACCAGATCATCAAGAACTACATCATGCCCGGCTGGCACCAGACTCTGACCACCTCCCACCTGCTGGTGAACAAGGACACCTGGGAAAAGCTGGAACCCCAAACCCGCGCACTGGTGGAGATGGGGTGCGAGTCTGCCACGCTCAAGGGCTTTGCCCAGAGCGAGTGGGCCCAGCCAACCGCACTGCGCGACTACGAGAAAGAAGGTGTGAGCGCCCAGACCCTGCCAGAGCCCGTGCTGCGGGAATTGCAGAAGGTCACCAACGAGGTGCTGGACGAGATCGCAGCCAAAGACCCGATGTTCAAGCGGGTTCTGACCAGCCAGCGAGACTTCATGGAACATCACTCCATCTGGCACTCCAAGGGCTACCTGCCCCGGGATTTCTACCAGTACGACTGATCAGCGGATGATGATCGCAGCAGGCAGCGCTAGATCGCTGCCTGCAACTCCCTCCTGCGTACGAATGAATCGAGGTTATTGTGACGGATTCCAATACGTCTGTGGGCAGTCAATCCACGGCCCCCGGTAATATCGAATTGCCTGCCAACGGGCTGTCCTGGCGGCTGGACATGCTGGTGGTGGCCGTGGGTCGCCTGAGTTCCTGGTTGTGGATTGGTGTGCTCGTTGTTGTGCTCATCAACGTATTTTCGCGGTATGCGTTGTCGCAGGGCTCCATTGCTCTGGAGGAACTGTCGTGGCACCTGTTCGGGATCGCCACCATGCTGACGCTCGGCTACGCCGTGGTCCGGGATGACCATGTCCGGGTAGACGTGCTGAAAGAAAAGTTTTCGCCCAGGGCGCAGGCCTGGATCGACCTGCTGGGCACTGTTGTACTGGCGTTGCCGGTGATCTACCTGATGATTGATGCCCTGGTGCCCTATGCCTGGACGGCCTGGACCTACAACGAACGATCCCAGGCGCCCAGTGGGCTGCCGTACCGGTTTATCTTCAAGAGCATGTTGCCGCTTGGCCTGGCCTTCGTGATGCTGGCGCTGCTTTCCAGGGCGACCCGCTGCACAACGCTGTTGTTTGGCTTCCCCAGGGCGGTCACCCCTCCGAACGACGATCGCCGGTCCACCGGCCATCCCAATCCCTGAATAACGAGGCAGACGTCATGGGTGTAGAAGCGATTCTTGTTATCGCCATGTTCGCCAGCTTCATGGTGCTCCTGCTGCTGGGATTCCCGGTAGCCTGGTCACTGGCGGGTATTGGTCTTGTGTTCGCCATTGTCGGACACGTGATGGTCGAGTATTTCGACTCCCCGCTCTGGTTTACCTGGCAAGGCACCATGGGGGTGCTGGATGCCAGAATCTACGGCATTGTCGCCAACGAATTGATGGTGGCGCTGCCGATGTTCATTTTCATGGGCATCATGCTGGACCGCTCCGGCATTGCCGAGAAACTGATGCACAGCCTGGTGCGCGTGCTGGGCCCGCTGCGTGGCGGTTATGCCATCACCGTGGTGATCGTGGGCGTGTTGCTGGCGGCATCTACGGGTATTGTCGGTGCCTCGGTGGTGTTGCTGGGCATGTTGTCCCTCGGGCCGATGATGCAGGCCAACTACAACAAATCCCTGGCCGTGGGTACCGCCTGTTCCGTGGGTACCCTGGGTATTCTGGTGCCGCCCAGCATTATGCTGGTGCTGATGGCGGACCGGCTGGGCACTTCCGACGCATCCGTGGGCAAGTTGTTTATGGGGGCGCTGATCCCCGGTGTAATGCTGGGCGCGATGTACATTCTGTACATTCTGATTGCCTCGTTCATTAAAAAAGACCTGGCACCCGCGCCGGCAAATCGGGAGCCCCTCAACGCCCGGGCCTGGCTGGATGTGCTCAAAGCGGTTCTGCCGCCCATGGTGCTGATCATTGCGGTACTGGGCTCGATCTTTTTTGGTATTGCTACCACCACAGAAGCCTCTGCGGTGGGTGCCGGCGGTGCTTTGCTGATGGCCTTTGTCAGCAGGCGTCTGGACATGGCCACCCTGAAAGAATCCCTGTATCAGACCAGTCGTACCTCGGCGTTTATCTTCGGCATCTTCATCGGTGCCACGGTGTTCGCGTCGGTGTTGCGGGGGCTGGGCGGCGATGAAGTCATTGAAAGCGCGATCACCGGCCTGCCCTTTGGCACCACCGGGGTCTTGCTGACCGTGCTGTTAATCACCTTCCTGCTCGGGTTCTTCCTGGACTGGGTGGAAATTACCCTGATCGTCCTGCCGCTGGTAGCGCCGGTGCTGTTCAAGATGGGCGTGGAGCCGGTGTGGTTCGCGATCATGTTCGCCATCTGCCTGCAGACCTCATTCCTGACGCCGCCGGTGGGCTTCTCGTTGTTCTACATCAAGGGCGTGTGCCCGCCGGGCATCACTACACGGCATATCTACCTGGGCGTGCTGCCGTTTATTGCCCTGCAGTTGCTGGCGCTGGCCCTGGTGTTCTGGTTCGAGCCGCTGGCCACCTGGCTGCCTAACGAGGTGTATGGAGGGGGCTGACCAGCCCCCCCCTGCGGATTCCAATAACAATTCCAATCGTGAAAGGAGATTGTGACCATGCGTCTTCACAATCAAGTTGCCCTGATTACCGGCGCCGGCCGGGGCATTGGCCGCGCCATTGCTGAACATTACGCCCGCGAAGGGGCCCGGGTGGCGGTGGCGGACCTGACCCTCGAAAGCGCCGCCGACACCGTAGCGGCCATTGAACAGGCCGGCGGCACTGCCCTGGCCCTTGCCATGGATGTCACCGACGAACAGGCGGTTGACCAGGGTGTGGCCACCATCGTTGAACACTGGGGCAGGCTCGATGTCGCCCTGGCCAATGCCGGTATCCAGCACATCGACCCGGTGCACAAGCTGGCCTACGCCGACTGGAGCAAGGTGATGAACGTGCACCTGGACGGCGCCTTTCTGGTGACCCGGGCCGCACTGCGGCAGATGTACACCCAGGGTGGGGGTACTATGCTCTATATGGGCTCGGTACACTCGGTGGAAGCGTCGCCCTTGAAGGCCCCCTACGTGGCCGCCAAACACGGCATGCTCGGCCTGTGCCGGGCGGTGGCAAAAGAAGGTGCCGAGCACGGGGTACGCAGCAACATTATCTGCCCCGGCTTTGTGCGCACCCCGCTGGTGGACAAGCAGATACCGGAGCAGGCCAAAGAGCTGGGTATTTCCGAAGAAGAAGTGATCAGCAAGGTCATGCTCAAGAACACCGTGGACGGCAAGTTCACCACCCTGGAAGACGTATCGGAGCTGGCAGTGCATCTGGCCGCCTTCCCGTCCGCTGCCCTGACCGGCCAGTCGATTGTGGTCAGCCACGGCTGGCATATGCAGTAATTTTCTGGAGAGACGGATGAGCAACACAGAACAATCACCGGTTGTCTGGACCCCGGACCAGGACACCCTCACCGGTTCCCGCATGGGCCAGTTCAAGGCCTGGCTCGAGCAACAGGGCTTTGGCCCCTTTGCCGATTACCACGCCCTGCATCAGTGGTCGATCACCGAGCTGGATACTTTCTGGCAGAAGGTGTGGGATTACTGTGGCCTGGTTTGCGACACCCCCGCCAAGCGCGTGTTGGGTAATCGCGAGATGCCCGGCGCGGAATGGTTCCCGGGCATGAAGCTGAACTTTGCCGCCAATCTGCTGCGGCTGGCAGATGGCGACCATGCCCATAAAGAAGCCGTGGTGGCCTACTGCGAAACCCGCCCGGTAATGCGCAAGACCTACGCTGAACTGAAAGCCGACGCCGGCGCCCTCGAAGCCTTCCTGCGCAGCAAAGGTATCCAGAAAGGTGACCGAGTGGCCGGCGTGGTCACCAACGGCTACGAAGCCCTGGTCGGCATGCTGGCAGCTACCAGCCTGGGCGCGATCTGGAGCTCCGCCTCCCCGGACTTCGGCATCGGTGCCATCAACGACCGCTTCGGCCAGATCGAACCTTCGGCGCTGATCGTGGTGAACGGTTACGGCTACGGCGGCAAAGTCTTCGCCCGCCAGAACGACTTCGCCGAACTGATCGCCGGGCTGCCGTCGCTGAAGACCGTGGTCAGCATCGCCCAGTTACCGGACGAAGCGCCGATCCCCGGCGAACTCGTCACCACCTGGGACGATGCCCTGAAAGCCGGCGAAGGCCAGGCGCCCTCGTTCACCCCGGTGGACCCGGACCACCCCGTCTACATCCTCTATTCCTCCGGCACCACCGGCAAACCCAAGTGCATCGTGCACGGCACCGCCGGTTTGCTGGTCAACCACGCCAAGGAACTCATGCTCCACGGCGACGTGGGCCCGGAAGACCGCTTCCTGTACTTCACCACCTGCGGCTGGATGATGTGGAACTGGCAGGCCTCCGCCCTGATGACCGGCGCCGCCGTGATCACCGTGGATGGCTGCCCGGGTTACCCGAGCCTTAATTTCCTGTGGGAAACCGTAGCCAGGGAACGGGTCACCCACTACGGCACCAGCGCCCGCTTCATCGCCGGCTGCCGCAAAGCCGAACTGCAACCGGCCAAAACCCTGGACCAGAACCCTCTGCGCGTGGTGTTCTCCACCGGCTCGCCACTGCTGCCGGAAGACTACGACTGGATCTACAGCGACGGCGCCCCTAATGCCCTGCTCGGCTCCATCGCCGGCGGCACCGACATCTGCGGCTGCTTTGTGGGGTCTACCCCACTGCTGCCGGTACGTAGAGGCGAAATCCAGTGCCGTTTGCTGGGGGTAGATGCTGTGGCCTACGGCGAAGACGGCCAACCGGTCAGCGAAGGCCGCGGCGAACTCGTCTGCCGCCAACCCTTACCCTCCATGCCCGTCAGCTTCTGGCAGGACCCGGACGGCGAACGCTATAAAGACGCCTACTTCAACACCTTCCCCGGCGTCTGGGCCCACGGCGACTTCATCGAATTCACCGAACACGGCGGCGCCATCATCTACGGCCGCTCCGACGCCACCCTTAACCCCGGCGGCGTAAGAATTGGTACCGCCGAAATCTACCGCCAGGTCGAAACCATCAGCGAAGTGAAAGACAGCCTCGTCGTCGGCCGCCAGATCGACGGTGACGTGGAAGTGGTGTTGTTCGTGGTCCCGGCCGAAGGCCAGACCGTCACCGACGACCTGGCCAAAACCCTGAAAACCCGAATCCGCGAAGGCGCCAGCCCAAGGCACGTACCCAAACACATCGTCGAAGTGCCCGACATCCCCTACACCCGCAGCGGCAAGAAGGTCGAGCTGGCAGTCGCCCGACTGATCAACGGCTCGAACAAAGCCGATAACCGGGATGCCCTGGGTAACCCGGAAGCGCTGGACCGGATTCGGGAGCGTTTGGCTGCGGCCGGCTTGTTACCGGAATGATCAGGGGTGTTTTGTTGACAAAGTGACGGCCGTCATCGCTGAGCAAAGGGTTGCGGAAACCAGCTCGGTAGTCCGATGAGCGGTGGGGGAAAGCCCTCCCAAAACTGTGCGGAGCCATGGATG
>NZ_DFLY01000017.1:12366-93838 GCF_002375525.1 Marinobacter sp. UBA3607 | reverse complement strand
TGGCGGAGCCCAAGCGCCCCATGGATGGGCCGAAGGAGCGTGTTTTGGGAGGGCTTTCCCCCACCGCGATCACTCCAAAGCCAGAAAAACGAACAAATGTTAGAAAGTTTCGTAAATTCCCGCCATTTCATGAGCCTGTAACCGAAGATCAGGCATCATCCGTACGTTCTTATACTAAGATCGTAATCAAAATTCCGCAAAAAATGCTATCTTAGTAGGTCTATCAAAAGTTCCGAATCAGTCACTGGCAAAACCGGACGTTCACAAGACGCCCGAATGCGCCATGACCGTCCTGAACCCACCCCATAGCCTGAGGACGAAAATGAGCAACTCCAAATCCAAGATTGTCTACACGTTGACCGACGAGGCACCCGCCCTCGCTACCCGGTCACTGCTTCCCATCCTGGAAACCTTCGCCAAGCCGGCTGGTATCGACTTCGAAACCAGCGACATCTCTCTCGCGGCGCGTATTCTGGCAGGCTTCCCGGACTACCTCGAGGAAGACCAGCGGGTGCCGGATGCCCTGGCTGAATTGGGTGAGTACACCAAGGATCCGGACGCCAACATCATCAAGCTGCCGAACATCTCTGCGTCCATTCCCCAGCTGCGTGCTGCCATCAAAGAGCTGAACGAGCAGGGCTACAAGGTTCCCGAGTACAAAGAAAACCCGGAAACCGACGAAGAGAAAGAAATCCACGCACGTTACTCCAAAGTGCTGGGCAGCGCCGTTAACCCGGTCCTGCGTGAAGGTAACTCCGACCGCCGTGCACCGGCTGCGGTAAAAGCCTTTGCCCGCAAGTTCCCGCACACCATGGGTGAGTGGAGCCCGGCTTCCCGTACCCACGTGGCGCACATGCGCGGTGGCGACTTCTACTCCAGCGAGCAGTCAGTAACCCTGGACAAGGCCACCAACGCCCGCATCGTGTTCGAGAACAAGAAGGGTGAGCAAACCGTTCTGAAATCCGACCTGCCGCTGCTGGAAGGCGAAGTGCTCGACGGCATGTTCATGAGCAAGAAGGAACTGGTGAAGTTTTTCGAAGGCGCCATCGAAGACTGCGAAAAGACCGGTGTGATGTTCTCCCTGCACGTGAAAGCCACCATGATGAAAATCTCTCACCCGATCGTGTTCGGTCACGCGGTGAAGGTGTTCTTCAAGGAGCTGTTCGACAAGTACGGCGACCTGTTCAATGAAATCGGCGTAAACCCGAACAACGGCTTGTCTTCCGTGGTTGAGAAGATCAAGCAGCTGCCGGAATCCAGGCAGGAAGAAATCCAGGAAGCCCTGCACGCCTGCTACGAGCACCGTCCGGAAATCGCCATGGTTGATTCCGTTAAAGGGATCACCAACCTGCACGTACCGAGCGACGTGATCGTAGACGCCTCCATGCCGGCAATGATCCGTAACTCCGGCAAGATGTGGGCCCGTGATGGCAAGCTGAAGGACACCAAGGCGGTTATGCCTGAGTCCACCTACGCCACCATCTACCAGGAAGTGATCAACTTCTGTAAGACCCACGGCGCGTTCGATCCCACCACCATGGGCACTGTGCCGAACGTCGGCCTGATGGCCCAGAAGGCGGAAGAGTACGGCTCCCATGACAAGACCTTCGAAATCAAGGAAGACGGTATCGTTCGCGTTGTCGCTGAAGACGGCACTGTGCTGACTGAGCACAACGTTGAGCAAGGCGATATCTGGCGCGCTTGCCAGACCAAGGACCTGCCGATCCGCGACTGGGTCAAGCTGGCGGTCAACCGTTCACGTTCCAGCGGTATGCCGGCGGTATTCTGGCTGGACGACGAGCGTGCTCACGATGCCCAGCTGATCAAGAAGGTCGAGAAGTACCTGGCCGAGCTGGACACCGAAGGCCTGGAAATCCACATCATGTCTCCGGTTCGTGCTATCCGCTGGACCATGGAGCGCCTGATCCGTGGCCTGGATACCATTTCCGTAACCGGCAACGTGCTGCGTGACTACCTGACCGACCTGTTCCCGATCCTGGAGCTGGGCACCAGCGCCAAGATGCTGTCCATCGTGCCGCTGCTGAACGGCGGTGGTCTGTACGAGACCGGTGCTGGCGGTTCCGCACCCAAGCACGTACAGCAGCTGATCCAGGAAAACCACCTGCGTTGGGATTCCCTGGGTGAATTCCTGGCCACCGCAGTGTCCCTGGACGAGCTGGGCGAGAAGCAGAACAACCAGCGCGCCCGCCTGCTGGGCCAGACCCTGGACAAGGCTACCGAGAAACTGCTGGAGAACAACCAGTCTCCGTCCCGTGTGACCGGCGAGTTGGACAACCGTGGTTCCCACTTCCACCTGGCCCGTTACTGGGCGGAAGAGCTGTCCAAACAGGATGAAGACAAGGAACTGAAAGAGTTCTTCACCAAGCTGTCTGCACAGCTGGAAGAGAACAAGGACAAGATCCTGGAAGAAATGACGGTGGTACAGGGCAATCCGGCGGATATCGGTGGTTACTACCACGCGCCGGCGGAGAAAGTGTCTGCCGTTATGCAGCCCAGCGCAACGCTGACCAAGATCCTGGTCGACGCCCAGGCATCTGTGAGCTGAGGCTCAGTGTCAGGCCGGGATGTTTCCCGGCCCTGATCAAAAAAACCGGACAGCCATTGGCTCTCCGGTTTTTTTGTTGTCTAGTCGTCCTCGTCAGGGTCTTCCTGGTAGCCCTTGCCGGTCTCACCCGCCTTGCGCAGCTGGATAAGCGTCAGTGGCGGGCCGATGATCTCGAATATCACGGTGGCCCCGATCACCAGTGGCAGGATATAAGCCAGCTCCGGCAGCCGTTCGGTCGCCACCAGTGCCAGGCCCAGGGCTACGCCTGCCTGGGGCATCAGGCAGGCCCCGATGCGGCTACGGGTATCGGGCGCCGAGCCGGCCAGCACGCTGCCCAGATAGCCACCGGCAAAGCGCCCTGCCACCCGGGCCAGCACATAGGCCACTCCCAGTGCGCCCAGTGTTGGCAGTGCCAGCAAGTCCAGCTGGTAGCCCGCCATAAAGAAGAACAGTGCCAGGAAGGGTTCGGAAATACCGTCGATTGAACGGAATGGCCGAACATGGTGCCGGGCCCGGTTGGCCACGACCACGCCCAGGGTCATGCAGGTGAGCAAGTAAGACAGGCCGAGCCAGCCGGCCAGCCCCGCGGCTACAAACACAAAGCCGGCGGATTCCAGCAGCATGGGCTCACCGGGCCGCAGCCGGCCAGTCAGCCACGCCATGGGTAGGCCCAGCACAATACCCAGCAGTACCGAGCCTCCGACCTCCATCACCCCGTGTAACATGGCCGTAGGGCCATGGGTATCGCCGTTGCCAATCAGCAGTCCGGCGCTGACCAGCAGGATACTGAACAGGATGGCGCCCCAGGCGTCGTCGATGGCTACCACCTGGAACACCAGCCGGGTCAGCGGGCCGTTGGCGCCGGATTCCCGCAGTACATCCAGCGTGGCGGCCGGCGCCGTGGCGGTGGAAATGCCGCCCAGCAAAAGCGCTGCCGCCAGGTTGCCGGTGGCCCACCAGGTAGCGAAGGTAACGGCTGCAGCGGTTACAAAGGTGACCACCAGGCTGACAATCAGCGCCTCCTTGCCCTGCTTGAGGTCCTTTGCAGACATCCGCTCGCCCAGCAGAAAGCCCACCATAGCCAGGGTCAGCTGGGTAATCAGGTGAAAGCTCTGGCTGGCATCTGCCGGCAGCAGGTCCAGAAGGTCCGGCCCTGCCAGGGCGCCCAGCAACAGCAACAGGGTGACCCGGGGCACATGTACTTTCTGGCCGACCGCATGGGCCGCCAGGGCCAATAACAGGGTGGCGCCAATCAGGATAAGGTCGTTGGCGTGATTCACCGGATCAGTCCTGTTGCAGGGGTGCGAAGGTGGCCCCGGTGAGCCTGGCCAGGTCTTCCGGAGCCAGTTCGATCTCCAGTCCCCGTTTTCCGGCGCTGACAAACAGGGTTGCGAAGTTGCTGGCCGAGTCGTCGATAAACGTCTTCAGCTGCTTCTTCTGCCCCAGCGGGCTGACGCCCCCCAGAACATAGCCGGTAGTGCGCTGAACCAGCTGTTTGTCGGCCATGGCGGCCTTCTTGGCCCCGGCGGCCCGGGCAATCAGCTTCAGGCTGAGCATGGCGGATACCGGCACCACGGCGACGGCGAGGTCTTTGCCATCCAGCGAGACAACCAGGGTTTTGAACACCTGGTCCGGATTGGCGCCGGTTTTTTCCACGGCTTCGTTGCCGTAGCTTTCGGCGGCCGGGTCATGCTCGTACTCATGCACGGTAAAAGCCACCTTGGCGCGTTGGGCGGCGAGAATTCCGGGGGTCATGCAGGCTCCTGTTGCAATCACGGTTTGCCGGAATTAAACCACGGGGCGCCGGTAACTGCACCCCGGTTGCTGCCGGATGATGTGCTTTGATCTATAGTGAAACCATTCAGATATAAAACAAAGGCAACAATATGCATTCACTGGCTCGCCGCGCCCTGAACCTCAGCGCCATTCCCCGGGACCTGGACTCGGTCACCTTCCGGGACACTGCCTCGGAGCACCCGGAACGGGTTGGCCTGGCCCCCGAGGTTCCGGAAGCCGTGTGGCGCAGCGTGGAAGCCCTGTACCGGACCGGGGTTCATCCCGGTATCCAGCTGTCTTTGCGTTATCGGGGTGAACAGGTGTTGCATCGCGCCATCGGTCATAGCCGGGGTAACGGGCCCCACGATCCCCGCTCGGTGCCCCGGGTGCCGATGACTACCGAAACCCCCGTCTGCTTTTTTTCTGCCTCCAAGGCAGTGACTGCCTTGCTGATGCATATGCTGGCCGAGCAGGGGCTGGTGAACCTGATGGACCCGGTGTCCTACTACTGCCCGGAATTTGCCAGCAGCGGTAAGCGCACCATAACCGTGCACCAGATCCTGTCCCACCGGGGCGGTATTCCGGCCATTCCCCGGGAAACCCCCATTGATGTGTTGTGGGATAAAGACGAAATCTGGCGATTGCTGTGTAACGCCCGGCCGGTGGAAGTAGACGGCGCCAAGGTGGCTTACCACGCCATCACCGGCGGCTTTGTGTTGCAGCGGGTGCTGGAGAAGGTGACCGGCGACAGCATTGATGCCTACCTGGACAAGTACCTGCGCGGGCCCATGGGCATGAAGTGGTTCACCTACGGTATTGGTGCGGAACACCTTCCGGACCTGGCCAGTAACTACGCCACCGGGCCTACCCCGAGGTTTCCGGTGTCCTGGATTGTTAACCGGGCCTTGGGCGGCGACATCGGTACCGTTGAGCGAGTGACCAACGATCCCCGTTTCCAGGAAGCGGTGATTCCCGCCGGTAACCTGTGTGGCACCGCTGAGGAAATGAGCCGGTTTTTTCAGATGATGCTGAATGGCGGCACCTGGAATGGCCAGCGGATCTGCAGCGAACTCACCATCCGGCGTGCGATCCAGCAGTTCGGATCCCTCCAGGTGGACCGTACCATGATGCTGCCCATGCGCTTCAGTGCCGGCATGATGCTTGGTGGCAATCCGGTGGGCCTATGGGGGCCGCAAAGCCGCTATGCCTTTGGCCACGTGGGCTTGATCAACAAGTTCTGCTGGGCGGACCCGGCCCGGGATATTTCAGTCAGCCTGCTCAATACCGGCTTCCCGATAGTCGGCCATCATTTACCCGCGCTGGGGAAGTTTGTCTATACTGTGTGCAAGCAGTTTCCGTTATTGCCGGAGCATCGCCGCAGGCTTGTGGCAGCATGAGCCGGGGCACCGGGGTTAACGGAGTGTTAAAAAAAGTGAAAGCTTGTTCATTTTAATTGAACTTTGTCGGACAGTCCGGCACACTTTTCACGCAAGACTTTCAGGATGTGGAAGTTACCAACGACTCAATGGATGAGACCCCTATGCCAAAATCAAGGCTATCCCCGCCCGAACCCCGCCGTGTGCAGCTGGACTATCACGAGAGCATGCGCTCCCAGGTCCAGCAACAGCTGTGCAACGAAGTAGAGCGGCTTGAACGCCGTATCGAAACCCTGCGCATGACCAAGGCCCCCCACGCTGCCCTGATGATTTCTACCTATGAGCGCATGATCAGCCGCAAGAAGGGGTTTTTGCAGAACTGGGATTTGTAGCCGCTACTGCCTGTTGGCGGCCGATTCAGCACTCCAGAACGTTATGGCCTGGTCTTCCGGTTGGTAGGTACAGTTGTTCTCATTCGGTACCCTGGGAATATCTTCTTCGGTCGGGTAATCGGCCGGATCCGCTTGTGGATCCGGAACCCTTGCCGGCTCGTTATTGGAGGTGTACAGGCGTACCTCGCTCATGGCGTAGTTCAGCTCAACCCGGATGCAGTCCGGACTGGGGTCGGCATCGGCACTCTGATAGCTGCTCAGGTCGAGTATCTGCTGGTCCGGGCTTTTGATGTACAGGGTGTCTTTCTGTGCCTCTGCTGCAAACTCCTGCCTTAACTCAATGCCGCCGTAGCTCCGGCTGACATAATCGACGGTGGCAAACTCCGGCTGGTTGTAACCAAGGTTACTGAATTCATTGGCGTTGAAACGGCTGCCGGACAGCAGGCTGAGCAGCTGCGGTTGCTGCTCGCGCTCCGTTTCCTCAACGTTGCGGGCGACATATTGAATCACCCGGTAAACCTTGCCATCGAGGTTTTCCGCGGGCGGCTGATAACGCCAGTCCAGGGTCTGGTAAAACCACTGGCGATTGTTGAGCGCTTCCTGATTGGCCACGGCATCCTGGTCGGTAAACCGGATGATGGCGCCGGCGCTGCGGGTGTTGTAATTACCGGCTTCGCCCGAGGCGATTCGCTCGCGGATATAGCGCCTGCCTTCATCAAAGTTATCCACACGGCCCACGCTGATTACCTGGTTCATCAGGTCGAGCGGGTTTCGAACCCGGGTATAGGCCTTGCCATCGTCTGTCGGTTGCGCGCCGATAAACTGGTCGATATGACGCCGGATGCTTTCGACAAGCTCCTGGTTCCCGGCTGTATCGTCGTTTCCGGCCGGCTCAATGCCCGGATAAAAATCACTGAAACGGGTGAAGCTCAGAGTGTCCGGGGCCTGTTCGGTGTCGGCCAGGTCAAAGGTACGGAAGGTCAGGTCGACATCATCGGCCGGGTTGAAGGCGGAGGAGTCATCGCTGCCACCACTCTCCACACGGCACCCACTCAGGGTCAGCAACGCCAGTGATATGGCAACAAAAAGGCAGGAATGTCTCATTTCAGAAGGCCCCGGGGTGCGAAATTCGTTGTGAAAGGCTAAAGTGAGCTGTGCTGACAATAAACGATAAAGCACGCAGCTACCCGCGCGGAGATCACATTTTGCAGCAACGGTTCGCCCAGGCCGGGATTCCGGTGCTGGTCCTGTTTCTTGTACTGGCAGCCCTGATTCTGCCGGCCCCGGCCATGGCCCAGGATGCCTGCCGCAGTGGCGAAGTCCGGCTTGACCGGAACACCGGTGCCATCCGTGACCTGGGCGGATGCTTGCGGTACCTGGAAGATCCGGACCAGAGCTTGTCGATCGATCAGCTCAGAAACCTTGAGGCCGAAGCCTTCACCCAGCATGAAGCCGGCGTTCTCAACTTCGGCTACACCGAGTCTGCTTACTGGACCCGCTTTGACCTGAGTACCCATGCCCTGCAGGGCGAGACCGACTGGATACTGGAGCTGGCGCTACCGCTGGTGGACAGCGTCGAGTTGTTTCTTGAGCGGGATGGCATGCTGGTAGATCAGCGCCAGGCCGGCTACCAGGACAACTGGGAAGACCGCGACCTGGCCGTGCCCAACCCTACTTTCCGGCTGAAGCTGCCTCCTGACAGCCGCACGCGGGTATTCCTGCGCATCACCAATACCAACACCTTCCGCCTGCCCATCACCCTCTGGCACCCGAACGAATACATCGAGAAAGTTTCTATTGATGAAGCGGTGCGCGGGGTGCTGCTCGGTGCCATCCTGGCGATCCTGGCCTACAACCTGTTTGTGGCGGTGTCGGTGCGTGAACGCAGCAACATCTACTATGTGCTTTACCTGGTGGGTGCGGCGGTGTTTATTTCTACCGAGCAGGTCCACGGGGTGCAGTTGCTGGATGAACGGCCAGCCTTGCTGAACAAGGATTACCTGCACTACCAGATCATCCTGACCTGGTTCTTTGGCCTGCTGATGGCCCGCTCCCTGCTGGAAACCCGTGAGCGCTCGCCAGACCTGGACCAGGTGCTGCGGCTGTGCCTGTATTCGGTGGTGCTCACCTTTGGCCTGTCCATCTTTATGCCCTATTCGGTGGCGATGGAATGGATCGTGCTGGATTCGATCCTGCTCAGTATTATCCTGATCGTGGTCAGTTACCTGTCCTGGCGTTACTACAACCCGGCCGCCCGGGCCTATTTCTACGCCTGGACCATGGCGCTGATTGGCTTTGGTATCTATGCCCTGACGGTGATGGGCTACCTCCCGCTGAATACCTTTACCACCTACGCCCCGCAGTTCGGGCTGACTGCCCAGATCATCCTGTTCTCCTTTGCCCTGGCCGACCGCATCAAGCAGGTACAGGGTGAAGCCATGGCCTGGAACCGCCGGGCCCTGGCCAACCTTGGGCGTTACCAGTCGCTGTTCAACAACGCCATCGAAGGCGTGTTCCAGATGTCACCGGAGCGGAAATTTGTGACCGCCAACCCGGCGATGGCAGAGCTTCTGGGTTACAACAGCAGCCGTGAACTGCTGGGTGAAAATCCGGACGTGCTGGAAACCTGCATAGCCGATGAGCGCCTGCGGCGGCTGGTGGTGGAACAGCTGGAAGCCCGGGGCACGGTTAAAGGCATCGAAGCCCGGTATTTTACCCGTGAGGGCGAGGAGCGCTGGGCGACCATCTCCTTGCACACCGCCTACGATGCCGAGGGCATGCCGGTGCACCTGGAAGCCACCTGCATCGATGCCACCGAAAGCCACCAGCGCCTGCAGATCGAGCGTGAACGGGAACAGGAACGGCTGGAGAAAGAGCTGGCCCGCAACTCCGCCAAGGCCAAGAGCCAGTTCCTGGCCAACATGAGCCATGAAATCCGGACGCCGCTGGCGGCGATCATCGGTTACGGCGAAACCCTGCTGGACCCGGACCTGGACGACCGGGAAAAGCGCAGCAGCGCCGAAACCGTGGTACGCAGTGGCCGGCACTTGCTGGAGCTGGTGAACGATATCCTGGACCACTCCAAGATCGACGCCAACAAGCTGGACGTGGATGTGGTGCCGGTGAACCTGCCGGAGTTGCTGGATGAAGTCCGCGCGTTCTTCGAGCCACGGGCCCGGGAGAAAGGCCTGGATTTCCGCATTGTCTGCGAGTATCCGCTGCCGGAGCAGATCTGCACGGACCCAACCCGATACCGGCAAATCATCATCAATCTGTGTGCAAATGCGCTGAAATTCACGGAAAGCGGCTCGATCTCCCTGGTCATCCGCTGTGATCGCGAGGCCGAAACCCTGATTGCCCGGGTGGTCGATACCGGTATTGGCATGAAGCCGGAGCAGCTGGAGCGGTTGTTTGATCCGTTCGCCCAGGGCAGCACGGCTATTTCCCGCCAGTATGGTGGCACCGGGCTGGGGCTGAGTATTTCCCGCCGGCTGGCGGAGCTGCTGGGAGGGGATATCCGGGTAACCAGTACCTACGGCGAGGGCAGCGAATTCGAGGTTTCCATCAGCACCGGCAGCCTGCAGCAGGTGCACTTCCTGCGGGATGCCTCGGAATTCAGCCAGCGCCGACGGGCCATTGCCATGGTGCTGGCACCGAGGTTGTCGGGCCGGATTCTGTGTGCCGAAGACAACGAAGTGAACCGGCGGCTGGTATCCCTGCTGGTGGCCCGTACCGGCGCCGAGCTGGTGCATGTGGCTAACGGTGCCGAAGCCCTGGAACGGGTAAGGCGCGAAGACTTCGACCTGATCCTGATGGATATCCAAATGCCGGTCATGAACGGCCGGGATGCCACCCAGGCGATTCGTGAAGCAGGTATCAATACGCCCATTATTGCCCTTACGGCTAATGTTATGGCCGAGGATATTGCGGAATATCGGATGGCCGGCTGTAACGAGCACCTGGCCAAGCCGATCGACAAGCAGCGGTTCTACGAGATGCTGGCCCGCTACCTGACCCACTGCCCGGAGCCGGTTACTGCTACGGACAGGAGCTATTCCGGCCGGGTTCTGGTGGCCGAAGACAACGAGGACAACCGCCGGCTGGTGGAGCGCATGCTCCGGCGCCTGGGCCTGGACCCGGTTCTGGTGGCCTCGGGGGATGAAGCCGTGCGCCGCGCACTGTCGGATACCGTGCACCTGGTGTTGATGGATCGCCACATGCCGGGAATGGACGGCGTGGAAGCTACCCGCCTGCTTCGCCAGGCCGGATTCCGCCGGCCCCTGATAGCCTTCACCGCAGGTGACCAGGCCGAGAACGAAGCCCTGCTGGCAGCCGGCTGCGATGGCGTGCTCAACAAGCCCATCGACCAGAGCCACCTGCAGGCCCTGCTGGATCGCTATCTGGGAGCGCAGACCGTGGACAGCTCGGGCCTTGATGATGACCTGGCGCACCTTGTTTCCCGCTTCCTGTCCGGCCTTGCGGAGCGCCAGCGCCGCATGAAGCTGGCCCTGGACGACCGGAATGTTGACGTGCTGCGCACCGAGAGCCACCAGATCAAGGGTACGGCCGGAGCCATGGGCTACCCGATGATGACGGAACAGGCGGGCAGGCTGGAGCAGTGCCTGCGACAGAATGAATACGACTGGCCGGAAATCGCACAACGGCTGGAACAACTGAACCATATGATTGACCAGGCTCTGAAGGCACTGGTTTCAACCACCGGTACCCGACAGGAACAGACCCATGAGTGACCAGAATCGCCCCCAGGAACACAATTCACTGAGCATGATGTACGGCACCTACGCAGACGTGCTGTTTGTGCTGTTTCCGTTTCTTGTCATTGCCATGCAGCGGCTGTGGGACGGCAATGTCTATGAAACCCTGATGCGGGCGGACCTCAGCATTGCCGCGACCATCATGGCAGGCCTGGCCATCGGCAAGTTTGTGCTGGGGCTGGTGACCAACCGCGATCTGGGCCGGTACAAGGAGCGCATTGTCTTTTTCATTGCCCTGACCTTGTTTGTGGTGCTGGGGCCGTCCATCATTCTGATGTTGAGTATCGTGGGCAATACCGAAGTCCCGGGGTTTGTGGCCTTTGTGCAGCCGGTGCTGCTGATTGTGGCCATTTCGTTGTACACAACGGCGGTCAGCATCAGCAATATACTGGTGCGGGAAGGGGCCGGAGCCGGCGAGGGTGCCGACAGCCGGCCAGCCGGCGAGCGGGAACAGGGCCGGCCGGGCCCGGCGCCGCTGGAGCTGCCGCGCAAAACCGGCAATGACTCATTCTGAGTAACGGGACACAACAGGAGAGAATGGATGACGGATCTGAGAGTACTGGTGGTTGAAGACGAGCCGGTCATGCGCGAGCGGCTGGTACAGATGCTGTACAAGGCGGGCGCAACGCTGGTGACGGAATGCAGTGATGCGGCTTCGGCCAGGGCAGCGTTCGACGCCAGTGAATACCAGATCATTCTGCTGGACCTGGGGCTGCCGGACGGCAACGGCCACGAGTTGATGACCCGCTTCAAGGAGGTTCGCAAGGAGCAGCACATCGTGCTGGTGACGGCGGATGATTCGATTGAGAGTATCCAGCGGGCAATCAGTGCCGGCGCCAACGGCTACGTGGTCAAGCCCTATTCCCAGGAAAAAATTCACGATGTGGTGAGTAACTACGCCATGGTCCACGGTGGCGACATGGCGCAAATGCAGGGGCTGAACCGGCACCACTGACCGGTCCAGCCTGCGTTGGTTCAGGCCACCTGGCGGGCAATCCAGGAGTTGTAACGGGTGGCCAGTGCACGCACATAGCGGGCCTCGGCGCCGTCCAGGTTGCTCAGCACGCCCTTGAAAATCCAGCCACGCTCGTACAGACCCAGCACCCGCTGCTCGTCATCCAGGTTGACGCGCTGATTCAGTTTCTTGCAAATCGCATCCAGCAGCGGCAGCTTTTCCGGACGTTTGATCGGTGCCTGCCGGTTGGTCATTGGCTGGTTGGCTGCCCGTGTAGTCGGATGTCTTCTCATGATCTTCTCCTTGTCATTTTGCGGCTGCAAAAACAGAAAACCCCGGGGCCTGAGGCAACCGGGGTCTGGCAGAGAAGCTGCCCCGGTCGCTGCAATGGCTCCCGGGACTGACCGAAAGCCGTTAGATGTCTTTCACCATGGCGCGCACGGATTGCCCTGCTTGGCAACCGGCGGTGGTAATAACGGTGTACTTGGTAATCATTCTGGACCTATCGGCTCTGTGATTTCGGTTCGGTATCAGTGTATCGGCAATTGGCCGGTTTGCAATAGCCCTCGCCATTCGGCAAACCCGTACAGACGCCGTGGGCTCTCGGGGCCATAATTTGTTCCGTCACGTGTTTTTACGTTGTGCAATCCTCGATGCCTCCGTATCAGGTATCGGATGGATCTCTCCTTTCTACGCAGCCCCCATGGGCTGCGTTTTTTTTACGCCTTCGGAAACTTCGTAGCCACTAGTCCCTACAGCCAATTCCGGCCGGATTGGCGATAATTTACACACCCATCAAGTGGTACACCCAAACCGAATACAGAGGTTGAAACCGAAGAAAATGCCCGAAGACCCTGCCCCCGCCCGCAACAAGTTCCGTTCTGATTTTATCGTTGAAATCGCGCTGCTCGCCGCCGTTGCCGTTTACCTGGTGATCGCCCAGGGGCAGTCTGTGGGAGACAACCTGAGCTTCACCGTTGTGGGCGCCAGCCTGATGGCCCTGGCCACCTACTGGACCCTGCATACAGCCCGGGATGGCCTGGAAGTTATTGCACTGAGGCTTCGCCCCGGCAAGTAAGTTTTTGCCAGGTGTGGTGCAGGATCAGGGCGTCGTTGGCGGCCCTGTGAACCGGCAGGCCCAGTTCGGCAATCACCTGCTGGCGCATGCCGGACCAGTGCCGGACCTGGGTCTGGTCGAGCAGCATGGAGATGGACTCCAGCTGGAAGGCCGGTGTTTCCCCGGCTGCCCGGTACAGGCGGTGCAGCCAGAAACTGTCGAAGGTCCAGGCATCACAGAACACCTGCCCTGACAGCAACCCGTTCAGCTGTTCGACAACCTCGGCTACCGGCCGGCCTTCCTGCTCCAGCCGGCTGCGGGAGATACCGTGAATGGCCTCGGCACTGTCGGACCAGTCCTGCCATTGCCTGTTGGGGCGGATCAGCCAGCTGTGCAGGGTGCCGTCAGGCAGGCACAGGCCAACCTCGATCGGGTAACTGGCGATCAGGTCAAGGCTGGAGGCCTCGAAGTCGATAAACGCTGGGCTGGAATCCGGTTGCATCAGGTGTCGGTTCTGGTTCATTGTCATTTTCTCCCGAGTTTACCGCCGATCCTGCGTTGACGCGAACCCAACCGGTGTTTGCGCTGTTACAATACCGCTCAGCTTTGAACACCCCGTGACACACCCCCTGCTATTGTGGTGAGAATCCCATGACTGACACTGTTGTCGTTATCTATTCCGGAGGCATGGACTCGTTTACCCTGCTCCACCTGGCCCGTTCCCGGGGCCTGAAGGTCCATGCGCTGTCGTTCAATTACGGCCAGCGCCATGTACGGGAGCTGGAGGCGGCGCGCGCCGTGTGCCAGGCCGAGGGTATTCCCCACAAGGTGATTGATATCCGCGCCATGAGCGAGGTGATGGCCGGTTCTTCCCTGACTTCTGACGCCGAGGTGCCGGAAGGGCACTATGAAGAAGACTCCATGAAGTCCACCGTGGTGCCCAACCGCAACATGATTCTGCTGTCCCTGGCCACCGGTTACGCGGTAACCGTGGGCGCGGGGGCTGTCTGGTATGGCGCCCACGGCGGCGATCACGCCATCTATCCGGACTGCCGGCCCGAATTTGTGGAGAAAATGGACGCTGTCTGCCGCATCGCCAATTACGAACCTGTGGGTATTGAAGCGCCGTTCATGGCCCTGGACAAGGGCGAAATCCTGGCTGAAGGCCTGAAGCTTGGCCTGGATTACAGCCAGACCTGGACCTGCTACAACGGCCGGGATAAAGCCTGCGGCCGTTGCGGTTCCTGTGTCGAGCGGCTGGAAGCGTTCGCCGCCCACGGCCTGGACGATCCGCTGGCCTACGAGGGCAATGCCTGATGTACCGGGTGAAAGAAGCCTTTTACACCTTGCAGGGCGAGGGCGCCCAGGCGGGCCGGGCGGCGGTGTTCTGCCGGTTCAGCAAATGCAATCTGTGGAATGGCCGGGAGCAGGACCGAGCGACGGCGGTGTGCAATTTCTGCGATACCGACTTTGTTGGTACCGATGGCCAGAACGGCGGCCGTTTTGAAACCGCCGAGGCGCTGGCGGCCCATATCCGCAGCCTGTGGCCGGATGCCCCTGGCAGACCCTACGTGGTGTGCACCGGGGGTGAGCCGTTGTTACAGCTGGATGAGCCGCTGATTGCAGCCTTCCATGCCGAGGGCTTCGAAGTGGGCGTGGAAACCAATGGCACCCTGCCGGCGCCGGACGGTATCGACTGGCTGTGTGTGAGCCCCAAGGCGGACGCCGAGGTGGTGATAACCGAGTGTGATGAACTGAAGCTGGTCTTTCCTCAACCGCTGGCCCCACCGGAGCGCTTTCTGGGCATCCGGGCCCGGCATTACTTTTTGTCTCCGATGGCTTCGCCCTCGGTGCCGGACCAGGGCAATGATCCGGTCAAACAGAGCAATACCCGCAAGGCGACCGATTACTGCCTGGCCCATCCGCAATGGCGCCTGACCCTGCAGATGCACAAGATTCTGGGCATCGACTGACTCAGGCGGTTTTCCGGAAACCGGTTTCCCGGGCACGGAAGTGGCTCGGGCTCAGGCCGGTCCAGCGTTTGAAGGCACGGGTAAAGTTGGCGGCATCGGCGTAGCCCAGGGCATCGGCAATCTGGCTCAGGTTCATGCCGGTGGTGCCGAGCAAGTCCTGTGCCCGCTCCAGCCGCACCTGATCGACCAGGTTCTGGAAACTGGCATCTTCTTCCTGCAGCCGGCGCTTGAGCGTCCGTTCCGAGACAAACAGGGTACTGGCGACCCGGGCCAGTTTCGGCGGAAACGGATGGCTGGTTTCGATCACCCTGCGCACCCGGCAGGCAAAGCCGGCGTCTTCCGTGAGTTGTTTCAGCGCTTCTTCACACTGTTCCCGCGAGCTCTCTGCCAGCTGTTCATTGCTGAACCGGACCTGCTGTGCCAGCTGGCTGACGGGAATCACCAGGGCATCCTCATGGGCGCCATACTCTACCGGCACGCCCACCACGCGACGGAATCGGTGGAAATGATTCGGCTCCGGGCCGCGCCGGAGAATCCGGGTACCGGGCACCGCAGCCCCGGTCAGCTGGGCTCCCATGGATACGCAGCCGTACAGCACGGCATCCAGCACAAAGCCCTGCAGCGGCCCCAGTTCGACATCACAGGACACGGTGTAACGGGCGTTCTGGCCACTCAGGTGCTTTTCCACTTTCAGGTGCGGTGCCCGCAGTGTCAGGTAACGGGTCATCAGCTCCAGGGCTTGTTCCAGGGTCCGGCTGCTCATCACCGCGGTACCCAGGGCTCCGTGCAGGGGTAGCCGGAGTTCCCGCGCCAGCATGATGCCTAGGCCGGGCTCACCGCTTTCGATAATCGCCCGGGTGACAAACTCGCTGGCCTGGGCCTGGCTGACCCGGAGATCGGTGGAGTTCAGGCGGGCCGGGTCCAGGCCGACCCGGAGGATCAGGTCCCGCTCGTCGACGCCAATGGTGCGGAGCAGCTCGGCCAGGGTATGCAGGTAGATGGCCGGCATACCCAGGTCCTGTGCGGTAGAAACGGAGGCGCGCATGGGTTTCCTCGTCAGTGTCTGTTGTTGTTATGCAAGGTAGTCAGTCACAGATTATGGCCTTTTGCCGTGCCCGACCCCATGACTCCAGTGACGGGTCAACGGGCCGGAGAGGCCAATTGCCGGTATGCCGGTCCTGTCACTGACTGTGCCGGCTAATAAAGTCTTCCAGTACCCGGGCCGAGCGGCCGGGTTTCTCCAGCATGGGCAGGTGGCCCACACCCCGGAAGACGTGTACCTCGGCATGGGGCGTGGCGGTTTCGAACCAGTCCACGCAGCGGGTGGGCGTGATAACGTCTTTGTCGCCCCATTGCACCTGCAGCGGCGGGGTTCCGGTTCCCAGATAGCGGGCCGGTGCCAGCGGGTCTGCCAGCATGTCGTTGAAAATATGGCGCAGGGAATCCCGGCGCTGCAGCAGGTCGGGCCCCAGCAGGCCGGTCATGGCCAGGCCCGGCAGAGTCGGTTTGCCGTTGCCGACGCTGTTGAACATTCGGTAGACCCCGCTCCAGTCCCTGGGAATGAGGATGGCATCCCGGTCGGTTTTGAACGGTGCATTGAGGTCGGCATCCGGCTGTTCCGGTATGCCGGCACTGTTCAGCAGGGTGACGGTACGCGGTGGCCGGTCCAGCGTGTGCGCCATCACCGAGGCAATGGCGCCGCCCATGGAGCTGCCGGCAATGTGCAGGTTGTCGGAGGCATAGCCTGACAGCCATTGTCCGAGCCGCCGGGCCTGGCTTTCATAGCGGTAGCAGGCGTCTGGCCGGTACTGGCTTTCTCCCAGGCCGGGCACATCCGGCACCAGCAGGTGCCAGTCTGCGGGTAGCATCTGCATCCACAGGGCCCAGTTTTCTTTCATGGCGGCAAAGCCGTGAATCAGCACCAGGGTCGGCGTGCCCGGGGCCGGCTGGCCCCGCTCCAGAAACACCAGCCGGTGTCCGTCGACCAGGGCCTCCTTGCGGCGGGCGCGCAGTAACCAGCGCTGGCCGGTGCGGGCGGCGGGCCACAGATTGGGGGCAGGAATTCTCATGGGGACAACCTCGTAACAACAAACCGGCACCCAGTGTAACGGGCTGTGGCCGGGGAGCTATTGCCGGGTTGCCTGGGCTGGCGGTCGGTCGGGTCAGTTATTGCCCAGATGGATGTCGGTGATCACCGGATTGTGGTCCGAGGCCCGCCACGGCTGAGGGCCTGACAGGGCGGAGCGCTGGTTGTAGGCAAGTGCGCGGGCTTCATCGGCATTGATGTTCCAGGTTTGCGCGTGGCGGACCCGGGGCTGCAGGTTCCTGTCGGCCAGGCTGTAATCGAGCGAGCCCTTCTCACCCCGGTAGCGATAGCTGTGGTAGGCGCAAGTCTCCGGCCCGCAGGGGTGAAAGCGATGTACCTGACTGTGATATCCGGCCTGTCGGAATCTCTGAACCGGTGCTTCCATGGCATAGCTGTTGAGGTCGCCGGTAATCAGGGTGCCGGCGAGCCGGTCGGGAGCGGGCAAGGAATCCAGCCAGCGGATCAGCTCCCCGGCTTCTTCGCTGCGGCGGTGGCTGTAGCATCCCTGGCCGTCTTGCCGGTCAGTATCCTGGCCGGAGGCTTGTCGGCAGGATTTGGATTTCAGGTGCGGCACCACTACCTGTACAGCAGCACCCCCTGTTGCGGGGCGGAACGCCTGTGCCAGCGGCGGCCGGCCCTGTTGCCGGAACGGACCCGAGCCAAGCCGGTGCGGCGGGCCGGCCGGTACCATCCGGTCTGCACGGTACAGCAGTGCGGTACGGATGGCGTCGGAGCCATCCTGTCCCGGGGTCCTGATGAAGGCCCATGGTGCCCCCAGCGTCTCTGCCAGTTGTGCGATAGCGCTGTCCGGGCCGTAACCGTCGTTTTCCAGCTCACTGACCGCCAGGATATCCGGCCTTGCCTGCAGGATGGCACTGCGCAGCCGGAGGGCTTGCACCTCCAGTTGCCTGGGCGATTCTGCACCTCTGGGGGTCGGAAAGCCGTTGCCCCGGCCATTGCCGTTAAAGAAGTTCTGCAGGTTCAGGGCCATGACCCGGACATGGTCCCGGGCCGGGGCCGGTGGTGCGTCGGGGCGGGGATTGTTGCGCTGGAACCGGGGCATCACGGACGGTTGCAGGCGCCACTGGCTGAACCGGAAATCCAATACGCCTTCAAGCTGGGTTACCCGGTCGCCGGCGCGCAGGGGTGCATCGCCGGCAAGGTTGTTCAGCCAGGGCACGGGGTTGGGCTGGCGCTGGCTTTTGCCGTCGTCCAGAAGTACCCGGTGGAGTTGGTTACGTTGGCTTCGGGCAGCGGCTTTGGCGCCCGGGGGCAGGTATTCGGTGGGCGTAACCTGATCGGAGCTGGCCAGGGTGAGTTCGCCATAGCGGGCCAGGTTGTAGTGGTCGATGATGGTCAGGGGCTGGCTGAACCTCACGCGCATGTTTTCCAGGTGTTCCGGTGCCTCGGGCCAGGGCAGTCTGACCTCAATGGGTTCCGGGAGTGGCGCGGTACCGCAGACCTTAAGATTCCGCACAGCCACCAGCTCGGTCAGCCCGTGGAACTCCTTGACGGTGCCGGTCACCCGCAGCCGTTGCCCGGGCTTGCCGGTTTTTTTGCGGGTGTAGATAAACAGGGCTTCGGAGGTGGCGGGGTTGTTATCGGTTTCGTGGTCGGCCTGTTGCAGGTAAAAGCCGTTGAAGCCTCCGGGTTCCCGGGCGTCCCGGGTAACTATGCCTTCTACAGTAACGGTTTGTCCGGCCAGG
Organism: Marinobacter sp. UBA3607; assembly: GCF_002375525.1. NCBI lineage: Bacteria > Pseudomonadati > Pseudomonadota > Gammaproteobacteria > Pseudomonadales > Marinobacteraceae > Marinobacter > Marinobacter sp. UBA3607. The sequence goes on along the minus strand of NZ_DFLY01000017.1, from coordinate 75,176 downwards.
GGAGAGCGGGTGCCATCAGACTGGATGCGATGGATGGGGGTTGCCGGATCGCCACAGGAGGCCGCCGCCGCTGCAGGAAGCAGGGCGGCGAGGATCAGGCTGATAAGGGGTATTCGTTCTGGCTTGGTCACCGGGCCAGTCTAGCAGAGACCGGCAACCGCTTTGAGTGCCCGTTCCCGTTTGCTGCCAAAGCCGAGTTGGTCGGGATTGGCCAGTTCCACCTGTTGCACCAGCGGGTCCGGGTGCAGGTTATCCAGCGTAATGCCCATGCGTGCCAGCACATAGGGTGCCAGGGCGGCGCGGGTTTCAAGGTGCAGCCTGCCCTGTTCCATGCCGTAGTCATTGGCAATGATCTGCTGCTGGGCTTCGGTCAGCCGCTGGTCGGGGGTAATTTCCAGGCTTACCATGCGCTGCCAGTCGTCATCCTGGCCGGCGGTTTGCCGGGCTTTCTGGCGCAGGGCTTCCGGGTGCCCCTGGAAACGGCTCAGGGCAAAGTCCCGGAACTCGCGGTTGGCATGGCACCAGGCGCGAACGTGCCAGTTATTGCCGGTACACACCAGGGTATGGGGTTCCAGCAGGCTTTCAGCGGCTTCTGGGCGGCTCAGGGAAATATAGCTGGCGCGCAGCTGGCGGCGGTAACGGGTTGCGGTTACCACCGCACGCATGGTTTCCGGCGCAACGTGGCGGCAGGGCTCCACGACCACGGTGTTGCCGGGCAGGCCCAGATCCAGCTCCGAGAAGGTGGCCCCGAGCCTTTGCTGGCGGGCCAGCAGGTCATGGTATTCGCTGACCTGGCCATGGGTGACCACCGGTTTGAAATCCCGGGCGGGGACATAGCCTTTAAGGTGCCGGTCGTAGACCAGGTTGCCCGGTGCCAGCTCCCGCAGGTAGGTATTGATGTCTTTGGAAGCCTGCTGCCGGCCGATTCCGAAACTGTGGCAGATGTGGTTGGTGGTCAGCCGACCTTCCCACAGTGCGATGGTTTCGATGAGTCGATAGCGAAGCAGCAGATCCCAGCGAATGGGCCAGTCCGTTTTCTTCATAACCAGGCGCTCACGATCCAGTAATTTGCGTGGCATTCATGTTACCCGCTCCCGTCACCGGGGTGTGTTACGGCCCATTAATGTAAAACATTGTCAAACGGGGCGCCAGCAGCGCCTTCGGTTTCGGCAAGTGCCTAGTGGTGCCGGCTTGGTGTGGCTGGTTAAATACCTGTCTGCAGCAACTTTTAAGGCTGCTATCTTTTATTGATTCCAATCCAGATTTCCCAGCCGGAGTTGCCGATGACCCGAATGGTCGTTTCTTTGTCTGCCTTGATCATGAGCATTGTGCTCCTGGTCAGCGGTAACGCCTTCCTGATGACTCTGCTGGGTATCCGGCTGAGTATCGAGCAGGTGTCTCCGGACGTGATCGGCTGGGTACTGGTGTGCTATTCCATCGGCTTTGTACTGGGCACGTTGTATGTGCACAAGATTATTGGCCGTGTGGGCCATATCCGTGCGTTTGCGGTGTTTGCGGCGATGGCGGCGGTGGCCGCATTGTTGTATCCGATGGCAGTGTCCACCCTGTTCTGGGCGGTGTTGCGGGTATTGTCCGGTTTCAGCGTGGCCGGCGTTCTGGTGGTGATCGAAAGCTGGTTCTCCAGCCGCGCCACCAACAGTAATCGCGGCGCCATGTTTGCCGTGTACCAGATTGTGTTCTACCTGTCCGCCGCCGGCGGCCAGCTGATCGTGAATGTGGGTGACCCTGCCAACTTCCTGCCGTTTTCACTGGCCGCTATTTTACTGGCCCTGGCCCTGATTCCGCTGTCCCTGACCCGCATGGAAGCCCCGGTGATCGAGCAAACTGCCCGGATGTCGGTGTTCAAGCTGGCCCGGGAATCTTTCTCAGGGGTTGCCGGGGCGCTGGTCAGCGGGGTGCTGATTGGTGGCTTCTATGCCCTCGGGCCGGTCTACGCCACCCTGGTGGGGCTGGATGTGGCGAAAACGTCCACCTTTATGGCCAGTGCCATTGTTGCCGCCATGCTGCTGGCCTGGCCGCTGGGCCGGGTGTGCGACCGCTTTGACCGTCGTCGCGTGATGTTCTGGGTGGCCCTGGCGGCTGCCAGTTCGGCGGGCGGTGTGGCGGTGCTGGGCGCCGGCAACCTGGCCTTGCTGACCCTGCTGGTGGGGCTGTTTACCGGATTGTCTGCCACCCTGTACCCGATTGCTGTGGCTATTGCCAACGACCGTATGGACAGCAACCGTATCGTGGCCGCCAGTGCCACCCTGCTGCTGAGCTATGGCATTGGCAGTGTCATCGGGCCCATCGCCATGGCCGAGCTGATCAACCAGCTGGGGCCGTCGGGCCTGTTCTACGGCAATGCCGGTTTCCTGCTGGTCCTGGCTGTAATCACCAGCTACCGCATTACTCACACCGACGATGTGCCGGTCGAGGATCAGGAGCACTTTGTGCCCGCCATGCCGGAGGCTTCTCCGGTACTGGCCGAGCTGGATCCGCGGAACGAGGATTTCCACGAATCTCCGGAAGTGGAAGAGATGCAGGAAGAGTTGCGCCAGGCTGGCTGACGCAACTTGCTGAAACTTTCGGTTATCACCGATTATATTTTCACTTCGGTATCTGTATTTAAATCAACGATTAGCATACTATTGGTGAATATTCAGCAATAGTAAGTTTTCGTCAGTTCTTGCCCGGGCGTGGTTTGCCCCGGAGCAGATCAGCCTCAGGAGTAGATTGTCATGAGAGAACAGTTCCCCTTTGCCGTTGCCCGGGTTACCCGCCGCTGGCGTAAAATGCTTGATGAACGCCTGAAAGACCTCGGTGTTACCCAGGCCCGCTGGAGCACCATGTTCTACCTGCAGGAAGGCGGCGAAGGCCTGACCCAGCGCGAACTGGCGAGCCTCATGGCCATCGAGAACCCGACCCTGGTGCGCCTGCTCGACAGCCTGGAACAGCAGAACCTGATTGAGCGCCGCCCTTGCCCGAACGACCGCCGGGCCCGTCGCCTGCACCTGACCAAGGCGGGTGTGGACTTTATGGAAGAGCTGACACAGAGAGCCTCCGACCTTCGGGAGGAGATGCTTGAAGGGATTTCCGACAAGGATCTCGAGTGCACCCTGAAGGTGTTCCACAAGATCATGGAAAACGCTGAAAAGCAGAAGTAACCCTTGGCGGATAATTCGGTCGAGGGCCTGAAGGCTCGATACGGCGACCGCTGGCGCTGGCTGGCGGTCATCACGGTTGTGATGGGTACCATGGCCACGGTGCTCAGCGCCACAGTGGTCAACGTTGCCCTGCACGACATCATGATGGAGTTCGGAATCCGTCAGGGGCAGGTGCACTGGCTGGCGACCGGCTTTATCGCCGCCATGACCACCACCATGCTGGCTTCCACCTGGTTGCTGGACCGGTTCGGTGTGCGGCTCACCCTGGCCTGTGCCATGGCCATGTTTACCGTCATTTCAGTCATCGGCGGCTTTGCCGAAACTCCCGGCCAGCTGATCGCCGCGCGGGTGGGCCAGGGCGCGATGGCGGGCCTGATGCAGCCAATGGGCATGTTCCTGGTGTTCCGCATTTTTCCGCCTGAACAGCGTGGCCAGGCCATGGGTATCTATGGCATGGGTGTGATCCTGGCACCGGCCCTGGGCCCGGTACTGGGCGGTTTTCTGGTGGACCAGTTCAACTGGCGCTATGTGATGTACGCCCCGGCTCCGGTGACCCTGCTGGGGGTGTGGATGGCCTGGCGTTTTCTGCCATTACCCCGCTCCCGGCCGGCCAATTATCCCTTCGATTTTCTCGGCCTGGCATTGCTGGGCAGCCTGATCGCGCTGACCCTGGACACCCTGACCCGCCTGCAGGAACTGACAGGCCAGGAAGTCCGGGTGCTGGTTCAGGGCGCGGTCGCGGTTGCCCTGCTGGCGGCATTCCTGTTCCGTGCCCGCACGGCCCGTTATCCTCTGATAAAACTGGACTTGCTGCGCCGTCCGGTATTCCTGTTTGCCACCCTGGGTGCCATGGCACTGGGCCTGGCGCTGTTTGGCTCTACATACCTGATTCCGCTGTTTGTACAGACCACGCTCGGCTTCTCCGCAACCGAGGCTGGCCTGCTGATGTTGCCGGCCGGTATCGTGCTGGGCATGACCTTCCCGCTGGCCGGGCGGCTGGCTGACCGGCGCAGTGCCCGCAGCCTGGTGTTGTTTGGTATTGTAGTGTTTGCCCTGTCGGCGGTGCTGTTTGCGGTAACCGGGCACCTGGTGGGCTTTGGCTGGCTGGCATTCTGGGCCATTCTGGGCCGGATCGGCATCGGCTTCATGCTGCCGGCGCTGTCTACCGGCGCGATGAATCCCCTGCCGCCGGAGCTGATGGGGGCGGGTTCCAGCACCATCAACTTTGCCCGGCAACTGGGCGGCGCGTTGGGTGTTAACATCGTGGCGCTGACCATCGAGTTCGGGGAGCATCAGGGTGGGCTTCCTACCTTTTCCGCGTTCCAGTCGGCCTGGTGGCTGGTAGCCGTGTTCGTGGCGGTAGCCGCCATCCCGGTCTGGAAGATGCGCAGCTGAGTTTTCATATAAATTTACCCACCGGAGGCCTTTCTGAATGGATGCTTTTCTCGCATCGACCCTTGCCGTAGCCATTGCCGAGATTGGCGACAAAACCCAGCTGTTGTCGCTGTTCCTGGTTGCCCGCTATGCCACCCGTACCCCGATCATCCTGGGCATCCTGATTGCTACGGTGCTTAACCATGCGCTGTCCGCGTGGATTGGCGCCTGGGTGGCGGCACAGATTCCCGCAGCCTGGCTACCCTGGATTCTTGCCGTGAGCTTTATCGCCATTGCCCTGTGGTTGCTGGTGCCGGATAAAGACGACAGCGACGACTCGAAGTTTCTGGGCATGGGGGCCTTCATGGCCACCACCATCATGTTCTTCCTGGCCGAAATCGGCGACAAAACCCAGATCGCCACGGTGGTACTGGCGGCAAGGTATACCGAGACATTCTGGGTTATTATCGGAACCACCGTTGGTATGCTGATTGCCAATGTACCGGTTATTCTGGCAGGTCGCTGGCTGATGGAGCGCCTGCCCCTGGCCACCGCGCGGATCAGCGCCAGTATTCTGTTTGTGGCGCTGGCGGGGGTTACCATTTGGACAACCTTGATGAACTCCTGACGCCTTCGCCGGTCTTTTGGTGTGGCAGGATTTTGAACAGGAAACAAAGATGATGCAGTTGAAGTACCGTTTCTCGTGGCTGCTGGTGCTGTTGCTTGCCAGCCTTGGCATGCAGGCCAGTGCCCAGCCTGCGCCGGAACCCGGGCCCGGGGAGCAGGAAGATGCAAAGGAAGAAATCGACCGGTCTCCGCGGGTGCCAACCTTTCCCCTGAACGGTGACCTGGCGGGGGAGCTGCAGGTATTCACCACCGCCTATGAAGACACCTTTGCCGGCATTGGTAACGAACTGGCGCTGGGCTACCTGGAACTGGTTAAAGCCAATCCCGGCGTGGATCCCTGGCTACCGGGGGACGGCTCGGTGATTACCCTGCCCCGTATGTATGTGCTGCCGGATGTGCCGCGCAAGGGCATCGTGATCAACCTGGCCGAATACCGTCTTTACTACTTTACGGAAGATGGCGTGCAGGTGTATCCGGTCGGCGTGGGTACCGAGGAAAATCCCTCACCGCTGACCAACGCCGAAGTGACCATGCCGCTGGAGTCTCCGGCCTGGTATCCGCCGGCCAGTATCCGGGCCGAGTACGAAGCCTCCGGCGATTACCTGCCCAGGATGATTCCCCCGGGCCCGGGTAATCCGCTGGGTTCCCATGCCCTGTTGTTGAGCGAGAAAGGCTACCTGATTCATGGCACCAACAAGCAGTTCGGTGTCGGCATGGCGGTCAGTCATGGCTGCTTTCGCATGTACAACGAGGATATCTCCCGCTTTGTCTACCAGGTGGAGAAAGGCACTCCGGTACGGGTGATCCGTGAATCGGTGAAGGTCGGCCTGTCGGGTGGCGAGGTCTGGCTGGAAGTGCACCGGCCCCGGGAAGATTACACCGCCGAGGATCGCGACAAGCTCTGGCAACAGGTGTTCGAGAAAGTCGAAACCTTTGTTGAGGAACATCCGGACGTGCAGGTTCGGCGACAGTCTATCGAGATTGCCGTAGACCAGGCCGATGGCATTCCCACCATGATTGGCGAAAAGCTCACGCAGATGGCCTCTGAAAAGAGCGCCGAACCGCCACAAGAACAAAAAACCGAACCCGGACAGACGCTGTACTTCTGATAGCGTGGCGGGCTCGAACAAGGACCCTTCTATGAGCAGAACCATTCTGATCACCGGAGCCAGTTCCGGCCTCGGTGAAGGCATGGCCCGGGAATTTGCCGCCCGGGGCGACCACCTGGCCCTGTGTGCCCGGCGCACCGAGCGGCTGGAAACCCTTAAAACCGAGCTGGAGCAACAGCACCCCGGTATTCGCATCAGCCTGATGGCGCTGGATGTGAATAACCATGACCAGGTGCGGGAGGTGTTCCAGGCCTTTCACCAGGAATTCGGCCAGCTGGACCGGATCATTGTGAACGCCGGCATTGGCAAGGGGCAGCCCCTGGGCACCGGGCGCTTTGACGCCAACCGGCAGACCGCTGAAACCAACTTTGTCGCAGCCCTGGCCCAGATGGAAGCGGCCATGGAAATTTTCCGGGCCCAGAACCAGGGCCACCTGGTGGCCGTATCTTCAGTAACGGCGGTACGCGGCATGCCGGGCAATGTGACCACCTACGCTGCCACCAAGGCCGGCCTTGCGGCACTTTGCGAGGGATTGCGTGTCGAACTGAAAAAGCGCCGTTCGCCGATCCGTGTGACCACCCTGTACCCGGGGTACATTCGCACCGAGATCAACGAAAAGGTGAAGAACACACCGTTTATTGTGGATGCACAGACCGGGTGCCGTGCTATGGTGAAAGCCATAGAAGCCGGAAAGGCCGAGCACTTTGTGCCGGCCTTGCCCTGGGCACCGCTGGGTTTCATTATCAGGCGCTTGCCGGAGGCCGTTCTGGCGCGCATGTTCTGACCATCCCGACCGGAGGGCATGATGCACGCACCGCCATTCCAGAGTCGATCCAGCCACCGGAGGGCAACCTTCTGGGGGCTAGTATTCCTGGCCGGAGCCCTGCTGTTACTGGTCAGCCTGTCATGGCAGGTACTGGCCCAGCAGGAACGGCGCGGAACCGCCCTGGTGCTGACCGTAGAAGGTGCCATTGGCCCCGCCACCATGGATTACGTAACCCGGGGTCTTCGCCGGGCCGAGCAGGATAATGCAGGGCTGGTCATCCTGGAGCTGGACACCCCGGGTGGCCTGATGGACTCCATGCGGGAGATCATCAAGGCCATCCTTGCCTCCGACGTGCCCGTTGCCACCTACGTTTCGCCCCAGGGCGCCCGCGCCGCCAGTGCCGGTACCTATATCCTCTACGGCAGTCATATCGCGGCCATGGCCCCGGCCACCAACCTGGGCTCTGCCACGCCGGTACAGATGGGCGGCCTGCCCGGCTCTCCGGAACCAGAATCTCCTTCCCCTGCAGACAACGCACCTGAAGACGCCGGCGAAACCGAAGACACCAGCGCTGAACCGGAAAAACGCCGTGGTGACACCGCTATGGAACGCAAGGTGCTGGAGGATGCCGTCAGCTATATCCGTGGCCTGGCCGAACGCCACGGCCGCAACGGTGACTGGGCGGAAGAGGCTGTGCGCGAGGCGGTAAACCTGGGGTCCAGTGAGGCGCTTGAGCTCAACGTGATCGATGTGGTGGCTCCGGACCTGGCAGGACTGTTGTCCGCCGTTGACGGTCGCACCGTGCAGATGGCCTCTGGCCCGCGCACCCTTGAAACCGCCGGGCTGCAACTGGTTCGGGCCGAGCCGGACTGGCGCACCCGCCTGTTGTCGGTGATCACCGATCCCAACGTGGCCTACTTCCTGATGATCATCGGCTTCTACGGCATTATTTTTGAGCTGGCGAACCCGGGGGCCGTGGTGCCGGGCGTGATCGGCGCCATCAGTCTGGTGCTGGCGCTGTTTGCCTTCCAGGTACTGTCGGTGAATTACGCCGGCCTGGCGCTGATTATGCTGGGGTTGGCATTCATTGTGGGGGAAGCCTTTGTGCCCAGCTTCGGGATACTGGGTATTGGCGGCATTGTCGCCTTTGTGACCGGTTCGGTGATCCTGATGGATGGCAGCCACCGGCAGATTTCCCTGCCCACCATTGGCGGAACAGCGGTGGTGGCTGGCGGCTTTATGCTGTGGACAGTCACCCGCTTTATCGGCCTGCGGCGCCGGCACCCGGTTAGCGGCAGCGAGCAGATTGTCCATGAACATGGCCTGGCGCTGGACGATTTCAAGCCGGAGCATGACCAGTTCCTTGGCCATGTGCGGGTCAGTGGCGAGCGCTGGAATGCCCGCAGCGATTCGGCCATTACGGACGGCATGGAAGTCAGGGTAACCGGCATCGACGGGCTGACCCTGCAGGTAGAGCCCGGGTCTGACGCAAGGTAGAACAATCACAGGCAATACAAGGAGGCCGTATGAATCTGGGTGATTTCATTCCCTATCTCGCACCCACCGTGGTGCTGTTGCTGATCCTCGGGTCAGCGATCAAGATCCTGCCCGAATACGAGCGTGGCGTGGTGTTCTTCCTGGGGCGCTTCCAGGGCGTGAAGGGGCCGGGCCTGATTATCGTGATTCCCGGTATCCAGCAGATCGTTCGGGTAGACCTGCGGGTGATCACGCTGGATGTGCCCAGCCAGGATGTGATCTCCAAGGATAACGTGACCGTGCGGGTGAACGCCGTGCTGTATTTCCGGGTAGTGGATCCGGAAAAGGCGATTATCCGGGTGGAAGACTATGGCGCGGCGACCAGCCAGCTGGCCCAGACCACCCTGCGTTCGGTGCTGGGTAAACACGACCTGGACGAGATGTTGTCAGAACGTGACAAGCTGAATGCGGACATCCAGGAGATCATCGATGCCCAGACCGAGGAGTGGGGTATCAAGGTGGCCAACGTGGAAATCAAACACGTAGACCTGAACGAATCGATGATACGCGCCATCGCCCGGCAGGCCGAGGCTGAGCGGGAGCGGCGGGCCAAGGTTATCCACGCCGAAGGTGAACTGCAGGCTTCAAAGAAACTGGTGGAGGCGGCAGAAGTGATGTCGGCCAACTCCGGGGCCATGCAGCTGCGCTACCTGCAAACGCTGGCGGATATGAGCAATAACAACTCGTCCACCATCGTGTTCCCGCTGCCGATGGATATGATCAAGAACTTTCTGGACAATCAGTCCGGAAACAAGGCATCTGGCAAGCTGGATCAGTAACTCCCCGGCTTTTCAAACACCCACAAAAAAGGCCGGTTGAACCGGCCTTTTTCTGCTTTGCGTCAGCCTTACTTCTGGCTGGCACGCTCCAGCATGCGCTTGGCGCGCTCGTTTGCTTCGTCAGCGGACTTCTGAGCAGCGCGGGCAGCAGCCAGGGCTTCTTCAGCAGTCTGCTGAGCAGTGCGAGCATCGCTTGCAGCGCTGTTAGCAGTGTTCAGAGCGTTGTTAGCAGTCTGCTCAGCGGAGCTTGCAGTTGCATTGGCTTCGTCGATAGCAGCCTGGTCAGTGGTGGCACAACCTGCAGTCAGAGCAGTGGCCAGTGCAAACCCAGCGATCGTCAGTTTACGCATGGTAAATCCCCTTATTGGTCGTTTTATTTCCTGTGATCCAGAAGTCAGTATAGACGACTTCCTGTCAGCTATGCCCGATAGGCAGTGACTACCGGAGTCGTTAAACAGTGTAAAACACTATGAAGCAAAATGTTAACTGAGGATAGGTAAAAATTCTTAGCTTATGACAACAACTTAATCGGCGTGTCATAAACGTACCGGGGTCAGGGCATGATCCGGATGGGAGTGCCGTCGTTGACCAGGGCCCAGATCTCATCCATCTCTTCATTGGTCACGGCAATGCAGCCCTCTGTCCAGTCCAGACCTACATAGGCAAAGGCCATGTCGCCGACATCGTTGGGCAGGCCGTGAATCATGATACTGCCACCCGGGTCGAGCCCCCAGGCCTGTGCCAGCTCCCGGTCTTTCGGGCTCGGATAGGAAATATGGATGGATTTGTAGAAATTGCTCTCCGGGTTGCGCCAGTCAAGGGTGTAGTCGCCTTCCGGGGTGCGGGAGTCGCCTTCATAAAGCTTGTGGCCGACCGGGTTGTCGCCCAGGGAAATCCGGTAACTGCGCACCTTGCGGTCGCCACTGAGCAGGTGCAGGCGGCGCTCGCCTTTATTCACTACCACCTGGGTAATTTCGAAGTGGTCAGCCAGCCCGGGTTCCGGGATAGCCGGAGTCATCCGGGTGTCGGCCCGGGCTAACAGCTCGGTAGCCCCGGCAAAGGGGGTAAGGAGTGCTACAAAAACGATCAGAAAAGCTCGAAAAATCATGGCGCCGGCGATGGATATCCAGTGGTTAAACTTTGTTCATGCAGTTTATAACACAGCCGGCAGGCGGATTGATAAGGGGTTTTGTTACATTTTATGTTGCGTCCATCTTCAGGCCCACCTTGGTTACCCGGTCTGCCTCGGTGGCACGGGCTACCAGGGTGACCGGGCCCAGAACGACCTTGTCGCCCACCACGGGGTGGCCCTTGGTGCGCTTGGCAAAGCATTCTGCGAGCGAAAGATCCGGTGGCAATTCATCGAATTCGATGCCATACACCTGCTCTACATCCCCCAGCAAGGCGTCGCCATTGAGCACGAAGTCACCGAAGAAGGCACGCTCGGCCAGGTGTTTCGGTGCCTGCCGGCCACTCAGGGCCTTGCCAAGTTCCGGAAGTACCGCAGGTGTGGCGAACATGGCGACGACGTCTCCGGTCGAGACTTCCAGGTCTTTGGTGGGCTGCAGGCACTGGCGATTCCGGAAGACCCCGGCAACGGCGGTGTTGTCCGGAAGCCGCAGCTGCCCGAGCCGTTTCGGTGATTCCCAGTTCTGGCCCCGGAGCGGGAACAGCATCAACTCGTGGTCGCCCGCCGCAGGGGCATCGAGGGGCAGGCGCCGGTAGGGGTCTTCGCCGGCCGGAACCTCCAGTTTCAGTTTGCGGGCCAGCGGTGCCATGGTGGTTCCCTGTACCACAAGCGACACAAGCACGATGAAGAAAGCAGCATGGAACACCAGCTGGGCATCCGGCAGGCCGGCGATGATCGGGAACAGGGCCAGGACAATCGGTACCGCGCCCCGCAGACCCACCCAGCTGATAAAGCCCAGTTCCCGGCGGTTGAAGCCGAAGGGCCAGAGCGTCAGCAGGACAGTCAGCGGGCGAATCACGAAAATCAGTGCCAGCGCCAGGATCAGGCCGCCACCGGCCAGCGGTACCAGGTCGGACGGGTTCACCAGCAGCCCCAGCATCAGGAACAGACACAGCTGGGCCAGCCAGGCCAGGCCATCGTGTACCTGCAGGATCATGGGCATCATGCGCACGTGGCGATTACCGATCACCACACCACTCAGATAGATGGCGAGAAAACCGCTACCGCCAATGGCGTTGGTGGCCGAAAACACGGCGATGCCGGCTGCGGCCACTAACAGGGGGTAAAGAGCGGGGGTCAGGCGCATCCGGTTGGTCAGGGCGACGATGGCAAAGCCGCCCAGAATGCCCGCTGGCGCGCCGATACCGAATTGCTGGACCAGCATCAGCAGGCCAGAGGCAAAGGCGCCGTCCTGGTGCTGGCTGATCAGGGTAACCAGCATCAGGGTCAGGAAAATAGCCATCGGGTCGTTGCTGCCCGATTCGATTTCCAGAGTGGCGCTGACCCGTTCGTTCAGATGCAGCCCCCGGCCCTGAAGCAGGGAGAAAACCGCAGCGGCATCGGTAGAGGAGATAATGGCGCCGATCAGCAAGGCGATCAGCCAGTGCAGGTCGAACACCCACCAGGCAACGATTGCCGCTCCGCCCGCCGTTAGCGCGACACCCACGGTGGCCAGCATCATGGCGGGCTTCAGGCCAACCCGGAAGGTGTCCACCCGGGTGCGCATACCGCCGTCCAGCAGAATGACGCCCAGGGCCAGGTTGGCAATCAGGAAGGCGAGCTCCACATTATCGAACTCGATACCCCCGGGCCCGTCCTCGCCCATCAGCATGCCCACCACCAGGAAGACCAGCAGCACAGGCATGCCAACGCGGCTGGAAAGGGGGCTGAGCACGATGCTGAAAACCAGCATCAGGGCGCCGATCAGGGTGAAGGTGGGATCCATCAGACTCCAACTAAAGGGGCTTGCCCGGCCATGGCGGCGGGCTTATATTGCTTGAACAGCTATTATGCCGGCGGGCGTAGCTCAATGGTAGAGCTTCAGGTTCCCAACCTGGTGACGTGGGTTCGATTCCCATCGCCCGCTCCAGTCCGGCAATTTCCCCTCAGTGCAGCTTCAGTCTCGGGTGCATGGCCCGGCTGATCTTGTCCATGAGCCAGATAATGCCCGTGCGCACAAACCCGTGCAGGGCTACCTGGTGCATCCGGTACAGGGACACGTAAAACAGCCTGGCCACCTTGCCCTCAATGTACATGCTGCGGCCAGACAGGTTGCCCATCAGGTTGCCAACGGTGGTGTATTTGCTGAAGTTGATCAGTGAACCGTGGTCGTTGTATACAAAGGCTACCGCTTCCTTGCCTTCAAGCCGGTTACACAGGGTTTCGAACAGGGTATCTGCCTGCTGGTGGGCGGCCTGGGCCCGTGGAGGCACCGGCCGGTCAGAATCCGGTTGCGGGCAGGCGGCGCAATCACCGAAGGCGAAGATGTGGTCGTCCCGGGTGGTTTTCAGGGTCTGTTCTACCATCAGCTGGTTGCCGCGGTTGGCCTCCAGCCCGTCCAGGTCGGCCAGAAAACCCGGAGCCTTGATACCGGCGGCCCAGATGGTCATCTCGGACGGCAGTTCGGTGCCGTCTTTCATCACCAGGCTGTTCTCCCGTACTTCGCTGACCGGCTGGCCGGTCAATACCTGCACTTTCTGGCGCTGCAGTTCCCGGGTTGCGGCGGCAGACAGCCGGCCAGGCAGCGCCGGCAGAATGCGGTCGGCCGCTTCGATCACACTGATGGAAACGTCTGACGACTTCAGGTGGTTCATGCCGTATACCGGCAGTTCCCGGGAGGCCAGCCGCAGCTCCGCGGCCAGTTCCACACCCGTGGCGCCCGCCCCGATGATGCTGATGTTGAGGCTGTGGGGCTTGCCCTGCAGGGCTTCATGATTCTTGCGCAGGAAGGCATTGAGCATCAGGTTATGGAACCGCCGTGCCTGGCGCAGGCTGTCCAGGAAAAGACAGTGTTCCTGGGCACCCGGAGTGCCGAAATCGTTCGCAGTGCTGCCTACCGCAATCACCAGGGTGTCGTACCGGATGCGGCGTTCGGGCACCACTTCATTGCCTTCGTCATCGTGGAAGGCGGCAATGACGATTTCCTTCGCTGAGCGGTCGAGCCCGCTCATCCGGCCAAGCTGGAATTCGTAATGGTGCTTGCGGGCGTGGGCGCGGTAGTTGATTTCGTTGGCGCTGGCGTCGAGGGAACCGGACGCGACCTCGTGCAGCAGGGGTTTCCAGACGTGGGTCAGGCCGGCATCGACCAGGGAAATGCGGGCTTTGTGTTTCTTGCCCAGTTTGTTGCCCAGCCGGGTGACCAGTTCCAGGCCGCCGGCGCCACCGCCGACAACTACGATGTGGTGCAGGTTTTCCATAACGATCGCCTTGAAGTGAAGAGAGCCAAGCGCTCTTTCGGCGAAAAACGCTTGGCTGTCCTCACTGACTTTGTCCAGTCCCTGACTGGAGGCGGCTAATACTAACGTCGTAGTTCCGGCATGACAATTCAACGAAAGTGGCTTTTTGCTGCCTCGTTGGGCCTGCTCGCGATTGATTAATCCGATGCCATGCGGCACTTTAGGGTAAACGCCCACAGAGGCTTGGACCCTAACCCTGCTAACAGGAGAACCACTGTGAAACTGGAAGTCAAAGGCATTGCGGACGGCCAGCCGATTCCCGAAAAGTTCGCGTTTGGTGTATTCAGTGAACAGGACCACATGAGTTTTGGCCCCAACCGGAACCCGGAACTGGTGTGGGAAGGCGCGCCGGAGGGCACCAAAAGCTTTGTGGTAGTGATGTTTGACCCGGATGTGCCCGGCGTGGCCGACGATGTGAACCAGGAAGGCAAGACCGTAGCGGCCGACCTGCCCCGGGTAGACTTCTTCCACTGGCTGCTGGTGGACATCCCGGCCAGCGTTGCTCGCATCCCGGAAGGTGAGGACAGTGACGGCGTCAGCCCCAAGGGCAAGGATCACGGCCCCGGCCCGATCGGGGTGCGCGGTGTGAATAACTACACCCAGTTCCTGGCCGGCAATCCGGACATGGCCGGCACCTACGCCGGTTACGACGGCCCTTGCCCGCCCTGGAACGATGAGATCATCCACCATTACCACTACGAAGTGCATGCGCTGGATGTGGAAACGCTGGGCCTGGATGGCGAATTTGACGGCAACGACGTGCGCCAGGCCATGGCCGGGCATGTGCTGGCCAGTGCCCGGGTAACCGGTACCTACACCCTCAATCCGGATCTGCGCTGAGCGGGTTCTGACGGTGCGGGGCTGCAGCGGCTCCGCGCCTGTCTTCATCTAACTGTCTCGTGGTTGTCACCTGCGTGTCACCCGGCCTTGTCAGAGTTTTTCCTGCACTCTGACGGCTGGCCTGACAATGCAGGAGGCACCATGGGCAATTATCGCAGCGTCTTCATCTCGGATGTCCATCTTGGCACAGCGGATTGCCAGGCCGGACAACTGCTGGATTTCCTCAATACCATCCGGTGCGACACCCTGTACCTGGTAGGCGACATCGTCGACCTGATTGCCATGCAGCGTCGGGCCCACTTTCCGGAAAGCCATCGGCAGGTTGTTCACAAACTGTTGGAGCTGGCCGCCACCGGCACCCGCGTTGTCTATGTGCCCGGTAACCACGATGAATTCTTCCGCCGCTTCTGTGGCCAGACCCTCTCCGGTGTGGAGCTTCTCTACAAGGCCGTGCATACCACCGCGGATGGCCGCCGCTTTCTGGTATGCCACGGTGACCAGTTCGACCAGGTAGTGCGATGCAGCCCCCTGATGTTGCTGGTGGGTGACCATGCCCACGGCCTGCTGCTGCGGTTGAACCGCTGGTTCAACGCCCTGCGCCGTTTGCAGGGCAGGCCCTACTGGTCGCTGGCGGCCTGGATCAAAAGCCGCATAGGTAAGGCCAGAACCTTTATTCGCCGGTTTGAACTGGCAGCGCTGACGGCCGCGGAGAAGGGCGATTTCGATGGTTTTATTTGCGGACATATTCACTCTGCTGGCTTCTTGCGTGGCGAGGACGGTCTATACTGCAATGATGGTGACTGGGTTGAGCACTGCTCGGCCCTGGTGGAAACAACCGATGGCGAACTGCAGTTGCTGCAGTGGTCTGATCAGCCGGTGATTGTCATGACCGAGCAGGATGCGCCCGCGGTGGCGGGCCCGGAAGGAGAACGCCCGGTGGTGGACGTGCTGACGCCGTCGTTCATCGAACAGGTTAACCGTATTGCCGGTTAACGGCGCTGATGTTTGGAGGCCTAAACAATTTGGTTTCGGCTCTTTAGCCTTGGGTAGCTACTCATTCGGGGGTTTACGGTAAATTGTCAAAATAATCCATAAAAAACATCAGGTTAAAAGAGTTTGACCAAGAAGCTATTGGTACCATTCAGTGTCAGGGAGGGCGGTAGCCAGAGAGGGTCGACTTGAAATATATTTTGTGGTCTATATAATTCAGCTCTAACTTTCGAAGCGAATTGATCACGTTATGACATCAGAAGGATCGAATACCACCGCCATCACCTTGCGCAAACCCACCAAGGATGATGGCTACAGGCTCCACCAGCTGGTTGCGGAATGCCCGCCGCTGGACCCCAACTCGATTTACTGCAACCTGTTGCAGTGCAGCCACTTTGCCGAGACCGGCGTGGCGGCGGAGAAGGACGGCGATCTGGTCGGCTTTATCTCCGGATACATCCCTCCCCAACAGCCCGAGACCGTGTTTGTCTGGCAGGTGGCGGTACACGAGAAAGGTCGTGGCCAGGGCCTCGCCAAGCGGATGCTTAAGGAAATCGTAGGTCGGGACGCGTGCAAGAACGTCACGCACCTGGAAACCACGATTACCGAAGACAACGAGGCTTCCTGGGCGCTGTTCCGCTCATTTGCCCGTGATCTGGGAGCCGAGCTCACCTATCACGAGCACTTCGAGAAAGAGACCCACTTTGGCGGCAAGCACGATTCTGAGTTCCTGCTGCGCATCGGGCCTTTCACGAAGCCTGTCTGAGAGCCCTGATTCACGGTATGTGAATCGCTGACTGCGAATCTGAACAGCCGGCAGGCCACCCGAGGTGGGCCTGCCAGATGGCTGACATCAACGCACGGCGGGCCTGTTGCGACCGACACGTTTTACCAGCAGGCCACCGCGCATTTACCTCGAACCTGACATGCTAAGAGGCAAGACAATGGAAATTTTTAAGTCTACTGAATCCGAAGTTCGTGTTTATTCCCGTGCCTTTCCGGTGATTTTCAACCGTGCCAAGAACGCGCACCTGTACACCGAAGACGGCAAACAGTACCTGGACTTCCTGGCCGGTGCCGGTTCCCTGAACTACGGCCACAACAACGATGTCCTGAAGAAAGCACTGCTCGAGTACATCGAGGCAGACGGTGTGAGCCAGGGCCTGGACCTGTTCACCACCGCCAAGCACGACTTCATGGAATCGTACAAGAAGTACATCCTTGATCCCCGTGGCCTGAACTACAAGATGCAGTTCACCGGCCCCACCGGTACCAACTGTGTGGAAGCGGCCATGAAGCTGGCCCGGAAGGTGAAAGGCCGTACCAACATCATTTCTTTCACTAACGGTTTCCACGGCGTAACGGCCGGTGCCGTTGCCGCCACCGGTAACGAACATCACCGTGGTGGTGTAGGCGTACCCCTGGGCCACGTGGACTTCATGTTCTACGACGGCTACCTGGGTGAAGACGTAGACACCCTGGACATCATGGACAAGGTGCTGTCTGACAGCTCCTCCGGTGTTGAAAAGCCGGCGGCGGCTATCGTTGAGGCCGTTCAGGGTGAAGGCGGTCTGAATGCGGCCCGCGCTGAATGGCTGAAAGGCTTGTCCGAGCTGTGCAAGAAGCACGACATCCTGCTGATTGTGGATGACATCCAGGCGGGTAACGGCCGGACCGGCGAGTTCTTCAGCTTTGAATTTGCTGGCATCAAGCCGGACATCGTGACGGTATCCAAGTCCTTGAGTGGCTACGGCCTGCCGATGGCGCTGGTGCTGTTCAAGCCGGAGCTGGACGTGTGGGAATCCGGTGAGCACAACGGTACTTTCCGTGGTAACAACATGGCGTTCGTAACGGCCCGCGCTGCCGTTGAAACCTACTGGAAAGACGATGCCTTCGCCAACGAAGTGAAGGCCAAGACCAAGGTGCTGGGCGATGCCCTGCAGGCGATCTGCGACAAGTACCCGGGTGAGTTCTCGATGAAAGGCCGTGGCCTGATGCGTGGTATCGAAGCCAAGCATGCAGACGTGACCGGTCCGATCACCAAGCGCTGCTTCGAGAAGGGCCTGATCATCGAGACCAGTGGCCCGAACGATGAAGTGATCAAGTGCCTGATGCCGCTGACCACCAGCGAAGATGACCTGCGTCTGGGCGCGAAACTGCTGGGCGAGTCTGTTGACGAGATCATGCAGGAAGGTGTGAACGAGGCGTCGTAAGACGCCCGTTTCCCCCACCTTTCCAAAACGCAGATTACGAAGGCAAGGATATGACTACGGCACAGCACACCGTCGAGAAAATTGGCGGTACATCAATGAGTAATTACGAGGCCGTGCGCGACAATATCATTATTGGCAAGCGCAAGAAGAGCGACCTCTACCAGCGGATTTTCGTGGTTTCAGCCTATGGCGGCGTAACCAACGAATTGCTGGAACACAAGAAAACCGGCGAGCCGGGCGTTTACGCCCTGTTTGCCGATGCCGAATCGGACTGGGCCTGGGGTGACGACCTCACCAAGCTGATCCAGTTGCTGACCGACATCAACGGCGAGCTGTTCAGAGACCCGATGCTCAAGCAGCAGGCGGACCAGTTCATCACTGACCGTATTGAAGGTGTTCGCGGCTGCCTGATCGACCTGCAGCGCCTGTGTTCCTACGGCCAGTTCCAGCTTGAAGAGCACCTGCTGACTGTCCGGGAAATGCTGGCGGGTATCGGCGAAGCGCACAGTGCGTTCAACACCACCCTGAAGCTGCAGCAGGAGGGCATTAATGCCCGCTTTGTCGACCTGACCGGTTGGCGTGATGCCGAGCTGCTGCCGCTGGACGAAAAGCTGAAGCAGGCGTTCGACAGCATCGACCTGAGCCGCGAGCTGCCGATTGTGACCGGCTACGCCCAGTGCAAGGAAGGTCTGATGCGCACCTTCGATCGTGGCTACAGCGAGATGACGTTCAGCCGGGTGGCTGTGATGACCAACGCCCGCGAAGCCATCATCCACAAGGAATATCACCTGAGCTCCGCCGACCCGAAAGTGGTGGGTGAAGACAAGGTAGTTCCCCTGGGTCGTACCAACTACGACGTGGCGGACCAGCTGGCCAACCTGGGTATGGAAGCCATCCACCCCCGGGCCGGTAAGGGCTTGCGCCAGAACGAGATTCCGCTGCGGGTGATGAACACCTTCGAGCCGGAGCATACCGGCACCCTGATTACCGGTGATTACATCAGCGAGAAACCACAGGTGGAAATCATTGCCGGCGCCAAGGGTGTGTTTGCCATCGAAGTGTTCGACCAGGACATGCAGGGCGAGCCCGGCTCGGATCGCAAGATCCTGGACGTGCTGACCCGCTTCAAGGTGCGCTTCATGTCGAAGGACACCAACGCCAACACCATCACTCACTATGTGGGCACGACGCTCAAGCATGTGAAGCGA
This sequence comes from Marinobacter sp. UBA3607, assembly GCF_002375525.1. Lineage (NCBI taxonomy): Bacteria > Pseudomonadati > Pseudomonadota > Gammaproteobacteria > Pseudomonadales > Marinobacteraceae > Marinobacter > Marinobacter sp. UBA3607. The sequence continues at coordinate 56,145 of NZ_DFLY01000017.1, read as the reverse complement.
GTGGTCAAGGCGCTGGAAGAAGAGTTTCCGAATGCCGAAGTCAGCACCCGCAAGGTGGCCCTGGTGTCAGCCTGTGGCAGCGACATGAAGGTGCCCGGCATTCTGGCCCGCTCTGTGAAGGCGCTGGCAGACAAGGAAATCAGCGTGCTGGCCATTCACCAGTGCATGCGCCAGGTGGACATCCAGTTCGTGATTGACGAAGACCATTACAACCAGGCGATTGTGGCCCTGCACGGGGCGCTCATCGAGCCCCATAACCACGAATACGCTATCGTGGCGGCAACCACCGCCTGAAGAATTGCCCGCAAGCGGAACCGGTCGCTTCGCTTGCGGGTGATGGAGGACGTCTTGCCTCCTGATCGGGCGCCCGGTCGGCCGTCTCGCCTCTGGCGAGTTATTATGGCCGGGCGTGGCCGATCACCTTTCCTTCCCCCGTTTTCTTTCCCTTCAGCCGCCGTGCAACAGCCAGAACCAGGCGCCGACCGTCAGTTGGCAGAGCAATACCACCACCGTCAGCAGCAGTCGCAATTTCAGGTACCAGGCCGGCCAGTACTGGCGCATCCAGCGCGCATCCACCAAATACAGTAAGGCGAAGGCCACGGTGTAGAGCAGGATTTTCTGGGGTGTGTGCAACAACAGTCCCAGCCCGGCGCCCACAAAGAAGACCTGGCTTAACAACATGGTTACCAGTGGCGATTGCGGGTAGGAGCGGTTCTCCAGCTGCAACGCCATGGTCCAGTAAATGCCTCCCATGAAGGCAAGTATCCCGGCGCTGTAAAGATAGAACCAACCGAGAATAGCGACACTGTTGGCGGGCAGGGCAAACAGGCCGACAACCCCTGTAATAAACGGAACCAGGCCGGCAATGCCGACCAGAATGGCAAGGCGGGCAACGGCGATCACGACCGCTGCCTCGGTTTCAGTTCATTGAGAATTATTCGCACGGTATAGCTCCCTGAATTGCGATACAGGGAGATTTACGCTTGCCATGCCCGTCGGGATCATCGGGCCAGTTCGAGACATTCCCGATGGGCCGGGCAGGTGACCAGGTGATCGTTCACCATACCGGTAGCCTGCATAAAGGCGTACACGATGGTTGGGCCGACAAAATTGAAACCGGCTTTTTTCAGGGCCCGGGACATGGCCTCGGATTCTGCGGTGGTGGCCGGTACCTGTTCGATGGTTTGCCAGTGGTTTTGCCGGGGTTGGTGCTCCACGAACTGCCAGAGAAAATCGGCAAAGCCGATGCCTTGCTCCTTCAGCGCCAGGTAGCTGCGGGCATTGCGGATAATGGACTGCACTTTCAGGCGGTTGCGGATAATACCGGGGTTCTCCAGCAGCCGGGCCTGGTCCTGCTCGGTGAAGCGCACGATCTGTTCCGGATCAAAGCCGGCGAAGGCGGCGCGGTAGCTTTCCTGCTTGCGCAGAATGGTGATCCAGCTCAGGCCGGCCTGTTGGCCGTCCAGGCACAGCTTTTCGAACAGCGCCTGGTCATCATATTCCGGGCGACCCCAGACGGTGTCGTGGTAGTGCACATAGAGCGGGTCGGTTCCGCACCAGGGGCAGCGTTCGCGGGTTGTGCTCATTGGGCCTCCGGGTCAGCGCCTGGCGCGGATTATGCGTTGGAACAGGGGTTCCCAACTGGTGTCTGTTGGCCGCGCCGGGGTCAGTGCAAAGTCGTCCGCCGGCGGCTCCAGCAGGGTGATGTCCGGCCACAGCGTGCGGTTGCCATCGGTGGACGCCTGGTGCACCAGAGTAATCACAAAGCCTTCGGCATAGAAACAGCTGGCCTGCCAGAGGCCATCAGGCTGGTCGCCGTAGAGTTCGAAGTTCTTGCGTACTTCCAGGGTTTGCAGGTTGCCGGCAATGACCCGCCCTGTGGCTTTCAGCCAGGCTTCCTTGAGAGTCCAGACCTGCAGGAAAGAAAAGGGATCATCGGCCCGGAACAGCCACTCCTGCTCCACCGGCGAAAACCAGCGCCTGGCCACGCCGGTCCAGTCCGGCTTGCGCTGGCCCGGTTCGATGTCAATACCCAGCGGCCGGCCGCCGGTGGCCACGGCGGCCAGTTCCCGGCTGTGGCTGAGGCTGAGGCACCAGTGCGGGGGAGAAACGGTCGCCACCGGGCGTCCGTCCATCGGCCGGCAATGCTCGGGGGCCGTACCACTGGCCTGGCTGATACCCTGCCGCATCAGCCAGCGGCTGGCAAGGAATTCCCGCCTGCGGACACCCTCTAGCCGGGCCATGGTGTCGGCCTCAAAGCGGGTCATCCACTCCGGCGGTGCGGGCAGGTCCCGCTGGATCTGGTGACACAGCCAGATCTGGGGCCGGTCAGGGCTGCAGGCGTTGGATGGTCCAGCCATCACCCTCTCTCACGTATTCGAAGCGATCGTGCAGTCGGCTTGGCCGCCCCTGCCAGAATTCAATCCGCTCCGGAACCACACGGTAACCGCCCCAGAAACTGGGCAGGGGAATTTCGCCGGAGCTGAACTTGCGTTTCATCTCCGCCACTTTCTGTTCCAGCAGGCCCCGGGAAGTAATCGCCTTGCTCTGCTCCGATACCCAGGCGCCAATCTGGCTGCCCCGGGGCCGGGAGGCGAAGTATTTCAGGGATTCCGACTTGCTGACCTTTTCCACCGGCCCCTGAACACGTACCTGACGGTTCAGGCCGATCCAGGGAAACAGCAGCGCTGCCTTGGGGTTCTGCTCCAGTTCCAGCGCCTTGCGGCTGCCGTAATTGGTGTAGAACACAAAGCCCCGGTTATCGAAGTATTTCAGCAGCACGGTACGCAGGTCCGGCATCTGGTCGGTACCGGCGGTGGCCAGCGACATAGCGTTGGGCTCAAGAATACCTGCGGTGCGGGCATCTTCAAACCAGGCCTGGAACTGCAAAACCGGGTCGTCGTTCAGGTGTTCGCGATCCAGCCCTTCACTTTCAAAATCCCGACGCATATCGCCGATGTCCATACTGCTCTCTCCGTTGGGTTGCACAGGGAGTGTTACGTCTTGCGAGGATATCGGGTTCAGTGCCGGCTGTCAGGTCTGGCTGACAAAGACTGGCGCCCGGCGGTATGCTTGAAGGAGTATCCGGAATTTCAGTGCTGTTTCAGAGGGAGTGGTCTGTGGCCGAGCAAAAGGCAGAACGTCATCTGGCGCGAAATAGTGCCATCGTGCTGGCGGTATTGGTGGGGTTGTACGCACTGGCGGGGTTCCTGTTGCTGCCCTGGTGGCTGGAAAAAGCCCTGCCCGAACAGCTGGAACAGCGTATGGGCTGGCAGGCGCAGGTGGAAAGCATTCGGGTTAATCCGTTTGCCCTGAGCATGGAAGCCGAAGGCTTTGCCGCCCGTGACCAGGCAGACGAACCGGTCACGGCCTTTGAAAAACTGCGTGTGGATGTGAGTTTCCTCCAGCTGGTGCGGGGCATTATCGGCTTCGAGGAAATCCGCCTGACCGAACCGGATATCCGCCTGGATCTGCTGGAAGACTACTCGGTGAACTACGCCCGGGACTGGCAAAACGCCAACCCGCCCGCCAGCGAACCTGAGCCGGTTCAGGAGCCGTCGGAGCCTTCGGAACCACCCAGGCTGTTTTTCCGGCAGATCGCCATTGAAGGTGGCCAGCTGCTGTTCCGGGATTTCTCCCAGCCGGAACCGGCCGAATTCCTCATCGAACCGCTGGATCTTGCCCTGAACGACCTGGCCACCTGGCAGAGGGAAGGGTCTGACAGCCAGTACTCTGTCACCGCCGCTATCGGGGACCAGCACATCGACTGGCAGGGCGACCTGAGCGTAACGCCGCTGTATTCCGAAGGCCGGTTGCGTATTGCCGATGTTCGCCACGACACCCTGGCCCACTTCCTGGCCCCCTATTTGCCCTGGCAACTGCGGGATGGCGCCGTCACTGTGGAATCCCGCTACCAGCTGGCCGGTGGTGACCAGTTTGAACTGATTACCTCCGGTGGCAAGCTGTCGATCCGTGACCTGGCCCTGGCCCTGAACGAAGGTGACGACGAGCCGGCCCTCACAACCCGGGCCCTGACCGTGAATGACATTGGCTTTGACCTCACCGCCCGGGAAGCTTCTTTGGGCATAGTGACCATCGAGGCCCCGTTCGTGGCCGCCAGCCGTGATGCCGAAGGTATGGTCGACTGGGTAACCTCGCTGCCGGCCGGTGAGCAAGCGGCGGAGGCCGCCGGGGAAGAACCCGCAAGCTCCGCCTCGGCTTTCCGCTGGTCTGTTGAGGGTGTGGAACTGACCGAAGGTGGCGTCCGGTGGCGTGACCGGGTTCCGGAAACCCCGGCGGAACTGGCCCTGACCGACCTGACCGTCACTCTGGGCGGGCTGTCACAGCGGATGGATGAGCCTGTGCCCTACAGCCTGTCGGCGGGATTGGCCAGCGGTGGCAGCCTGCGTGCAGACGGCCAGGTGACACCCGCACCGTTCAATTTTGAAGGTGCCCTGGCCGGCACAGACATTGCGCTGGCGGCGGTAGAACCCTATCTGCAGTTGGGCGCCAACCTGGCGGTAAACGAAGGCCGTCTGGGTTTTGACGGCAACCTGGACCTGGACAGCCAGGATGACCCCATGACCGGTACCTTCAGTGGTACCGCACAAATTGCCAACCTGGACCTGCGGCTGGCAGACCAGGACGGGCAACTGGTGTCCTGGCAGTTGCTGCGACTGGCGCCGGTGGAATTCAACGTTAACCCGGCCCGGCTGGAAATCGGCACAGTAACCCTGGCACAACCGGCCTTTAACCTGGTGCGGGATACCGGCGGTGCCCATAACGTGGAGCGCATTGTCAAAACCGGCACCGATGCCGGCACGGAACAAGCCGATGCGGCGCAAGATGACAGCGCAGCCGAACAATCCGGCGAGCCAGGACTTATCTTCCGCATTGGCGAGCTGCTGGTGGAAGAAGGCTCCGTAGCCTATACCGACCGCACCATGGAGCCGGTGTTTAACACCACCTTTGATACCCTGAGCGGCAGCGTAACCGGCATCAGCAACGTGCCACCCCAGCAGGGCTCGGTGAACTTGCAGGGCCGGCTGGCGGGCGTGGCGCCGGTCACTTTCAAGGGCACCCTGGGCGCCCTGGGTACGGAAGACCCCAGTGAGCTGCAACTGAATATGGACGACCTGGCCCTGCCGGTGCTGTCTCCCTACTTTGGCCGCTTTCTGGGCTACGGCGTGGACAGCGGCAAACTGAAACTGGACCTGGACTACGAATTCACCGGAACCCGGCTGAAAGCTTCGAACCAGGTGGTGCTGGACCGAATGGAACTGGGCCAGGCTGTGGCCAGTGAGGAGGCGGTCAACGCCCCGGTAAAGCTGGGGCTCGCCCTGTTGACCGATCGCCAGGGCGTGATTGAAGTGGACCTGCCCATCGAGGGCGACCTGTCGGACCCGCAATTCAGCATGGGCCAGATTGTTATGCGGGCCTTCGTGAATCTGCTGGTCAAGGCGGCCGCCTCGCCGTTCAGCATGCTCGGCTCCCTGGCGGACCTGGCCGGTTTCAGCAGCGAAGAACTGGGGCAGGTAAGCTTTGTGCCGGGCAGTGTGCAGCTGGCCAGCGGCGAGGCGGAAAAGCTGTCTGCCCTGGCAGGCGCCCTCAATGACCGGCCGGACCTGCTGTTGAATATCCGTGGCGCCGTAGCCGCCGAAGCCGATGGCCTGGCCCTGCTCAAAGCCGAGCGTGAAGCCCGGGGTGAACCGGTAACCGGTGAAGCCTGGGAGCAGGCGCAGCAGGCTTATCGCAATGGTGAGCTGTCGCTGCCACCGGAGACACTGGGCAAACTGGCCACAGACCGGGGGGTGGCGGTGCGCCGCCTGCTGCAGGACACCCATGGTGTGCCCTCTGACCAGCTGTTCACCCTGGAGCCGTCCCGGCAGGCGGCCGTGGATGATCAGGGCCAGGTGACCGTACCGTTCAACCTGGATGTACGCTGAACAACCACCGGATCAGGAAGGCTTATGGCCAGTCTAAAGGCACGTGCTGCCAGTCATTTCTTTGCCTATGTGTCGCGCCTTCGCTGGATCAAGCGCTGGGGCCTGATGCGCAATGCCATCGAAGAAAACGTGGCCACCCATTCCTGGGAAGTAGCCACCATCGCCCACGCCCTGGCGCTGATCCGCAACCGGCACTTTGACGGGGCTGTGAATGCCGACCGCATCGCCGCTGCCGCGCTGTACCACGATGCTACCGAGGTAATTACCGGTGATATGCCGACCCCGGTGAAGTACCACTCGAAAGTGATGCGGGAAGCCTTCGGGGATATTGAACACAAGGCCGAAGCGGAACTGCTGGCACTGCTACCCGATGACTTGCGGGAGGATTTCGCTCCCTACGTGCGGGAGTCGCAGCTGGGCCAGGCGGAGAAAGAGCTGATCAAGGCAGCAGACCGGCTGTCAGCCCTGTTGAAGTGCCGGGCCGAGATCCAGACCGGCAACAAGGAATTCGAGCCGGCGGCGGAGCAGATACTCCATGGCCTGCAACAGCAGGCCCTGCCGGAAGTGCTGTACTTTCTGGAGGTGTTTGCACCCAGTTACGAGCGCCCGCTGGACCATTTGCTGGGCTAGCGAGCACTGTAACCGGGTTTATGGCTTAGCTGTTGCCGGCTGAGGCCACCATGCCACCACGCAGGCCGTCCCGAACGGCATCTTCAGGGCTGCCGGCCAGTTCCCGGAACATGCCCATGGAGCCCAGCAGGGCGGAGGATTCGTAAGGTACGAAGACCCGCTCGCCGTCTTTCGCCATGGTGGGCAGGGCTTTGATGTAGCTCTGGCCCAGCAGGTAGCCGACAACGGTGCGCTTGTTTTCCTCCGAATCGCCAATGGCGTTGAGTACCAGGCGGATCGACTCCTGCTCACCCTGGGCGCGCAGAATCGCGGATTCTTTGTCGCCCTGGGCGTTCAGGATCGCGGACTCGCGCTGGCCCTGGGCCATGGCAATGGCGGCGGATTTCTCGCCTTCCGCCTCGGTTACGGTGGCCCGGCGCTTACGCTCAGCGGCCATTTGCAGGCGCATGGCTTCTTCCACCTCTTCGGGCATGCTGATGTCCTGCACTTCCACCCGGGTCAGCTTGACGCCCCATTTCGAAGCGGCATCTTCCATTTCCGCCTGGATGGCATTGTTGACCTCGCTGCGGGATTCGAACAGCTTGTCCAGCTCCATCTTGCCCACCACCGAACGCAGCGTGGTCTTGGCCAGCACCTCCACCGCCTGGCTCATATTGGCGACTTCGTATACGGCCCGGCGGGGGTCGATGATCTGGTAGTAAAGCGCCCCGTTGATTTTCACCGTAACGTTGTCGGTGGTGACCACCGGCTGGCCGGGAAAGTCCATCACGGTTTCGCGACGGTCAATGCGGACTTCGTCAGTGGTGACCGGGTGATACTCATCGCCCATGCGCATGTAGCGGATCATGCTGATCGGGCGGGGTTTCTCGATGAACGGAATGATGATGTTGATGCCGCTCTCCAGCACCCGGTTAAACGAGCCCAGGCGCTCGATCACCATAACTTCGGACTGCCGGATAATGACCAGCCCCTTGGCAATAACGAAAACGCCAACAGCGACAACGATAAGGCTGATGACCAGCCCCGGGGTAATCAATGCTTCCATGTTTACTGCTCCTTGTTGGGATGTGCGAGGTGCACGATGGCGGTTGTGCCATCAAACGTTTCAAAAACCACTGGCGTGCCTTCCGGCAGTTCAGGGCTGCTGCCGTCCACGAGTTTCAGGCGATAGAAGTCGCCATTGACCTCAATGCCGGTGGTGCCGTCAAAGTCACGTAATTGAGAGTGGTAGAGCTTGCCGTGTTCCACGCCGGTGCCTGTAGTGCCATAGGCAACCCCTTTGGGGGAGAACCTGGGGCGTATCCAGAGGATGGCCACCGGAACCAGAATGCCGGACAGAACGCCCATTGCTACCAGTTGCCATTCAAAAGATGCGCCGAGAGACGCCACCAGTGCGGTCAGTGCGGCCGCCACGCCGAGGGCGAGCAACAGCAGTACGCCGGAGGTGAGTTCGGCCAGGCTGAGGGCCAGGGCCAGAATCAGCCAGAAGTGGGTAAGACTCCATTCCATAGTCAGTTTTATCCCGTCGTCGAATCAAGTGGCCGGAGCGCCCGTTTCTGGGGGCGTGTGATGCCATTTTGCATGGCGGCCCAGCTGTTACAGTACCGGAGTTCTAAAGTACCTGCATCAGTAGCAAAAACAAGACAGAGGGTCGTAATCATGAAGGATCTCAAGAACAAAGTGGCTGTGGTAACCGGAGCCGGTTCCGGAATCGGCCGGGCCCTTGCCAGTGTGTTAGCCGCCAAAGGCTGCCGGCTGGCGCTGTCTGATGTTAACGAAGCCGGGCTGGCGGAAACCGTGGCCGCCTGCGGTGGTGCCGACGTGCGTTCGTACCTTCTCGATGTCTCTGACCGCGAAGCCATCTACGCCCACGCCGAACAGGTACGGGCGGACTTCGGCAAGGTTAACCTGGTCATCAACAACGCTGGTGTGGCGCTGTCGGCCTCCGTTCGCGAGATGACCGACGAAGACTTCAAATGGGTGATGGATATCGACTTCTGGGGCGTGGCCCACGGTACCCGCGCCTTCCTGCCCCACCTGATCGAATCCGGTGAGGGCCATGTGGTGAACGTCTCCAGCGTATTTGGCCTGATCGGCGTGCCCAAACAGAGCGCCTACAACGCGGCCAAGTTTGCCGTGCGGGGCTTTACCGAATCCCTGCGCCAGGAAATGAAACTGGAAAACCAGCCGGTGCAGGTCAGCTGCGTACACCCCGGCGGAATCCGCACCAACATCGCCAACTCCGCCCGCATGGGTAAATCCGAAAACGGTGAAGCCCAGCGCAAAGGCTTCGACAAGATTGCCATGACCACCCCGGACAAGGCTGCGGAAATTATCGTGAAAGGCATCCTGAAAAACGAATCCCGCATCCTCGTGGGCCCGGATGCCTGGGGCATCGACGCCATCAACCGCCTGCTCGGCTCCGCCTACCAGCCGCTGGTCGAACGCTTCTCCCGCAAGAACCTGTACATCTGACCTGACAAGCCCCGGCAGCACTGGAGCTGCCGTCAAATTACGGTATCCTTGGCTGAATCACCATCAGCCAAGGATCGCTTTGCCATGTGCGAACTGCTGGCCATGAGCGCCAACACCCCCACCGACCTGTGCTTCAGCTTCACCGGCCTGACCCGCCGCGGCGGCGACACCGGCCCCCATAAAGACGGCTGGGGCGTGGCCTTCTACGAAGGCAAGGGCGTGCGCAGCTTCCACGACGCCGACGCCAGCGCCAACTCCCGCATCGCCGAAGTGGTTCAGACCCACCCCATCAAAAGCGAAGTGGCCATCTGCCACATCCGCCAGGCCAACGTCGGCGAAATCTGCCTGGCCAACACCCACCCGTTTATCCGTGAACTCTGGGGCCGATACTGGGTCTTCGCCCACAACGGCCAACTCACCGGCTTCCGCCCCGAACCCGGATTCTACGAGCCGGTCGGCGACACCGACAGCGAAGCCCTGTTCTGCGACATCCTCAACCACCTGCGCAGCCACTGCGACCGCGACACCCCACTCGAAGACGTCGTCACCAGACTCGTCGACCTGTCCCGGAGCTACGCCAGCGAAGGCGTATTCAACCTGCTGCTCAGCAACGGCGACTGGCTGTTCACCTACTGCACCACCAAAATGGCCAGCATCACCCGCCGGGCTCCGTTCGGCCCGGCCCGGCTGAAAGACGCCGACGTCACCGTCGACTTCGAATCCGAAACCACCCCCAACGACATCGTCAGCGTGATCGTGACAGAACCCCTGACCACCGATGAAAAATGGGATGTCTACCAGCCCGGCGAATGGAGGCTGTGGAAGAAGGGAGAGGTCGTGATGTCAGGCAAAAAAGCATAAACCGGGCCTAAAGAGCCCGGAGAACACAGTCAGGAGAAGCTGGAGAGAACAACATAGTCAGGTCAAGCAGGAGAGTGGGTTGGAGGGGCTTTCCTGCAGGAAAAAAGATGTCTGAGCGAAGCGAGTTGTTTTTTCCGAAAGGAAAGCCCCTCCAACCCGCTCGCCAGCGTAACTCCAGCAAGAAACCTTACTGCAAGGTCCGCCGATTCCCACTCTTATACTGCGGCGCAATATACTGCTGAATCTGCGCCTTGAACCGCCCGATCAGCTCGCTATTGTCCTTATCCCAGGGATGGAAATCCGGCTTGAAATACTCCGCCCAGGCCGGAATCAGGCTAGAGAAAGCGCCATCCTTACCCCACATGCGCCACATCCCCTTCGCCGCACCCTTCACCGAAAAGTGCTTGCGATCCTTCATCACCATCCGCCCGGTAAACCAGGTCGCCACCACACCCAGTGCAGCCGTCGCGAACAACTGGTAGAAAGCCCGCTCGGCATAGGTGCCGCCCACCTGCTGGAACACATCATAGGCCACCGCCTTGTGCTCGGTTTCCTCAATGGCATGCCATACCCACAGTGGGCGCATGGTTTCGTGCATATCCTCACGCACATCGTCCCGCTCCAGCAGCATATCCGCCATCATCGCCGTGATATGCTCCAGGGCACAGGTCACCGCCAGCTGGTGGCGCTTGGGCAGCTTGCGGGCCAGGTCCAGAATCACCTTCAGATCCTTCTCCATCTCCTCCACCGGCATGCCCTGATCGCGAACATGCTGGTTCATGGCAATATGCTCCAGGGAATGCATGGCCTCCTGGCCAATAAAGCCCCGAACCTCCGCCTTCAGCTTCGGATCGTTGATCTGATCGCGGAACGCCCGCACAGAATCCACAAAAAACTGCTCGCCTTCCGGAAACAGCACAGACAGTGCGTTCATGGTGTGGCTGATCAGATAGTTATTGTCCAGCCAGTAGCGGGGCACCTTCTCATCGAACTCGAAGCCCATGCGCTGGGGCTTGATGGCGACGTTGTCCGGGGTATGTGAGGCCTTGGCCTGGCCGTTGGCGTGTGCGGTGGTCAGCATGTTGTTACTCCTGTGCGTTTGAACGCTTTGGCTGATGTCATGGCTCCAGTGTGGGCCAGTCAACCAACAAGCTGAATGCGCAAACGGGCCGGCCATCGTTCACAATGGGCCACCGGAGCCCCGCATTGACCGGTATGACGGCAAACATGCGGCCCGCAGCCCCACTGTTGCTTTGATGGGGTTCTGGTACAGTCAGTAACCAGACATTTATCAATTCAGGAACAGACTATGGCAGCAACGGGAGCGGACACCGAGAAGCAGATGTTAGGGCTGTTTCTGGTGCCGGGCGTTTACCTGCGGGTACTGGCAGAAACCGTACGCAAGCTGGGCCATAACGACCGCTCCCTGTATCAGGGGCTGGCCTTCACCGCTGAAGACCTCAAAGCCAACGACAGCCGCGTGTTTGTCACCGACGCCATCCTCATGGCCCAGCGGGCACTGGAACTGGCCGGAAAGGATGGCCTGAGCTTCCAGCTGGCGCGGGAGCTGCGGGTAACCATCCACGGCACCCTCGGCTTCGCCGCCCTCACCAGCCCCACCTTTGAAGGCGCCCTGGATTCCGTCCGTCGCTACCTGCAACTGCGGGCGCCGTTCCTGAGCATGAAACAGTCCCTCGCTGGCGATCAGGTACTGGTGCAACTGTGCACCGAGTTTGATGTGCCCGGGTTGTACAACTTCCTGGCCGAAACCGTCAGCGCCACCCTGATTCTGCTGACCGAGCAGCTACTGGACCGCAGCGACGCCGAGGCCAAAGGCTTTGCCCTGTCCGATGGCAAGCTACCCGGCGTCTCAGTACGCCTGAGCGCCCCGGAACCCGGCTATTACCCAGCCTTTGCCAGCCAGCTGCCGGTGCGGTTCGACTACGGCCAGCCGGAAGAAATGCTGATCTTCCCGCGCCAGATGCTGGATGTAAGAATGCGCTTGGCCGACGCCGAAGCCTCCCAAATGGCCCGGGACCAATGCGAGTTCGAGCTGCAAAAGGCCCTGAAAGAGCAAGGCGACATCGTACTGGCCATCCGCAACATGCTTAGAATGACCCCGGGGCCGCTACCGTCCCTGGAAGCCATGGCCGAGCGGTTCCACGTCTCATCCCGAACCCTCAAGCGCCGGCTGGCGGACCGGGACACCAGTTACCGGGAAATCGTAGAAGCCGTCCTGAAAGACCGGGCTATCCAGCTGTTACGCTATACCACCCAGTCCGTCAGCGAGATCGCCTATGAACTGGGCTACGCCGACCTGTCCAACTTCAGTCGGGCGTTTCGAAAGTGGACCGGGAAGTCTGCCTCTGAATTTCGGGAAGGTGGGGTGGATCCGGCGCCTGATGTCGGCCCCTGATAGTTTGATTGTTGCGCCTTGTCTTCCCCGCCTATGCCCCGATATTGTGACGGACGGGGAGGTTGGATTATTTTTCCCGCCAGAAAAAATATGTCTGAGCGAAGCGAGTTGTTTTTTCCAAGGGAAAAATAATCCAACCTCCCCAGTCCCGCCCCCAAAACCAACAGGCTAGGGCCCAAGCCGAACCCAAACTCAAAAAAAGGAACCAGGATGAACGGACAACCAGACACACACAGCAAAGTCATAGGCTACCTGCTCTGGATCTTCGGATTCCTGGGCTCGCACCGGTTTTATTATGGTAAACCGATCACCGGCACCATCTGGTTCTTCACCTTAGGGCTGTTCTTCATCGGCTGGATCATCGACCTGTTTCTGATCCCCAGTATGGACAGACAGGCCGACCGGCGTTTTCAGGAAGGCGAGGTCAGCTACAACATCAGCTGGATTTTGCTCACCTTCCTGGGGGTGTTCGGCATCCATCGCATGTACATGGGCAAGTGGATTACCGGGCTGATCTACCTGCTGACTGGCGGCTTGTTCTTCATCGGCGTGTTGTACGACTTCTGGACCCTGAACACCCAGGTTTCCGAACGTAACCACGAAGTCCGTTTCGGCTGATTACAGGCCGGCGGCGGTTTCCAGCTCGGCCAGGCCTTCTTCCAGGTGGTCGAGCATTCGCTGCATGCTGGGCAGCGTCCGGCGGCAGCCGATGAGGCCGAATTCTACCTGGCCGTTGTAGCTGGTCAGGGTCATGTTCAGGGCCAGGCGGTCCATGGCGATGGAGACCGGGTACATGCCTTCCAGCCTGGCGCCGTTCCAGTAGCGGGGCTCGGAGGGGCCGGGTACGTTGGAGATCACCACGTTGAAGGTCTGCCAGTTTGGCGCCATGCCGGTGAGCAGGTGGAAGGCCGCCGGGGCCAGGGTCAGGGCGGTGTAGTTGACGATTTCCTCTGACGACATGTTCCGGTAGCGGTCCTTGGCTTCCTCCATGCTCTGGTGGATTTTCATCAGGCGCTGGCCGGCATTGTTTTCATCGGTGTGCAGGTTGGCCAGGATCACGCCGACCTGGTTGCCTTCGGAACTGTCGTCCCGGCGCAGGGAAACCGGCACGAAGGCGATCAGCGGTTTCGCCGGCAGGGCATCCTGGTTCATCAGATAGGTGCGCAGGGCTGAGGCACACATGGCGGTGACCACGTCGTTCACGGTGGTGCCGTAGGCTTCACACACCGCCTTGATGCGTTTCAGGCAGTAAGACTGGGCGGCGAAGCGGCGGGAACCGGTGATTTTCTGGTTCAGAACGCTGCGCGGGGCGTGGAAGATGGAGTGGTAGGCCGGGTCTTTGCGGGCCTGGTTGATGGTTTTCAGCAGCTCCTTCGCTACCGTGGGAATCGTACCCAGCTGCTTGCCGGAGCTGCCCAGCAGGTGGGTAACGCTGCGCCAGAGTGACAGGCTGCCATCATCGCCACCGGAACGCGCCCTTGGTGTCATATCCCAGATCGGCGGCATGCCGGTTTCTTGCGGATTCTCGCTCAGCATCCGGGTGGCCAGGCGCATCGCGGAAACCCCATCGATCAGCGAGTGATGCACCTTGGTGTACAAGGCAAACTGGCGGTCTTTCAGCCCTTCAATCAGGTGCACCTCCCACATCGGTCGCTCCCGGTCCATCAGGTGCGAGTGCTCGGCCGACACAAACGACAGCAGCTCCCGGATGCGACCCGGCGTTGGCAGCGCTTCAAAGCGGAAGTGGTGCTCCAGGTCCAGCTGATCGTCTTCCACCCACACCGGCTGGCCCAGCCGGTAGCTCAGCCGGCGGTTGAACGGCGCGGTTACCTGATGCTGCTGCCGCAACTGCTCCGCCAGCCGGGCAACGTAATCGTCCGGGGCGTTTTCGGGAAAGGAAAACAGCTGAAGCCCACCCACGTGCATGGGTTGCTGGCGCTTTTCCAGCCAGAGGAACAATTGGTCGGTGGGGCTGAGAGGTATCACGGTGCATCTCGTGTTGTTGAGGATAGAGATGATACTACCGCAACTTGCCCGACACCGGATTGACCCAAACAAACCCGGCTGACGCCCGTTCAGCGACCCCAGGGGCTCAGGCCGCCACCGACGCCGCCTGAGCCACCGGCACCTCCAGCCGAATCCGGTTGCCATCCAACAGCACCGGATACGTCTTCACCTGCACACCCGCATCCTCCAGACACCGCCCGGTCCGCAAACTGAAATGCTGCTTGTACAGCGGCGAAGCCACCACCGGCTCCCCGTTCAAATCCCCGGTAATCCCCCGGGCCAAAACGTTCGAACCACTGAACGGATCGCTATGGCTGATGGCAAACAACGCCGGCAACCGATGCGGCAGATAAAACACCGCGACCGGCCCGTCCTCCGTCCAGACGGCAATCCCGGAATCCGCCACCAGATCGTCCACCGTACAAACCGCTTCCCAACAAGTCCGAGCTTTCATAAATCTCTCCTGTTTGTTCACCAATACTGAGTGCCTCTCCCACCAAGCCCAAAGAGCAAGGTGGTATGGGGGTGCTTTCCTGCAGGAAAAAAGATGTCTGAGCGAAGCGAGTTGTTTTTTCCGAAAGGAAAGCACCCCCATGCCGCCTGGCTCCTGCACCGGATCAGAAGGCTAGGAAGAAACCACCTCCAAAACAGGCCGACGCTGCCCCCGCTCCGAAGTCCAACGCTGCACCGGATCCCTCTGCAACGGCGCATTCACAAACTCCCGGAACCGCTTGCGCTTCTCCGGATCCTCAACGGCGGTCTTCCACTCGCACTGATAGGTGTCCACCAGATCCGCCATATGCTGCTCCAGCTCCTCGCCAATGCCGAGGCTGTCCTCCAGCACCACCTGCTTCAGATACGCCAGACCACCCTCCAGGTTTTCCATCCACACCGACGTCCGCTGCAGCCGATCCGCCGTGCGTACATAGAACATCACCACCCGGTCGATGGTGCGGAGCAGCTCTTCATCCGACAGATCGGTGGCAAACAGATCCCCATGCCGTGGCCGCATGCCGCCATTACCACACACGTACAGGTTCCAGCCCTTCTCCGTGGCAATCACCCCGAAATCCTTGCTCTGGGCCTCGGCGCATTCGCGGGTACAGCCAGACACCGCCATCTTCACCTTATGGGGCGCCCGCAGGCCCTTGTAGCGATTCTCCAGGGTGATCGCCATGCCCACGCTGTCCTGCACGCCGTAGCGGCACCAGGTGCTGCCCACGCAGGACTTCACCGTACGCAGGGACTTGCCATAGGCGTGGCCGGTTTCAAAACCGGCGGCGATCAGCTTCTCCCAGATCTCCGGCAGTTCGCTCAGGGTGGCGCCGAACAGATCCACCCGTTGCCCGCCGGTGATCTTGGTGTACAGATCGTACTCCCTGGCCACTTCGCCCAGCACAATCAGCTTTTCAGGGGTAATCTCGCCGCCCGGAATGCGTGGCACGATGGAGTAAGTGCCGTTCTTCTGCATGTTGGCCATGAAAGTGTCGTTGGTGTCCTGTAGCGGCACGTGGTCGGTGGCCAGAATATGCTCGTTCCAGCAGGTGGCCAGAATGGAGCCCACCGTTGGCTTGCAGATGTCACAGCCCTGGCCCTTGCCGTATTGTTTGAGCAGACCCCGGAAGGTGCGGATACCGTTCACCTTCACCAGATGGAACAGTTCCTGTCGGGTGTAGGGGAAGTGTTCGCAAAGGTCGGTACACACCTCCACGCCGCGCTTTTCCAGCTCGCTGTCCACCACCTTCTTCAGTAAAGCCGCACAGCCGCCGCAACCGGTACTGGCCCTGGTTTCAGCCTTGACGCCGCCCAGATCGGTGCAGCCGGCGTCAATGGCGCCACATATATCGCCCTTGGTGACGTTGTGGCAGGAACAGATGGAGGCGCTGTCCGGCAGGGCGTCGGCCCCCAGGGCAGGCGCGCCTCCTTCGCTTTCCGGCAGAATCAGCGCCTCCGGGTTGGCTGGCAGCTCAATGCCATTGAGGGCGTACTGCAGCAGGGTATCGTAAGGGCCGTTGTCGCCTACCAGAATGGCGCCCAGCAGAGTCTTACCGTCCTGGCTCACCACCATGCGCCGGTAGTGGCCGGCCTGCTCATCGTGAAAACGGATATTGCGTGCACCCGGGGTCTGGCCGTGGGCATCGCCGATGGAGCCCACATCCACCCCCAGCAGCTTGAGCTTGGTGCTCATATCGGCACCGGTAAAGGCCGCACCGGTGTCTTTGTTCAAAGCGGCCGCCAGGGTGCGCGCCATGGTGTAACCCGGAGCCACCAGTCCGAAGATGCGATTGTTCCAGAGCGCGCATTCACCGATGGCGTGAATGTTCGGGTCTGAGGTGGTGCATTGATTGTTGACCACAATCCCGCCGCGTTCGCCCACCTCCAGGCCGCAGGCCCGGGCCAGGGTATCCTGAGGACGGATGCCGGCGGAGAACACAATCAGATCGGTTTCCAGATGGCTGTCGTCGGCGAAGTTCATCCTCAGCCGGGCGTCGCTGCCCGGCACAATGGCCGTGGTGGCTTTCTCGGTGTGTACCTGTACGCCCAGATCTTCAATTTTCTGGCGCAACAGGGCGCCGCCCTGATCGTCCAGCTGCACAGGCATCAGGCGCGGGGCGAATTCCACTACATGGGCCTGCAGGCCCAGGCTTTTCAGGGCGTTTGCCGCTTCCAGCCCCAGCAGACCGCCGCCCACCACGACACCGGTTTTCGCCGACTGGGCACTGGCCTGAATGGCATCCAGATCGTCCAGGGTTCGGTACACAAAGCAGCCATCCTGATCGTTGCCCTTAATGGGCGGTACGAACGGGTAGGAGCCGGTGGCCAGCACCAGTTGATCGTAGGTGTACTTGCCTTTCGGTGTCGTCAGCACGCGGGTGTTCCGGTCGATGGCGGTGACCGGCTCATTCAGGCGAAGATCGATGCCCTGTTCCGCGTACCAGTCTGCTGTACCCATGGCGAGGTCCGCGTGAGTGGAACCGGTGAAGTACTCCGACAGATGCACCCGGTCGTAGGCCAGCTGCTTCTCTTCACCGAACACGATCACCCGGTAGGTCTCGGCCTCCGGGGACTGGCTAAACTGTTCCAGGAAGTGATGGCCAACCATACCGTTGCCGATCACGATCAGGGTCTGTTTACTCATCATGCTGTCCTCTCTCTTGGCAGCCTATCAGGCTGCTGCGTCGCAATAGGTTTTGCCGAAAGCGATGGTGTCCCTGTAGCGGGAGACATCGGCTCCGGAGCGAATCAGTTCGCTGTACCAGGGCCCGTTGGCGGTATCTCCCAGCAGGATGGCGCCGGCCAGCCGGTTGCCATCCAGCAGCAGTTGGCCGTAGACCGCGTGGGTTCGGTCCTGCCATTCAACAATTTCGGTATGCTCGCCGGGGACTACCCGGCCACAGGAAAAAATGGGCAGATCGCTGATTTTCAGTCGGGTGGCCACTTCTCCAGGCTCAAATGCCCTGGCTCCCGGCACCTGGCAAAGAAGCTGTGCCAGGATTCGGGCCTGCTCGTAACCGGGTTCGACCAAGCCAAAGGTGTGCTCCTGAAACTGACAGCACTCACCCAGTGCGTAGATATGCGGGTTGGACGTCATCAGGTTCGGAGTAACTCGAATACCCCGGTCACAGTTGAGGCCGGCGTCAGCTGCCAATCCCTTGTTGGGTTCAATACCGGTAGCAATAACCACCAGGTCCGTGGCCAGTACCGTGCCGTCACTCAGTTCCACGGCGCGGACCTGATTCCGACCGAGCAGGGAGACCGGCGAGGTGCCGGTTCGGATACTCAGCCCCCGCTGCTGTAACTTCTGCTTCAGGATATCGCCAGCGATCGGGTTCAGCTGTCGGTTGAGCAGATGACCGCTGCGGTGCAGCACCGTAACGTCCATGCCCCGGGTCCTGAGCCCTTCGGCCGCCTCCAGACCGAGAAAGCCTCCGCCGATGACCACGGCCCGACGGTGTGACTTTGCCTGCCGGATCAGCGTGCGGGTGTCGGCCAGGTCCCGGAAGTTCATCACGCCGTCAAGGTCTTCACCGGGGAGGCCAAGGCGGGAGGGCTGTGCTCCGGTGGCCAGCACCAGCGTGTGATAGGACTGGGTGCGACCACAGGCGGTTGTTACCTCGCGCTGGTCCGGAATGATATGGGTGACAGGCTCATGCTGGTGCACCTCTATTCGGTGCTTGTGGAACCACTGCCAGGGTTTCAGTTCCAGATCGGTTTCCTGAATCTGATCGGCCAGTAATGACGACAACTGGATCCGGTTGTAGGCAGCGAAGGGCTCACCGTTAAACACCACAATGCGGCTGAACGGATGCCCCTGGGCTACCAGTTGCTCCAGCAGCCGCTGCGCGACCATGCCATGGCCGCAGATCACCAGTGGGTTATCCTGTGTGTGTTCCATGGAACTGAGTGCCTCCAGCAACGAAAAAAGCCGGAGCATCATGCTCTCCGAAGAGAACAGATGGTCCGGCACCAATGCCAACAACAATGATCTGATGGTCCGGCCTGATTCCATGGCCGGGACAGTCGTCCTTGTCTAAGTGTTTGCGATCTCCGTGCCAACTTTTTCAGGCTTTATTATTCAATGGCTTAGGTGAGTCCGTTGAAAGAGTCCGGCTCGTGGGCATCAAAAGGGTGCCCCGGGATGGGGCGAAACGCACGATGATTGGGCCGGAATGACTGGCCTGTAAATTGCTGCAGTCCGGGTAGAAAGGAACCAACTGTGTACCGACACCAGGAGCTGCACCATGAACACCAAACGCCATCCCCGTATGACCGCGACAGCGACTGCTGCGGAATTTCTGATGGCCTCCCGCCAGTGTGAGATCCGTAATCTGGAGTACTTTCTGCAGATGGGGCGGTTGGTGCAGAGCGTGGGCAATCTGGTCCATGGCCTGCAACGGGAGCGAGGCGCCACCAATCTTTATCTGGGGTCCGGTTGCCAACGCTTTGCCCGGGAACGTACCGCCATGGTCAAGGAAAACGACCAGTTGGCCGCTACCTTCCGGCGGGCGTTGGCAGACATTCAGGAGGATCTCACCACCCATCCGGTCAGCAGCCCACTGCTCGGGCACATCGCCAGCGCCCTGCACAGCCTCGACCAACTGCCCGGGCTGCGGCAGCGGGTGAATGACCAGGAGGCCAGTGTTTCGGAGGCCACGGAGTGGTTCTGCGACACTATTCATCAACTGATTACGGTCGTTTTCGAAGCGGCAGAAACCGTGGCAGAACCTTCGATTGCGGGACTGCTTGTGGCCATGGTGCATGTCATGAACGGAAAGGAATATTGTGGTCAGGAGCGGGCCGCAGGTTCCGCGGGGTTCTCCAGCGGACACTTCGATAACGCACTGTCACGGCGCATGATGCACCTGGTTGAAGCGCAGGAGCGGTGTTTTGAGGTGTTTGTCGGCTTCGCCAGTGAGGAGAGCCTGTCGCTCTGGCAAGCCCTGCGCGCTCACCCGCGGGAACTGGAAATTGAGCGGATGCGACAGATGGCCGTTTCGGTCGGGCCCTATAAGTCTCTGGATAAAGACATGGCCGACCGCTGGTTCAATCTGATGACAGAGCGCATGGACGATCTGAAGAAGATTGAGGATTCCGTTGAGAGCGCTTTCCACCATCGCTGCGTGGAGCGCTATACCGAAGCGCGCCACTCCCTGGCTCATCAGGAGACCCTGCTGGCCTCGCTGGAACAACGCCATGCCTCCACAACGCCCGTGCTGGTGGTTTGCGATAACGGTGTAGAGGCCGGAGCTGCCGACGCGTGGGTCGGGGAAGGTGTCGGGCAGCAATCAGGCCGATCCATCTTTGACCTGGTCCAGGAACAGACTCGCCGCCTGCGTCAGATGTCCGAAGAATTGCAGAGCGCCAAAGAAGCTCTGGAAGATCGTCGTACCCAGGAAAAGGCCGTCCTGCTGTTGATGGAACACCGCAACATCAGCAATGACGAAGCCCACCGCCTGCTGCGAAAACTGGCCATGGATCAGGGCAAGCGACTGCCCGAAGTCGCCCGGGCACTGGTATCCATGGCAGGGGTCTTAAGCTGATACTTGAACCAGGCCGGGACGGGGCGCCCCGCCCCGGCATAAAGTCAGGCCGAAGCTGAATGTTTTGCTGCCGGCGCCTCGGGTTTTGCATTGCTGCCGCGGCGACTGTTCAGTGACTCCAGCTTGCGCTGCTTCTCGTACAGGAACGACAACACCTCCTGCCGGTAATGCACATATTTGACATCATCCGCCAGGGCCACACGATTGCGAGGCCTTGGCAGATCAATGTGCAGATCCTCCCCCACCGTGGCGGCAGGGCCGTTGGTCATCATGATAATGCGGTCGGACAACAGCACCGCCTCGTCCACATCGTGGGTAATCATGATCACGGTATTGTTCAGCTCCTGCTGTATTTCCATCAGCGAATCCTGCAAATGGGCCCGTGTCAGGGCATCCAGCGCCCCGAACGGCTCATCCATCAGCAACACACTGGGTTTCATGGCCAATGCCCGGGCGATGCCCACCCGTTGCGCCATCCCCCCGGAAATCTCGCCCGGCCGCTTGTTGGCGGCGTGGGCCATATTCACCAGTTCCAGGTTATGGGTAATCCAGTCCTTGCGCTCCTGCCGGGTCATCGACTTGCGAAACACCTGCCGGACCGCCAGTTCCACGTTTTCATACACCGTTAACCAGGGCATCAGGGCATGATTCTGAAACACCACCGCCCGCTCGGGACCGGGTGAATTTACCTCATGCCCGTCCAGTACACAGCCACCCCTGGAGGCCTGCAGTAACCCGGCAACAATGTTTAGCACCGTTGATTTTCCGCAGCCGGAATGGCCGATCAGTGAAACAAACTCCCCTTTCTGGATCTTCAAGTTCACATTGTCCAGGGCAACGAAGGGTCCTTTCGGCGTATCAAACGCCATCTCGACTCCGGTTAGTTCCAGATGTGTCTTATTCATTCCATGCCACCTTTTTCTGAATTAACAGCATGACCCGATCCAGCAAAAACCCGATAAACCCGATGGCCAGCACCGCCACCATAATCCGACTCAAAGACTGGCTACTGCCATTCTGGAACTCATCCCAGACGAACTTACCCAGCCCCGGGCTCTGCGCCAGCATCTCAGCGGCGATCAGCACCATCCAGGCAATACCCAGCGACACCCGCAAGCCGGTAAAGATCATCGGCACCGACGAAGGCAAAACCACCTTGCGCACGTGGGTCCAGAATGACAGCCGCAGTACCCGGGAGACGTTCAGCAGATCGGGACTCACTGCGGCTACCCCAACACTGGTATTAATCAGCGTCGGCCACAGACTGCACAGGGTGACTGTAATCATCGAGGTCAGGAACGACTTCTCGAACATCGGATCGTCACTGACATAGGTGGCGGACACCACCATGGTCACCAGCGGCAGCCAGGCCAGCGGAGAGACCGGTTTGAAGATCTGTATCAGGGGATTCACCGCAGCCTGGAAGTACCGGTTCAGGCCAAAGACAATGCCCAACGGCACTGCAATCAATGACGCCAGGGCGAAACCGGCCAGTACGGTCAGCAGGCTGGTGACCACCTGGTCGAGAAAGGTGGGCGCGCCCGGGTAATCCCGGATGCGGACGTCTGCCTGCGGATTGTCGGCCAGAATGCGGGCATTACGCTCCTCCTGCATGGTGATGAACTTATCGGCCCGCTCCCGCTGGCTGGCGTGCTCCTGCCACAGTTGTCCGGATTGCTCCCACACCTGCACCGGGCCGGGGAAAGCCCCCAGGGAGGTTTCCACCTGCGGTGCGGCCAGGTGCCAGAAGCCGAGGAAGAGCAGAATACCAACCAGCGGCAACAGCAGCTCTTTGCCCCGCGTGAGCCATTCGCGCGGATGCATACCGGAAAGCAGCTGGCGGCTGCCACTGGCCATGGACTGACCGATTCTTGCACTTAACGTAGTCATTTTTAGCCCTCCCTCACGGTGTCTCTGACCCTTTCAGGCCGATACTGAAACGATCGATGTAGGCGTTGGGTTGGCGCGGAGTGAACGGTACACCGTCAATCAGCTCACCCTGCATTGGACGTTCAAAGTTCTCCTGGGCAAAGTCCGGGAAGTCACTGGCGGTCATCAGGCCGTCCTCGATCAGTGACTGGGCGGCTTCGGCGTAAAGATCGCCCCGGTACACCCGGGCTGCGGTCTTCATGTACCAGTCGTCGGATTTCGCCTCGGGAATCTGTCCCCAGCGACGCATCTGGCTCAGGTACCAGATCGCATCAGACGGATAGGGGTAGGTGGCGTGGTAGCGGAAGAAGACGTTGAAATCCGGTACTTCCCGGACATCGCCCTTTTCATACTCGAAGGTGCCGGTCATGGAGTTGGCAATGACTTCCCTGTCGGCCCCCACGTAGCTGGGACGCGCCAGAATGTCCACGGCGGCTTCCCGGTTGGCGTTCTGGTTTTCGTCCAGCCAGTAAGCGGCGCGGATCAGCGCCCGCAGTAAACGCAGGTGGGTGTTGGGGTATTGCTCCGCCCAGGATTCGGTCACCCCGAATACCTTTTCCGGGTTGTTGGGCCAGATTTCGTAGTCAGTAATCACCGGCACACCGATGCCCTTGAACACCGCCTGCTGGTTCCAGGGTTCACCCACGCAGTAGCCCTGGATGGTGCCCGCTTCCATGGTGGCCGGCATTTGCGGCGGTGGCGTTACGGAAAGGTGCACGTCGGCCTCGAGGGTGCCGCTGGTGTCACCGCGCTGGGGCGCGTAGAAGCCGGGATTCAGGCCACCGGCGGCCAGCCAGTAACGCAGTTCGTAATTGTGGGTGGACACCGGAAACACCATGCCCATGCGGAAGCGCTCGCCATTGGCACGGGTCTGCTCCACCACGGGCTTAAGGGCGCTGGCTGAAATCGGGTGGGCCAGACGCTCGCCTTCCATCTCCAGGTTCGGTTTCATCGCTTCCCAGACATCGTTGGACACGGTAATGCCGTTGCCGTTGAGGTCCATGCTGAAGGCGGTGATGATGTCGGCTTGGGTGCCATAGCCTATGGAGGCGCCCAGCGGCTGGCCGGCCAGCATATGCGCACCGTCCAGTTCGCCAGTGATCACCCGGTCCAGCAACACCTTCCAGTTCGCCTGGGCTTCGAGCTCCACGAACAGGCCCTCGTCCATGAAGTAGCCCTGTTCCCAGGCAACCGCCAGCGGGGCCATATCCGTGAGCTTGATGAAGCCAAGCTTCAGGTCGGGTTTCTCCGCCGGGCCAATCTCGGCCTGGGCCAGGGAACTCAGACCGATCAGGGTGGCGGTCAGTAAAGGTCGAACATAATGGTTCACTGTCTTCATCGGGATGCCTCTCGGTTCTTTCATTCCAGACGCGCAAAAAAAAGCGCCTGCCTCCGTTGCCGGAGAGCAGGCGCCGATGCCTGTAAATGAGAGCTGTGATGTCGTGATGGTTCACTAATTACTCAGCACAAGCCGTGCCATTTGGAACTATTCATGTATTTCAGTAGGTTGCGGGATCTCTGGTCGTTCAGGCAGGGGCGCCCGGTTCTGTGCCGGGGTGGTTTTGGTGCAGAAAATGGACAATTGCACCAAGGTGAACACCAATCGAGAGGCTTTCCACGGGATCTTTTTAACGGTGCAGCCTGGCTTCAACCTGCGCACCATGCGGCATTCAAGGCCCTTACAGGCATCAAAGCGTGCACTGGCCTCCTAATTGCTTTCTTTAAAGACAGACAACTCAGGCAACGAAGCCCGCCCCCGGCTCTGGAAACAGAACCCGGGAGGCGGGTTTTTTTGGTTAAAAGCGAGGAACAGCATGAAACACCACGACACTCCAACGGACTCTATTGCCACCACCTGCCCCTACTGTGGTGTTGGCTGCGGTGTGCTGGCCACCTCCGGCTATGTCGGGGGCGATCGCCTGCATCCGGCTAATGGCGGCCGGCTTTGCGTCAAGGGCTCTGCCTTGCACGAGACGCTGGAGGATCCGAACCGGTTGTTGGAGCCAAAGGTCGGGGGGCGTGAGGTGACGTGGGCTGAGGCCATTGACCGGATAGCCGGGGCCATTTCTGAATCGGTGCGGGAGCATGGTCCGGAGTCGGTGGCTTTCTATCTCTCCGGGCAGTTGCTCACGGAGGATTATTACGTTGCCAACAAGCTGGCCAAGGGCTTTATCGGCACTCCGCATGTGGATACCAATTCCAGACTGTGCATGTCCTCGGCCGTTGCGGCCCACAAGCGTGCCTTTGGCGAGGACTGTGTCCCGGGCTGCTACGAGGATCTTGAGCTGGCGGACTTGCTGGTGCTTGCGGGCAGCAACGCCGCCTGGGCCCACCCGGTGCTGTACCAGCGGATGAGTGCGGCAGGTCGTCAGGGACGGAGAGTGGTGGTCATCGATCCCAGAAAGACAGCAACGACCGACCTGGCGGACCTGCACCTTCAGCTTCGCCCCGGAACAGACACCCTGTTGTTCAACGGCTTGCTGGTCTGGCTGCAGGATCATGAAGCGCTGGCGGATGACTATATTGCAAAGCACTGTAACGGTTTCGAGGAAACCCTGGCGATCGCCCGGTCCTGTGCCCCTTCTGTGCAAGCGGTGGCCAGCGGCTGCGATCTGGCAGCAGAAGATGTACGGTGCTTCTATGAGTGGTTTGCAGACACCGGGCGCACTGTGACCGCTTTTTCCCAGGGTATTAATCAGTCGGTCGCCGGTACCGACAAAGCCAATGCCATCATTAACTGCCATCTGGCTACCGGGCGGGTGGGCCTACCGGGTGCGAGCCCGTTTTCGTTAACCGGGCAGCCCAATGCCATGGGTGGTCGTGAGGTCGGCGGGCTCGCCAATACCCTGGCAGCCCATATGGATTATGACACCCCGGGCGCCATGCTCCGGGTCTCGGATTTCTGGCACAGCGAGCAGATGGCCAAGGGGCCTGGCCATAAAGCCGTGGAGTTGTTCGAGGCGGTTCACCGGGGTGAGATCCGTGTGCTCTGGGTAATGGGAACCAACCCCGCAGTCAGCCTGCCGGACACTGACCGGATTCACCAGGCACTGTCCCGTTGCCAGACGTTGATCGTTTCGGACTGTGTGGCTCAGACCGATACCACGCAGTTTGCCGATATCCTCTTGCCGGCTGCCGGCTGGGGCGAGAAAGATGGAACGGTGACCAATTCGGAGCGTCGCATTTCGCGCCAACGGCGGTTTCTAACCCTGCCGGAGAAGGTTCGGCCGGATTGGCAGATTATGCGGGATGTTGCCTGGGCCCTTGGCCATGCCCAAGCCTTCGACTACCGTTCCCCGGCCGATATTTTTCGTGAACATGCTGCGTTGTCCGGTTATGGAAACGGGGGCGAGCGTGTGTTCAATATTTCGGCGTTGTCTCAGCTCAGTGACAAGGAGTACGACGAACTGGCGCCGGTGCAGTGGCCGGTTACGGATGGTAATCCAGGAGCCTGGATGCAAACCCGCCGGCTGTTTTCGCACGGCAGGTTCCCTACGCCGGATGGCCGGGCCCGGTTGGTGCCTGTGTCCAGTTTGCCGCCCGGGCAGCAACCGAGCCCCCGGTATCCACTGGTGGTGAATACCGGGCGAATCCGGGACCAATGGCACACCATGACCCGAACGGCCGTGGCCCCCAGACTGCTTGCCCATCGCAGCGAGCCCTTTATTGAGCTGCACCCGGCGGATATTGCCAACTTTGGCCTGACGGAAGGCGCGCTGGCGTTGCTGCGTGGGCAGGGCGGTGCCGGTTACGTTGGTCGGGTGCGGGCCAGCACCGGGCAGCGTACCGGTGAAGTGTTTGTGCCCATTCACTGGAATGGCCGGTTTGCCTCTGCTGCCCTGGCCTCCAGCCTGATCCGGCCGGTTGTGGACCCCATCTCCGGCCAGCCAGAAGGCAAGCACGGGGTGGCGACAATCCGGCCCCTGGTGACTTGCTGGCAGGCGAGGCTGATGTTGAATGACGCCAGCGATGTTTCATTGGACACCACTGCCCTTGTCTACTGGAGCCGCCAGCGCTTGCCCCACAGTCACAGCTGGTGGTTCGCCGGTGGCCATGACATGAACTGGGATGACTGGGGGCAAGGGGGTTTTTCCCGGGAACCGGAAATGGTGATGGAGGACCGCGCCAGGCAGCGTTACCGAGCCGCCTGGCTCAGCGGCGATCGCCTGGATGCCGTGTTACTGGTTGAACCCTGTGCTCAGGCCATGCCGGATCTGGACTGGCTGGACAGTTGCTTCGGCAGCGGTGAGCTGGGGCCGGAACAACGCCGGTCGTTACTGGCAGCAGAGACGGTGGAAGGCGAGGCGGCGGGGCCGATTATCTGCAGCTGTTTTGGCGTGGGTGAGCACCAGATTGCCCAAGCCATTGAGCAGGGCATGGCCAGCCCGGAGGCACTGGGCGAGCACCTGAAGTGTGGTACCAACTGTGGCTCCTGCCTTCCGGAGATACAGGACCTGCTTGCTCGCACTGGGGCCCGGGAACCCGCCTGAGTCAGGCCGCAGCAGCCCGCCGAAGCAGCGACAGCGGCACCCGGTAACGAAGGATCCGGGCATGCTGGCTGACAGTCACGGTGCAAGTCTTGCGGTTAACGCGCACCACCTGGCCTTGAATTTCGCGTCTGCCGTCGTCGAATACCACTGAATCCCCCACCTGCCAGTGCCGATGCTCTGCAGCGGGACTCGGAAACTCAAAGGGCCCGGCGGATAGCTCGATCCCGCAGCCGCTGGCCTGTTCCGCAAGGTATAGCCGGGTGGCGTTTGCGGCACCGCTGTGGTGCAACTCATCCAGCGCTTCATAGAAATGCCGGTTATGCACCGAGCCGTAATGCCGTTGCCCGGCGCTGTGCTGCAGCAAATGGGCGAACTCATGGCAGCAGGTGTGCGCCAGCAGGTTCAGCACACTCACTTCCCCCTCAAAATAGCCGCGGCTCCGGATTTCCCGGGTGGATAACCAGCCCTGGGCGGTTTCCGGTTGATGCTTGGCGGCAATCATCCTGGCCCCGTAGGTGATCAAGTGTTGCTTCTTGCGGGGATCATAACGGTGGTAAGTGGCTTGCCCGGAGCCTACGCGCAGCACCAGTCCTGCACACTGGTTCTGTTTTCGAACCCAGCTTGCAGCCGGCGCCCATAGAATGTCCCGGGTGGCCTGGCACATGAGAGTGCCGAGTGTCTTTGTAAATTCGGGGAGTGAAGATGTCACGAGTTAACGGGCTTCCAGTTCTTTGCGAGCCGTCATTGCCAAAAAGGCTGACCGGCTCATATGTCTGCTCCGGGCCTCCTCGTCAATGCGACGCAACAGGCCTTCCGGAAGGCTGACGTTAAGGCGGACAGATCGGGTTTTCAAGCGGTTAACGTCTATATCCACCATCATCCAGAGACCACCCTGATAGTCACGGTTATTCATCAGGTCGTCCAGGGAGGACGGCGAGGGAAGCTCCATGTCTTCGTCTTCGCAGTAAAGCTCAATGGCCTCCTGGATTTTTCCCGGCAACTCCTGCCATTGGTCGGCAGCGGAAAAACAGCCGGGGAAGTCCGGAATTTCTGCGCCGTGGGCGTGCTCGTCGTCGCCCTTGTGTACGTATACGGGATAAAGCACGTTTACCTCCAGTCCCAGCCGGCCTGACGATAAATGCTTCTCAGGGTGCCGATGGGAATATCTTTTCGGGGGTGCGGAACCACAACATGACCCGGTTTGTCCGGATGTTTGTACTTTTCGTGATCTCCCTTGCCACCGACTTTGACCCAGCCTTCGGCTTTGAGTCGTTTAATCAGGTCAGCACTTTTCACAAGATAAGATCCTTATTGTGTATGTTTACACAATGGTTTGTTCCTGACAATGAAGCCCGGAAACAAAAACGGCCGGCCCGAAGGCCAGCCGTTTTCCGAGGATCGAACCTGAAAAATCAGGCTTCGATTGGCGAGCGCCAGTCGTCTGCACCGGAGGTACCGGCAACGGCATGCTCCCAGGTTACCTTGCGGTAGGACAGGGAAACGGTTACCAGCTGGGTGAAGTCAGCGTTGGCGGCGTCCTGGCAGTGGGGCATGTTGCAGTCGATGTCGATGATGGTGGCATCTTCCAGGATGGTGGAGAAGAAGTGCTCCTGCTTGCCTTCTACGGAAGTTCGGTACCACTTGAGCTCTACTTTCGGCAGCATTTCGCCGGAAGCCAGGGCGTTGTACATCAGCGGGGTGGATTTGTTCAGGGCGGAAGTGAACTTGAACGGCTTGTGCACGCGCTGGCCGGAAGGCTGACCGGACTGGGGGTCAGTCGGAACGGTGACAACGTGGCTGAATTCCTGAACCAGCACTTCGTCTTCGTGACCTTCAACGTAGATGTTGCCTACAGAATCGGAAGTGAATGCGCCGGCGGTGATGTTGCCCTGAGTTTTACCTTCGATGCTGATATAACAAGGAGTTGGCATAGTCTGCTCCATGACAATGTGTGAGTGAGTGTCCCAAGGTTGTTCCCTGGACGGCATAACTGATAACAATCCCCGTGCCAGTTTTTTAATTATTATATAAAACATATGGTTATGTGTTTTTCTGGCGTTTCCTGAGTGCCTTCGGGCAACGCGTTGCCTGGCGTACGGGCGAGCTTTTGCTGGCCGGGCAAGAAATGGCCCGGAGCTCAGATCCAGGAGCCTCCGGCCAGGGAAGTTAATAGCGCCAGCAGAAGCAGGGCTGAGACGCCTTGCCAGAAACGTACCGGGTGCCGTTCCATGAGAGGAGGATGGTGTCGGGCGCGCCAGTCCTGCCCGGGGTGTCGGAGTTCATAGAGCAGTTCCGATAACGCCGGGTAGCGACGATGGGGTTCCGGGTGGGTGGCCCGGGCCAGGGTGGCGTCCAGCCACGGTGGCAGGTCTTCGCGCCAGGCCCTGGCTGGCCGGTATGTCAGGGCCCGCAGTTGTTTGCGAGTGCGGATTCGGGGTACATCGGTGTGGTAGGGCAGGTGCCCGGTCAACAGCTGATAGACAATCACGCCAAGGGCGTACTGGTCCGACTGCCAGGTGCCCGGCTCGCCGAGAAACAGTTCCGGGGCCGAGTAGAGGGCTGCGCCAACCGGATAGTCGGTGGCAGGTTTGCCGGCTTCTTCAAGACCGGCGACCCGGGTAGCTCCGAAATCGACCAGCATGGCCTGGCCATCGGGTGTGATCAGGACATTTTCCGGTTTCAGGTCCTGATGCACCATTTCCAGCCGGTGAAAGGCCCTGAGTCCCCGGATAATCTGCTCGGCCAGTTGTCGCACGGTTTCCAGGTCTGGCTGAGGGTGGTCAAGCATCCATTGCCGCAAGGTACAGCCTTCCACATAGTCAGTGGCCAGGTACAGGCAACTTTGCGGGCGCTCCGGGGCAAAGATGGCGACCACATGGGGGCTCTGCACGCGCTGGGCAATCCAGCGTTCGGTGGCAAATCGCTCCAGTTCGTCCGGGTACTGTCGTAACTCCATGGCGGGAAACTTGATTGCGACTTGCTTCCCGGAACTTTCATCCACGGCCAGGTAAACGTGGCTTCGGCTACTGATGTGCAGGGCCCGGATGATCCGGTACCCGTCCAGCACCTGTCCGGGTGCGGGCTCGGGCGCGAAGGGCAGTTCGCGATAGGTCTCCTGGGCGCTGACGTCCTGTGTCCGAGAGGGTAACTGGAGTACGCGCAGTACCTGAACGGTCAGGTTATCCTCACTTCCCCGCTCCAGTGCCAGGTTCGCCAATGCCCGGGCAGCGTGATCCAGATTGTCCCCGCAGTCTGCAAGGCATCTGGTGATATCCCCTGCAGACAGTTGTTCGTATACACCATCGGTCATCATCAGAAATACGTCGTTCCGGTGCAGGGCGACACTGCGATATTCGATGTCCAGTTGCGGGCTCAGCCCTAGGGCCCGGTTCAGGCAGCTTTCCTCGGCCGAAAGCCAGACCCGGTGGTCGGTCGTGAATTGTTCCAGGGTGTTGCCCTGAAGCCGGTAAATCCGGGCGTCTCCTACATGAAACAGGTGCGCCGTTGCGGATTTCAGCACCAGGGCACTGAAGGTGCAGACGTAGCCCCGGTCCTGGTCGTAGCGATAACGGCTTTGCCGGGTCTGGGCGTGCAGCCAGGCATTGGTGGCCCGAACTACCCGTTCGGCCGACTGTTTCACCGACCAGCTCTCGGGGGTCGAGTAGTAGTCGCTCAGGAAGCCTGCCACCGCCGCTTCACTGGCCTCCTGGCTGACATTGCTGGAGCTGATGCCGTCGGCGATCACCGCCGTAATGCCTTTGCTGTGGCGCTGATGATTGTCGGGTACCAGCAGGCCGTGGAAGTCCTGGTTGACGGGTTTCCGGCCGGCGCTGCTGAACTGCCCGGCTTCTATCGTGAGCTGTTGGGTGCTGGACATGGATATGAACCAGTGAAGCCCCCGGTGTGTGCGGCACCGGGGGCTTCAGCCGTGATCAGGCGCTGCGGGTGCTGGCTGGTGCGCGGTAGTCCGCTGCCAGCGTGCGCTTGGGCGCAGTGCGTATATGGGTGGCATAGAGGGTCAGGCCGGTGAAGGACAAGCCGCCCACCAGGTTGCCCAGCACGGTGGGAATTTCATTCCAGATGAAGTAGTCCATGATGCCGAACTCGCCGCCCATCAGCAGGGCAAACGGGAACAGGAACATGTTCACAATGGAATGCTCGAAGCCCATGTAGAAGAACAGCATGATCGGCATCCACATGGCCAGTACCTTGCCCTGCACCGTGGTGGAGATCATCGCACCGACCACGCCCATCGACACCATCCAGTTACACAGCACGCCCCGCAGAAAGATGGTAAACCAGCCCGCTACGCCGTGTTCGGCGTAACCCAGGGTGCGGGCTTTGCCAATGGAGGCGATTTTTTCGCCTACCACACCGGGCTCGGTGTTGAAGCCGTAGGTGAAGACGAAGGCCATGATGGCGGCCACGGTGAGGGCACCGCCGAAGTTACCCAGGAACACCCAGCCCCAGTTGCGCAGAATGCCCCGGGTATCCACGCCCGGGCGCCGGTCCAGAAGCGCCAGCGGCGTGAGCATGAACACGCCGGTGAGCAGGTCGAAGCCCATCAGGTAGAGCATGCAGAAGCCGACCGGGAACAGCATGGCTCCGGCCAGGGGGCTGCCGGTCTGGACGGTGACGGTGATGGCAAAGACGGCGGCCAGGGCCAGGATGGCACCGGCCATGAAGGCCCGGATCAGGACATCCCGGGTGGCCATATAGATTTTCGATTCTCCGGCGTCGACCATCTTGGTGACGAACTCGGAAGGCAGAATGTAGGACATAACGGATTCCTCCTGGTTTTCTGACGCGGTTGCCGGCGCCAAAAAAAAGGCGCCGCTCACGATTCGCGCTGAGAGCGAAGGTGAGCAGACGCCGTCGTCTGAAGTCGTTCATTTTCGGTGTGGCAGAGTGCTGGTCTGCTGAAGGAGTCTCAGCAGGGTTCGTGCCAGCTTCGGAAGTTCTAAAGAAAAAGCAGTGATTTCAATAGCAAGGCGAGTGTGTGCGCATGGTTAGCCGGCTAGTCCTGGCGCGGTCAGCAGCACTGATGCAGTGCAGCCTGCGAGGCGCTGGTGCATTTTCAGCGCAAACTGAACCGAACCGGCAGGGCATAGGCAAAGGTTCGGCCCCGCATTTCCGGCGGCACGGCAGGCAGTGGCGCGGCTTGTTCCAGCATTTGCAGGGCGGCATCGTCCAGCAGGCGGTGGCCTGAGCTGTCCCGAAGTGAGTGCTCGAGAAGCTTGCCGTCGCGGGTGAACTCGAACACGATCACCGGTGTGCCCTGTTGGCCCAGCCGGCGCGCCCGGCGCGGGTAGTCGTAGTAGCGGGCCAGGTGGCGGCTGAGTTTGCTCAGATAGCTGTTCACGTCGGCGGAGTTGCCGGCGGTCTGCAGGGGTACCGCATCCTGGCTTTCCGAGGCATCGCCCTCTTCCCCGGATGTCTCAGTCGCTTCTGAAACATCCGCCGCAGGGGCAGGCTCTGCCGGCGTGGGTGCCGGTTCCGAAGCAGGCTCCGGTGTTGGCTCGGGTTCAGGTTCTGGCCGAGGTTCGGGTTTCGGAGCCGGTTCGGGCTTGGGGTCGGGTTTGGGCTTTGGCTTGGGCTCGGGTTTCGGTTTCGGCGCGGGCTCTGGCTTGGCAGGGAGAGCCGCGGGTGTTTCCACCGGCGCAGGTGTTTTCCGGCCAGCCAGGCTGATCTTGATAGCCGGTGCGGTGTTCACAGCGCTGTCGCCCAGGGTAGCCAGGGGTATGGGTTTGTCCGGTGCCGCCAGCGTCAGCCCGAAGCCGGCAGCGGCTATGGCCAGCACCAGAAACAACAACTTGGAGCCCTTGTGTTCCGGCATCATTGCCCGGGCTCCGTCAGCAGCAGAACCTCGGTGTAGCCGCCCTGCTCCAGGACGGACAGCAGCGCTTCCAGGTCGGACATGGTAAGCGACTGGTCTGCGGCAATTCTCAGGGGATTGTTGTCATCGGGTTGCGGCAGGGCGGCCAGCAGCTGTTCTTCGCCCAGCACCTTGCCCTGTACTTTCCACTGGCCATCAGCCGCGACCATCAGGTCGGCTTCGGGGGCACGTTCCTGTTGCTGTCGGGCTGCACCGGGCAGCTCGGGCAGGGGCTCGTTGGTCAGCTGGCCGGCCACGATAAAGAAGATCAGCAGCAGGAACACCAGGTTGATCAGCGGCAGCAGGGCGTCTTCAACCCGGTCCAGCAGGCCTTTTCCGGAGGTTGATGGAGGAGGAACCAGTTCTGTCATAGGTCGTTGGTGCTTTGGCGATTCCAGTGCGCTTCCACGCCAGCGTTGTCCAGGGCGCTCAGGGTGCGGGTGAAATCTGCCAGGCGGGTATCGGCGGTGGTGCCCAGATTGGCTTCCCGGATGCCGGCTGCCTTCAGTGCTTCCAGCAATTCCCCGAGGCTGTAGCGGTTGTCCTGCCACATTACCTGACCGCTGGCGCTTACCTGCAGTTCAGGCAGGGGCTCGCCGGTTACGCTGCTGCGGCTTTCGGTGTTATTGCCCAGCTCCAGGTAGTCCACGGGCAGCAACCGGGTGGTCAGCATGAAAAACACCAGCAGAATAAACACCACATCAATCAGTGGCGTAATCCGGATCGGTAGTGGCCGGTTGGGCCGGGGTTCAACCAGCTGCATGGGCGAAGCGCGGGCTATCGTTGCCGGAATAATTACGGGTGTCAGCGGCTTTTAAGGATTCATCCGCTGGGACAGCCTGCGGCGCGCCGGCGGCCTCGCCAGAGGGCACCACATTGAACACGCTGACCAGTGCGCTGTTGATGGTTTTATGGATGCGGCGCAGGCGGAATTCGATCCAGGCGGCCAGGGCGGCAAAGGGAATGGCGACAATCAGACCCGCAGCGGTGGTCATCAGGGCTTCGTAGATACCGCCACTGAGCTGGCTGGCGTTGGCCCGGCCTTCGGTGGCGGCCATGGCGCTGAAGGCTTCCATCATACCCATGACGGTGCCCAGCAGGCCCAGCAGTGGAGCCAGGGCGGCAATCACTTCGATGATTTTCAGCGGTGCTTCAAAGGGTTCCAGTGCACCCTGGGCATCCCGCACGGCGGTCTCGCGCACGGCCGGGGTGTTGGGGTTGGTCTGGCAGGCGTTCATGGTATTCACCAGCAGGTGCATCAGCGGGTTGCCGCGCCCGAAAAAGCCTGCTTGCTGGCGCACCTGTTCCGGGCGGGTGTCCGACGGGGCAGATTGCCACTGGTCTACCAGGGTGCGCAGCTTGCGGGTGTATCGTGGGGCGTAGAAGCTGCCGTACAGCATCAGGTAGACAAAGGTAACGGTACCGATCACCGCCAGGGCAATCAGCACAACCATGATCGGGCCGCCCATGTCGACCAGCTGGTTTAACGGACTGAGTTCGGTAAGGGGCTCGGCTACGGCGCTGAAGGGTTCCATGAAGCAACACTCGGAAAAATGAAAACAGAACTAAATAATAACTATTATCACTGGAATTGCAAGTGGGAATGCGAATGTGTTGCAACGGGCTGGCTGCTTTTCGAAACAGTGCGGAGGTGTGTCAGCCGAACCAGCCGGCTGACTGCGCCGCCTGCCATAACAGCCGCAGTGCCAACAGGGTCAGCACCACGTTGAACGCCAGGCTGAACCAGCGGTTGGTCATGGTGTTCAGCAGGCGCAGCCCCAGCCAGGTGCCGGCAAAGCCGCAGGCAATCATGGCGACAATGAACAGTAGCCATTCCGAGAACACAAAGCCGGCAAAGCCGAACACCAGGGCTTTGGGCGCATGCTGCAGGGTCATGGCGGCGGCAAAGGTGGATACGGTTTTGAAACGGTCGGTGTGAATCTGCTTGATGAATGCGGCTACCAAAGGACCGGTGGCACCCACAAACAGGCTGATAAAACTGGTGATGGCCGAGGCCAGGAAAATACCGGCCGGCCCGAAAGAGGCCTTGGGCAGTTTCGGGCCCCAGCACAGATACAGCACGAAGCCGGCAATGGTCAGCTGCCAGAGGTGAGCGGGAAGGTTGACCAGTAACCAGGCACCCAGGGCCGCCCCCGCCACAACACCCGGCGCAAAGGCGAGAATCACCCGCCAGTCTATATGGCGAAAGGTCAGTACAGCCCTGCCGGTGTTAGAGCCCAGCTGGATCATGCCGTGGACAGGAATAATCGCCGCTGGCGGAATCCAGGTGGCCATCAGCACCAGCAGCAATACACCACCACCGGCGCCCAGCAAGGCAGTCAGCATGGAGGTAACGGCGGAGGCCGCCAGCAGGAATAATCCCACGCCCGTGCTCAGGGCCTCCGGGAACAGCAGATCCATGGCACTCACCTAACGATTGTCGTAAGCTCCGGAGTTTCCGGATTACACCCCAAATGTCCAGCCGGATTGCACCACAAAACAACAAGCAGGGTTGCCGATGAAACAGTCTGAATATCTGAGCTTTGATGCCACCGCACTGGCTGACCTGATTCGCCGGGGCGACGTCAGCGCCCGGGAAGTGGCCGAAGCGGCCATCGACCGGGCCAACCGGGTGAATGGCAAACTCAACGCGATATGTCATCCGCAGTTCACCGAAGCCCTGGAACAGGGTTTTCCTGAGGACGGGCCCTTTGCCGGCGTACCGATACTGCTGAAAGACCTGGCCCAGGAGCAGGCCGGCCATCCCTGCAGCTATGGCAGCCGGGCCCTGAGCACCAATGTACCGACCCGGGATTCGGAATTCGTGCGCCGTGCCCGCAACGCCGGGCTGGTGTTTCTGGGGCGCACGGCCACGCCGGAATTCGGCCTGAAGGCGGTGACGGAATCCGAGCTTTGGGGCCCCAGCCGCAATCCCTGGAACACCGACCTTACCCCCGGCGGTTCCAGCGGTGGTTCCGGTGCTGCGGTGGCGGCTGGCATTGTGCCCATGGCCGGAGCTAATGATGGCGGGGGTTCCATCCGTATTCCGGCGGCCTACAACGGCCTGTTCGGCCTGAAACCGTCCCGGGGCCGCATCTCGGTGGGCCCGCACATGGGTGAGGCCTGGACAGGCGCCTCCACCGATCACGTGGTGTCCCGCACCGTGCGAGACAGCGCGGCCATGCTGGATGTGCTGTCCGGCCCCGCCAGCGGTGACCCGTTCCGCATTCCTGCGCCCGAATCGTCGTTTCTCGAACAGATGCAGCAATCCCCCGGCAAGCTGAAAATCGGTGTGTTCACCTCCTCACCCTACGACACCGACGTGGCCCCGGAATGCGTGGCGGCGGTGGAAGAAACCGCGAGAATGCTGGAGGGGCTAGGGCATGAGGTGGAATACGCCCGTCCGGACTTTGACGGCATGGCCCTGGCCCGGTGCTACCTGTCCCTGTATTTCGGGGAAGTCTCGGCCCTGATGGACAGCGCCCGGGAACGCTTCGGTGCCACGGATAAAGACTTTGAACTGGAAACCCGCCTGCTGGGAATGCTCGGCCGCACCATGCCGCTGCCGGACTACGTTCGGCGGCGCCAGCAGTGGAATGACTTTGCCCGGGCCCTGGGGGCGTTCTTCGACCGCTTTGACCTGTATCTGAGCCCCACGACCGGCCAGTTGCCGGCACAGATTGGCCAGATGGATACCCCGGCGCACCTGAAGCTGGTCGCCCGGCTGATGCTGGGCCTGAAAGCCGGCAAACTGGTACACCGTTCAGGACAGGTAGACCAGATGGCCCTGGAAAGCCTGGCCCGCACCCCCTTCACCCAGCTGGCCAACCTGACCGGAACCCCGGCAATGTCGGTGCCCATGCACTGGACCCGCGACGGGCTGCCGGTGGGCGTTCAGTTCGGTGCGGCCCACGGCGGCGAAGGCGGCTTGCTGCAACTGGCCGCCCAGCTGGAGGAAGCCAACCCCTGGTTTGCCAACTACGAGCGCCTGGAATCGGCATTCTGAAGAAACTGTGCGGATTTGTTGGTCAGGGGTTGTGATCCGGGCCAACAAACTCCACGTTTATCTTTCCATGTGGAACAGGCTATGCTGTAGGGCAGGGACTCCGCTCCCTGACCACCCTGATGGCATCGAGGAGGCGAGCATCTTATGAACCAATCGATGGCAATCGACGATCTGGTATCCGTAGCACAGGCCGAAGCCATGGGGGAGCTGGATGCCCCGATGATGGCAATTGTTCTCTCCAGCGATGAGAGCTACGACCTGCCCATCAACTCCCTGGAAACCGATGCCGACAAGGCCCGCTGGGGCTTGATTCTGCGTGCCGCCCGTGAGCATGTAGAAGCCGACGCGGTGGCTGTGCTTTACCCGGCCTGGACCACCATCCGCCGCAAGCCGGCTGAAAGCGAAGAACCCGAAGAGTCTGAAAAGTCCGACGTGCAGGCTTCAGAAGCCGATGACGGGAATGCAGACGACGACAAAGGCCCCATCGACACCCTGTTCGTACAGCTGCACACCCGCGACAGGATTTACTGGCGTGGCTTCGAACAAATCCGCGACCCGCGGCACCAGCGCATCATCGGCTTCCGCCGGATCAAGGCGCTGTCCACCGACTACGAACGGGATAACGCGCCCTCCGTGGCGGCCTGGCTCAGTACCCTGTTCGAGCCGCTGCCGGACGAAGGCGAGCAAACCGATATCGACCAGGAGCTGGCAAACCTGCTGGAAGAGCCGGAAGTGAGTGCCGCGCTCTACCCCCGGCAGATGCGCGCCCTGCATTGACGGATAAGGGCAAGTACACACGGCAGTGATTCGGGTTTGATCAGCGAATAGGCTATAATCGCCGGTTTTATCCTGCACCCTCAAGGCACTGAACCAGGGCACTGACCGTGATTGTATTTGACCAGGTACAGAAGTCGTATCAGGTGGCCGGCCGGGCGATCCCCGCGCTGCATGCCACCAGTATGACCATAGAAACCGGCGAAGTATTCGGCATCGTCGGCCATTCCGGTGCGGGCAAGTCGACCCTTGTCCGCCTGATCAATATGCTCGAGCCAGCGACCGGCGGCCGCATCCTGATCGATAACGAAGACATCACCCGCTACAGCGCCGCCGAGCTCAGGGCTTTCCGCCGCAAAGTGGGCATGATCTTCCAGCACTTCAACCTGTTGTCGTCCAAAACCGTGGCCGATAACATCGCCTTCCCCATGAAGCTGGCGGGTATCTACTCGAAAACCGAGATCCGGGAACGGGTGGAAGAACTGCTGGCCCGGGTCAGCCTGAGCGAACATGCCAACAAATACCCGTCCCAGTTGTCCGGCGGCCAGAAACAGCGCGTGGGCATCGCCCGGGCCCTGGCCTGCCGCCCGACCATCCTGCTGTGTGACGAAGCCACCAGCGCCCTGGACCCGCAAACCACCCAGTCGGTACTGAAACTGCTCGGCGACATCAACAAGGAACTGGGCCTGACCATCGTGCTCATCACCCACGAAATGGACGTGGTGCGCCGGGTGTGCGACCGGGTAGCCGTGATGGACGCCGGCCGTGTTGTGGAAATGGGCCCGGTGAGCGACGTGTTCCTGCACCCGCAGCACCCCACCACCCGGGATTTCGTGTTCGAAAGCGAGAACGTAGACCGCGACGAACTGCAGGAAGACCTGCAAAAAGCCAACGGCCGCATCCTGCGACTGACCTTCAAGGGCGAATCCACCTACAAGCCGCTGCTGGGCAGCGTGGCCCGGGAATCCGGTGTGGATTTCAGCATCCTGTCCGGCCGGATCGACCACATTAAAGACACCCCCTACGGCCAGCTGACCCTGTCACTGGTGGGCGGTGATCTCGACATTGCCATGCAGGCGCTGGAAGCCGCCGACGTTCACGTGGAGGTGGTGCGCTGATGGAAGCTTTAATGGAAACCCTGATGGGCAACGTAGACTGGGCCGAAATCGGCTGGGCCAGCTGGGACACCCTGGTGATGGTCGGTATGTCGTTGCTGTTCAGCGTCCTGATCGGCCTGCCCGTCGGCGTACTGCTGTTCCTGTTCGGCAAACGCCAGCTGCTGGAACAACCGGTGGCCTACGCGGTGCTGTCGTTTGTAGTCAACGTACTGCGCTCGGTACCCTTTATCATCCTGCTGATCGTGATGATCCCGTTCACCGTCATGCTGATCGGCACCTCCCTGGGCGTAGCCGGGGCCATCCCGCCGCTGGTGGCCGGTGGCGCACCCTTCTTCGCCCGTTTGGTGGAAACTTCCCTGCGGGAAGTCGACCGCGGCATCATCGAAGCCACCCAGGCCATGGGTGCAAACGTAAGGCAGATCATCTTCGGTGCCTTGCTGCCGGAAGCGCTTCCCGGCATTATCGCGGGTATTACGGTTACTGCCATCACGCTGGTGTCCTACGCGGCTATGTCCGGCGTTATCGGTGGCGGCGGCCTGGGCGACCTGGCCATCCGATTCGGTTACCAGCGCTTCCAGACCGACGTGATGGTGATTACCGTGGCCTTGCTGGTAATCTTCGTACAGCTGTTGCAGATGGCGGGTGATCGTCTGGTGCTGTATTTCAGCAGAAAGTAAGACTGTGATTGAGCCGGGAAAGCCATGCCAAGCCCGGTATAGGCAGGCTGCTGG
Organism: Marinobacter sp. UBA3607; assembly: GCF_002375525.1. NCBI lineage: Bacteria > Pseudomonadati > Pseudomonadota > Gammaproteobacteria > Pseudomonadales > Marinobacteraceae > Marinobacter > Marinobacter sp. UBA3607. The sequence goes on along the minus strand of NZ_DFLY01000017.1, from coordinate 16,847 downwards.
GAGGCTCCTTCCGAAAGTCTGGAGCGCCATGGACGGCGCGACGAAGCCCTACAGGGACGTATTCACGGGCGTTTTTCGGAAGGAGCCTCCCAGCAGCGTGCCGTAAACCAAAGTTAAACACGATGCTCCACAGGAGAACGCAAAAATGAACTTCAAGAAAACCCTGGTAGCCATCGCTGCCGTAGCAACCTTCTCCTCAGCCGCCTTCGCTGAAAAGCTGTCGGTAGCTGCTACGCCCGTTCCCCATGCGGAACTGCTGGAATTTGTGAAGCCGGCACTGGCTGAACAAGGCGTTGAGCTGGACGTGAAAGTCTTCACCGACTACGTACAGCCGAACATCCAGGTCGACCAGAAGCGTATGGACGCCAACTTCTTCCAGCACCAGCCGTACCTGGATGAGTTCAACGCCGGCCGCGGCACAGACCTGGTGACTGTCACCGGTGTCCACGTTGAGCCGTTTGGCGCCTACTCCAGCAAGATCAAGTCCCTGGACGAGCTGAAAGACGGCGCTGTTGTGGCTATCCCCAACGATCCCACCAACGGCGGTCGTGCCCTGTTGCTGCTGCAGAAAGCCGGTCTGATCACCCTGGAAGACGAGAGCAAGATCACTGCCACCCCGCGTGACATTGCCGACAACCCCAAAGACCTGGACTTCAAGGAACTGGAAGCCGCCACGCTGCCGCGTATCCTGAACCAGGTAGACGTTGCCCTGATCAACACCAACTACGCGCTGGAAGCAGGCCTGAACCCGTCTGAAGATGCCCTGGTGATTGAAGGTGCCGAGTCTCCGTATGTGAATATCCTGGTTGCCCGTCCGGACAACAAGGACAGCGAAGCCATGCAGAAGCTGGCCAACGCCCTGAAGTCCGATGCGGTAAAAGACTTCATCATGGAGAAGTATGAAGGTGCGGTAGTCCCGGCGTTCTGATACCAACCGGGTAACCGACTGAAATCAAAAGGACAGGCTGAGACCTGTCCTTTTTTATTTGCTGTCCTGCGTGCTGACCGTCACCGCGACGACCGCCCAGGCCAAAGACACCCGCGATGTGATCTTTGTTGGTAACAACTGGGAAGGCATGATCGATGTGATCGACGCCGACACCTACCAGAATATCGGGCGCATCAACGGTATTCCCGACAAGCGCCGGCGTATGACCGAAATCCTGTTCAACCCGGTGCGGCTGGTATTTTTCAAGGCAGTTCGCTACCTGATCGGCGAAGGCCATGACCAGTACGTGGACGACATGTACAGCACCCAGGACGGCCGGCTGCTGATTGTCTCCCGCCCCAGCTTTGCCGATGTGGTGGCCATTGAAACGGCTACCGGCAAGATTGCCTGGCGCTTCCAGGTGGAAGGCTACCGCTCTGACCACATGGCCATTTCACCGGACGGCACCCGGGTGGCGGCCAGCTGGTAAGCCGGAAACAGAAAAGGGCAGGTGTTCAACCTGCCCTTTTCGTGACTGCTTTACAGAGCCGGAGGCTCAGTCGCCGCTCCAGTTGGAGGACGGGTCTGGTGTCATCCGCAGGTAGGACTTAACGGCCTTGTAGCCTTTCGGGAATCGTTTCTTGATTTCCTCTTCGTCCTGCAGGGACGGCACAATCACCACATCGCCACCTTTTTCCCAGTTGCCCGGGGTGGCCACCTTGTGTTCGTCAGTCAGCTGCAACGAGTCGATCACCCGCAGCACTTCGTTGAAGTTACGACCGGTAGAAGCCGGATAGGTGATGATCAGGCGCACCTTCTTGTTCGGGTCGATCACGAACAGCGAGCGAACAGTCAGGGTGCTGTCAGCGTTGGGGTGGATCATGTCGTACAGCTTGGCCACTTTGCTGTCGTGGTCGGCAATGATCGGGAAGTTAACGCTGCAACCCTGGGTTTCGTTGATGTCCTTGATCCACTCCTTGTGGGAGTCCACCGGGTCGACACTCAGGGCGATTGCCTTGACGTTACGCTTGCCGAACTCGTCCTTCAGCTTGGCGGTCAGGCCAAGTTCGGTGGTGCAAACCGGTGTGAAGTCCGCCGGGTGAGAGAACAGCACGCCCCAGCTGTCCCCGAGCCAGTCGTAGAACCGGATGGTGCCTTCGCTGGATTCCTGTTCGAAATCCGGTGCGGTATCTCCAAGACGCAAGGTCATAGTCAGTCTCCTTTCCTTTGCACGGTTTTTGTACGGCCACTTTGCCAGTGTCTACCAGTAACTCTGGTACCGGATGATCCGGATAACAAGGGGTAGTTGACCCGGATCATCCAACACTTTGGTCACATCCTTATGACAATCCCTGGCGGTTAACGGTAACCGGCAGCCTTTTGCTTCTCGAAATATTCCCGTGTCAGCCTGAACACCACCGGGCTGAGCAGCAACAGGGCGATCAGGTTAGGCAGCGCCATCATGGCGTTCAGGGTATCTGCGACCAGCCAGATAAAGCCCAGGTTCACCGTGGCGCCCACCGGAATCGCAATGATCCACAGCACCCGGTACGGCACAATGGCTTTCACCCCGAACAGGAACTCGATGCTGCGCTCGCCGTAGAACGACCAGCCGATGATGGTGGTGAAGGCGAAGATGGCCAGTGCGATGGCGACCACATAGTTACCGAAGCCCGGCAGGCCGGTTTCAAAGGCCAGTGAGGTAAGCGCTGCACCGGTTTCACCGGAGGTCCAGGCGCCGGAGGTGATAATCACCAGGCCGGTGATGCTGCACACGATGATGGTATCGATGAAGGTGCCCAGCATGGCCACCATGCCCTGCTTGACCGGGTTTTTGGTCTGGGCCGCAGCATGGGCAATGGGAGCGGAACCCAGGCCGGCTTCGTTGGAGAAAATGCCCCGGGCCACACCGAAGCGGATGGCCGCCCACACCGCGGCACCGGCAAAGCCACCCTCGGCTGCGGCAGGGCTGAAGGCATAGCTGAAGACCATGCTGATGGCGTCCGGAATCGCGTTGGCGTTGATGGCCAGGACAATCAGGCCGATCAGCACGTAGGACACCGCCATGAACGGCACCAGCGCACTGGCAACCTGGCCGATGCGTTTGATACCGCCAATCAGCACCATGCCCACCAGTACCATCAGGATAACGCCGGTTACCCAGTGCGGCAGGTTGAAGTTGGTTGCCAGTACATCAGCCACCGAGTTGGCCTGTACGGTATTGCCGATGCCGAAGGCTGCGATCGAGGCAAAGACGGCAAACAAGACACCCAGCCAGGCCCACTTGCTGCCCAGGCCGTTACGGATGTAGTACATGGGGCCACCCACGTGATTGCCGCGCTCGTCGACCTCCCGGAAGCGAACCGCCAGTACGGCTTCGGAATACTTGGTGGCCATGCCCACCAGGGCGGTCAGCCACATCCAGAACAGCGCACCAGGGCCGCCGAGGAAGACCGCCGTGGCCACGCCGGCAATGTTGCCGGTGCCCACGGTGGCAGACAGCGCCGTCATCAGGGCCTGGAACGGCGGAATGTCACCGTCGTCGTCATCGCCCCGGGCCCGGCCGCTCCACATCAGCCGGAAGCCGGCGCCGAGTTTCATGATCGGCATCAGTTTCAGGCCGATGCTCAGGAACAGGCCGACGCCCAGAATCATGACCAGCATGGGCGGGCCCCAAACCAGCCCGTTGATATCATTAACAAAATTTGAAATGGCTTCCATGGAGACTCCCGGTTTTTGCCACGGATTTATTATGTTTTTTGGCCTTGTTCAGGCATAACTCATTGAGTTTAGTCGACTATTTTTTCATGTAAACCGTTTTTACTGCCGTGGTTTCCTATTTGCGGGCGAATTGCCTATGTTTAGGGTAACCGGAATCGCTTTCCGGCCAGTTGAATCTGACACCGAGGGGAGCAGTTGATGCGCTCACTGAAGATTTCCGAAGTGATGTGGAACCATATTGAACCCATCCGCTGTGGCACACCGCTGCCACGGGTGGTGAAGGCGCTGCTTGAGAACCACGTTTCCGGGCTGCCGGTAGTGGACGACCAGCGCCATGTGCTGGGCTTTGTATCGGAGCAGGACTGCATTCATGCACTGCTGGTGAGTAACTACCATGGCGAAGGCGAGCCCATGGTAGACGACGTGATGTTCCATAACCCGCTGACGGTATCCCCGGATATGTCGGTGGTAGACCTGGCCCAGAACCTGGGTGCCGGTAAACCGAAAGTGTATCCGGTGGTTGATCATGGGAAACTGGTGGGTATTGTTACCCGTACAGCCATCCTGTCCCAGCTGGCAAAGGCAGGCTATACGATGGAGAAATCCCGCTTTGCCAGTGCCGAGGACTGAGGCACCCATTCAACAGAATCAGGACTGCTATGGAACTGTTATCGACCAACGTCTGTTTTGACGGCGAACACCGCCGCTATCGCCATACCTCGGCCACGCTGCAGTGCGCGATGGAATTCGCGGTTTTCCTGCCCCCGGCGGCACTGGGCGCCAATGGCAAGCCGGTACCGGTGTTGTACTGGCTCTCGGGGCTGACCTGCAC
>NZ_DFLY01000017.1:0-12131 GCF_002375525.1 Marinobacter sp. UBA3607 | reverse complement strand
TATGTGAACGCGACCGAGCAGCCCTGGGCTCCCCATTACCGCATGTATGATTACGTTGTGAAGGAGTTACCGCAGTTGGTGGAAAGCGAACTGCCGTTGAGTGGTGAGCGGGCTGTCAGCGGGCACTCCATGGGCGGCCACGGTGCGCTGATTTGCGCCCTGAAGAATCCGGGTTTCTACAAATCCGTGTCGGCGTTCGCGCCCATTGCCAACCCGATGGCCTGCCCCTGGGGCCAGAAAGCCTTTACCGGTTACCTGGGGTCAGACCAGGGCCGCTGGGAAGAGTGGGATGCCACCCGGTTGATTCCGGGGGCTGAGGAGCGCTTGCCCCTGTTGATTGACCAGGGCACCGCCGATGAATTCCTGGTGCAGCAGCTGAATCCGGAAGCGCTGGCGGATGCCTGCGAGAGGCACCATCACCACATCAATCTGCGCATGCACCGGGGCTACGACCACAGCTACTTCTTCATTGCCTCGTTCATTGATGACCACCTGAACCACCACGCCCGGGCATTGGGCCTGGTGGCCTGACGCATCAGGCCTGCGGTTGCATATTGGCGTGGTATTTGAACGCCTGCCGGATATGCTCCCGCAGCTGTTTTTCGTCCCAGGGCTTGGTCAGGAACTTGTAGATTGCGCCCTGGTTGATGGCCTCGGTCACGGATTTCAGGTCGGTGTAGCCGGACAGCACAATGCGCACGGTGTGCGGATGAATGGCTTTCACCTGGCTGAGAAACTCGGTGCCGGACATTTCCGGCATGCGCTGGTCTGAAATGATCACCTGTACTTCGTTTTCCGCCAGCAGGGTGAAAGCTTCGCTGATGCTGGTGGATGACAGAATCCGGTAGCCATCCCGGCGCAGGGTCCGGGTCAGGGCCTTGATGATGTTCACCTCATCGTCCAGCAGCAGGACGGTTTTCTGCTCTTCCTCTGCATTATCACTGCCGCCGGCCCCGCGATGTCCGTGCAGGTTCATATATTCGGTCAGCTGCTCGAACGGCATGGGCCGCGAGAAGGCATAGCCCTGCAGCAGGTCACACTGGTTGCGGCGCAGGAAGTTGGCCTGGGCCTCGGTTTCCACCCCTTCGGCCACCACTTCCAGCGACAGGTGGTGGGCCATGGAAATGACTCCCCGGGTGATGGCGGCATCACTCCGGTTCTTGATGACTTCCTTGATGAACGAGTTGTCGATCTTGATCCGGTTGGCCGGCATCTGCTTGATGTAGGTCAGGCTCGAAAAACCGGTGCCGAAATCATCAATCGATATCTGTACACCCAGCTCCCGGAGTTTGTGGAGTGTGTCGACCACCTGGCTGGTGTCATTGATGACCGCAGACTCCACCATCTCCAGGTCCAGCGCCTGGGCTGGCAGGCCAGATTCGCCCAGGGCCCGTTTGACCGTCGCCAGAAAATCGGTTTTCCGGATCTGTACCGGCGAGATATTCACACCCACCGAACAGTCCCGGAAGCCGGCGGCATGGAGTTTGACCATATCCCGACAAGCCTGGTCCAGCACCCATTCACCCAGGGCAATAATTTGCCCGGTTTCCTCCGCCAGCGGTACGAAGTCTGCCGGCGATACCAGGCCAAGCTCTGGGTGTTCCCAGCGCACCAGCGCTTCCACCGAGCGGGCCTGGCCGGTGCGGGAGTCGATCATCGGTTGGTAGTAGAGCGTCAGGGCCTGGTTGTCGATCGCGTCCTGCAGCTGGTTGCGCAGCTTGACCCGGTAGCTGGCCTGGGAGTTCATGGCTTCTTCAAACCACTGCCAGGTGTTGCGGCCCAGTTGCTTGGCCTGGTACATGGCCAGGTCCGCCTGCTGGATCAGTTCCGCTGAACTGCTGATGTTGCCGTCGGTTTCGGTCATGCCGATGCTGGCGGTCAGGTGCAGGGTAACGTCGCCAATCCGGTAAGGGTTGGCCAGGGTGCTCATCACCTGTTCCACCACCAGCTGGGCATCGCTGCCGTGGGTCAACCCCGACAGCGCCACGACAAATTCGTCGCCACTGACCCGCGCCACGGTGTCGCCGGAGCGCACCAGTTCTTTCAGGCGGCGGGCCACTTCGATCAGGATCTGGTCGCCGGTGCGGTGGCCGAGGGAATCATTGATCAGCTTGAAGCCGTCCAGGTCAATGAACAGTACACCCACATGGCGGTTGTAGCGCCGGGCAAACTGGCAGGCCTGGGTCAGTCGGTCTTCCAGCAGGGTGCGGTTGGGCAGCTGGGTGAGCACATCGTGGCTGGAGTTGTAGGCCAGCTGGTGTTCGATGGATTTGCGCTCGGAAATGTCGTTCTGTACGCCCACGTAATGGGTGATTTCATTGCGCTCATTGCGAATCGGCGACAGGTACAGGTCGTTCCAGAACGGAGTGCCGTCTTTGCGGTAGTTGCGCAGCATAACCGACACTTCTTCGCCATCGGCCAGGCCCCGGTGGATGGTCTCCAGCGCCTGCATGTTGCTGTCATCGGGTGGATCCCCCTGCAGGAACCGGCAGTTGCGGCCCAGTACTTCGGCGGCGGTGTAGCCGGTGATGCGCTCGAAGGTGGGGTTTACGTACACCAGTGGCATGTCGTCGGCACGGGCATCGGCCACCACCATGCCGTTGGAGCTGGTTTCAATGCAGCGTTGCAGTAGTTTCAGCTGCCGGGTGTTTTCGATCTGGGCGGTTTTGTCGGTCAGGGTGAACAGGGCCAGTTCGTGGTGGCCAATGGTGATGTTCTGGCTGGCCACTTCCACAATCAGCTTTCGGCCATCTCTGGTGCGGTGGCATTCCAGCCCGGCCCCCGCTTGCAGCACTGTGCCGTCGCCATCCGGCTCGCCGGTCAGGGATTTATCGGCCAGGTCGGCAATGTTCAGGCCTGCAACTTCCTCCGGCACCACGCCATAGAGCGTGCGTGCCGCTTCGTTCATGGCATTCATGCGGCCGCTGCCCGGCGCTGCGAGGCACATGGGCGTGGGGTTATTCTCGAACAGCAGCCGGTACTGGGCTTCGCTGCTGGCCAGGTCTTCGGTGGCGACAGCACGGTCGATGGCATAGCGAATGCTGCGCAACAGGGCGTGGCCATCGATACGGCCCTTGACCAGGTAATCGGCGGCCCCCAGTTCCACGGCCCGGGCATCCAGCTCTTCATCGCCCTGGCCGGTCAGCAGGATAAACGGGGTGGTGATGCCTTCGTTCTTCGCCTGCTGGATCAGGTCAAGGCCGGAATCCGGCCCCAGGCGCAGGTCAACCAGCGCCACATCAAAGCTTTCCCGGTGCAGGGCGGCCAGGCCATCGTCCAGGCAGTTGTGCCAGGTCAGCCGGGTTTTGCCCGGGCTGGCTTCAGCCAGCAGGTCTTCGGTGATCAGGTAGTCGTCTTCGTCGTCCTCGATCAGCAATACGCGCAACATCGGGTCGGTCATGGCGATTCCCACCAGGTTTCCAGGGCTTTTACGATTTCGATCAGTTCGGTGTAACTGGACGGCTTAACCAGATAGTCGTTGGCCCCCTGGGCCAGGCAGAAGGCCCGGTCTTCATCGTTTCTGGATGTGGTCAGGATGACCGTTGGCAGCTGTTGCAGGGCGGGTTCCGAGCGGATTTCCACCAGCGATTGCCGGCCGTCTTTCAGGGGCATGTTCAGGTCGAGCAGCAACAGGTCCGGCAGTGGCCCGGGGCCTTCTTCACCAAGCAACAGCGCCATCAGCTCCACGCCGTCGGAGACAAACCGCAACTGGCAGTGCTCGCAGGTTTCCTCGAAGGCATCCTGCAGCATCAGCTGGTCGTCCGGATCGTCTTCAGCGATCAGGATCACCGGCGGGCGGTTGTCACTGGTCATATCAGGCCGCTCCCTGACCGGTGCGCAAGCGGATACGGAAGGTGGTGCCGGTGCCGGGCTGGCTGTTCAGGCTGACCGATGCTCCGTGGCGATCGAGGATTTTCTTCACAATCGCCATACCGATTCCGGTGCCCGGGTAGCCTTCTTTCTGGTGCAACCGCTGGAACGGGTGGAACAGTTTTTCTGCATAGCGTTCGTCGAAGCCGATGCCGTTGTCGCTGACCACCAGGGTCCAGGCATCGTTCGTGATGTCCTCGGCCCGCACCTGAACCACCGGAGGTCGGTCCGGTGCGTGGAACTTGATGGCGTTACTGAGCAGGTTTTGCAACACCTGCCGCAACTGCATGGCGTCGCCCCAGGTTGCCGGCAGTGTTTCGGCGTCTACCTTGCCCTGGGCCCGGCCGATGCTGGTTTCCATATCCACCAGCACTTCGCTTAGGATTTCGTTGGTGTTGCAGGCCACCATGGGCTTGGCCCGGGTGGTTACCCGCGAATAGGACAGCAGGTCTTCAATCAGTGCCTGCATGCGCCCGGCAGCCGACTGCATGCGCCGCAGATAGTCTTTTTCCCGCTCGCCCAGCTCTTCGGAACGGGCAATCAGGCGGTCCGAGAATGCCTGTATCTTGCGCAGGGGTTCCTGCAGGTCGTGGGAGGCCACGAAGGCGAAGTCCTGCAGCTCCCGGTTGCTGCGCTCCAGTTCCTTCATGGTTTCTTCCAGCTGTTCCATGGCCTTGCGCAGGGCCGTGGTGTCACGGGCCACCACGTAGATCAGGTCGTCGGCACTGAGAATTGCGTTGATGTCGACCCAGTGGATGCCGCCCTGCCGGTTGAGGATACGAACCTCCAGGTCTTTGATTTCCGCGCCTTCGCCCAGGGCCCATACGGCTTCCTGGACCGCTTCCCGGTCGTCCGCGTGGACCAGGTCCAGGTAGGAGGTGCCCAGCAATTCATCCCGGGTGTAGCCCAGGGTGTCGACGAAGTGGGCGTTCAGCTCGAAGAAATAACTGTTCAGGTCGATGATGCAGAACATGTCGGGTGACAGCGAGAAGAACTGTTCCCGTTCCTGGGTGAGGATTTCTGCCACCAGTTCGTTGCTGATGTCCCGGCCTACGCAGAACAGGATCTGGTCTTCCGGAGACCACTCGGCAATCCAGGCAATCGTGATGACCTGGCCGTTGCGGTGGTTCAGCCGGGCCCGGAACTCGATGGCTTTGTCGTGTTCGCCAGAGATCAGCCTGGCCATTTCATCTTCGGTGCTGGCCCGGTCTTCCGGCACCAGTAGCTGGCGGTAGGGCTGGCCCTGAAGCTCTTCGGGGCGGTAGCCAAGAATGGTGAGACAGGCCGGGCTGATCTGCAAAAAGGTCCCATCGGCACTGATGGAGCAGAGAATATCCCGGGAGAACTCCAGGAAGCGCTCGTTGATGTAGCGCAGCGCCCGTTCCTGCTCCAGGTGGTAGTTGAGGGTGTTATTGAGCTCTTCCAGCGACGCCGAACGCTGCCGGGCCTGGTTCCAGAACCGGTAGCTGGCAATGGCCAGGGCCACCACCAGTATCGACGCGCTGACGATGAGCAGAATCAGCCAGGGGCTGAAGCCGGAGGAAACCGCCATTCAGTCGGAGGACCCCGCATCGTCGTCCAGCAGTACCGAACCATCGGCATCCCGGCGCACCCGGGTAATGCCGGGGTTGTCGGCCTCCAGGCGCAGCAGCTCTTCTTCCCGGGCCTTGATCATGGCCCGCTGGGCGTCGTTTTCCTTGCGCAGGCGCTGGTTTTCTTTTTGCAGACTATAGAGTTCTACCGCGGAACTGATCGCAGCGACCACTTCATGGTCGTCCCAGGGCTTGGTCAGGTAGCGGAAGATTTCCGCCTGGTTGATGGCCTTGACCATGGATTCGCTGTCGCCATGGCCACTGAGTACCAGGCGGATGGCGCCCGGTTGCTTCTGCTTGGCAAATTTCAGGTAGGTGACACCATCGGCCATGGGCATCTTGTAGTCTGACAGGATGACCGCGTACTCGTGTTGCAGAAGGGCTTCGAGGGCTTCTTCAACATCGCTGAAGGCGTCGACCTGCCAGTCCTGCCGGCGCAACAAGCGGCGCAAGCTGTTGAGGACGTTCGGCTCGTCGTCGACCAGCTGGATTCTGATCATGCAGGGTTCTCCGTATCCTGGTTCTGCTGTGTGTGCTGGAGCGGTTCCGGTTGTGTTACCGGTAGTGTAATCCGGAATCGGGTGCCCTGCCCGGGCTCGCTGTGTACCTCGATCTCGCCATTGTGCTTCTTGATGATGTTGAAGGACAGCGACAGCCCCAACCCCGTGCCCTTGCCGATGCCCTTGGTGGTGAAGAACGGCTCGAAAATGCGGTTCAGGTGCTCGCTGGCAATACCCTTTCCGGTGTCTTCCACTTCCAGGGTAACGCTATCACCCTGGTGCCGGGTACGGATGGTGATCTTGCCAAAATCCTCGATGGCGTGGGCCGCGTTCACCAGCAGGTTCATGATCACCTGGTTGATCTGGGAGGCAATACACTCCACGTGGGGCAGCTCTCCGAAATCCCGGACAACCTCGGCTTTGTATTTGAGCTCGTTGTTCACCACGTTCAGGGTGGTTTCAATACCCCGGTGCAGGTCGGCCTGCTTGAACTCCTCTTCCTCGATGTGGGAGAAGTCCTTCATCGCCGAGATGATGGTTTTTACCCGTTCGATACCCTCGCGGGATTCGCTCAGCAGGTCTTTCAGGTCTTCCCGCAGGTAGTTGTAATCGATGTTGTGGCGGATCTGGCGCAGATCCTCCAGCGATGCCGCGGTGTCTATGGCATCGGTCAGCCGGAACAGGTCGTTCAGGTAGTTTTCCAGGGTTTGCAGGTTGGAATAGACGTAGCCCACCGGGTTGTTGATCTCGTGGGCAACCCCCGCGGCCAGCTGGCCGATGGCCGCCAGCTTTTCCGATTGCAGCAGTTGTTTGTTGGCCTGCTCCAGTCGGGCATTGAGTGCGTCCTGGCCGGTGTCGGTGGGTTCCTTGTCGGTCATTTGGGTGCCTGCCTGCGGGTTGGTTGGATAAACAATATCTGGATTGCATCCAGTATAGATTCACTGCCCCGGTTTTTGCGTAACGTTTGGTTTCCGGAGTTCACGCCAAGTTATTAATTCTTCGTGAGATACGTGGTTGTTCGGGTAGAAATTTGTTAAGAATCGTTGTCGCGCGGCGACCGCTCAATTAGCTTGCGCTATTCTTGACTCCCAAATAAGACTTTTGCCGGATCCGGTTCCGCATGCTGCATCGTTTGAAGAACGATTTTCGCCTGTCCATCATTACCCTGCTCGGCGCCAGTGCCGTGCTGGGGATTACGCCGTTTGCCGTGCTTCGGTTCCTGCAGGGCAACACCATGGCGGGCCTGCTCGATACGGTGATCCTTACGGGTATTTCCTTCGGAGTGATTTACAGCTGGCTGACCGGCAACACCCGGGTGGGCGGCATGGTGCTGGCCCTGGTGGCCTGCGGCGGTGCGGTATCGGTTGGCTATGTGGTGGGCGAGCCGGGCCTGTTCTGGTTGTATCCCTGCCTGGTGACCACCTTCTTCCTGGTGGCACCGAAGATTGCCATTGTGCTGAACATTGCCTCGGTGCTGGTACTGATGTCGTTCGGGGAGGCCTTCAGTTCCCAGGTGCAGATGTGGTCCTTTGCCTCCACCGCAGTTGTCGTCAGTGCCTGTGCCTATGTGTTCGCTTACCGGAACAAGAACCAGCGGGTGCGCCTGGAACACCTGGCCACCATTGATCCCCTCACCGGGGTGAAAAACCGGCGTTCGATGGACGAAGCGCTGGACCTGGCGGCTGCCAACGCCGAGCAGACCGGGCAGTCCTATGCGCTGGTGCTGCTGGACCTGGATCATTTCAAAACCATCAACGACGACTATGGCCACGGTGTCGGCGACAGTGTGCTGACCGAGCTGGTGGCGCTGATTGAACACAATACCCGCAAGTCAGACCAGTTGTTCCGCTATGGCGGCGAGGAGTTCGTCCTGCTGCTGCCGGGTGTGGATGGCGTGGGGCTGCAGTCGGTGATGACCAACCTGCAGCAATTGTTGCGCCGGCGGCTGAAGCACCCGGGCGGGGCGGTTACGGCTTCCTTCGGTGTGGCACTGCTGGGCCATGGCGAAAGTGTGGCCAGCTGGTTGCGGCGTGCCGACAACGCCTTGTATGAAGCCAAGGAATCCGGCCGTGACCGGATTGTCTATGCAGACGCGCTGGCTCAGGCCGGTTCCGGTGCCGGCCGGTACCGGAACAGCCGCCAGCCCAGCAGCAAGCTGGCGGAGGTCAGCCCCGCGGTTAATCCCACCCAGAATCCGGCCGCTCCCAGCGCCGGCAGCAATGCGTCTGTAAAGGTCAGAAAGTAACCCAGCGGCAAGCCGATTCCCCAGAACGAGAACAGCATGATAAACATGGGGATGCGGGTGTCCTTGTAACCCCTGAGTGCGCTGATGCAGGTGACCTGGATGACGTCCGCAATCTGGAACATGGCGGCAAAGGTCAGCAACCGGACAGTGACCGCCTGTACCTCGGCATCACTGGAATACAGCGCTGCAATCGGCCCGGAAAACACATACAGGGCGCTGGCGAAGATCAGGGCGATGGCCGAGGCCAGGATCAGCGAGCTTCGGGAAATCAGCCGGGCGGTGTCCGGGGCCCGGGCGCCGATCAGAAAGCTGACTCGCAGGGTCAGCGCCATTCCGATACTCAGCGGCAGCATGAACAACAGCGACACCACGTTCAGGGCAATCTGGTGCCCTGCCACCACCACCGGCCCCAGCGGAGCCAGGAACAGCGCAATAACCGAAAACATGCTGGCTTCTACGAAAATGGTAAAGCCGATTGGCACGCCAATGCGCAGAATGTAACGGATGCCCTGCCAGTTCGGTTTCACCCAGTCTGCCAGTATATGGAAGGCCCGGAAGGTCTTGCTGTAGTTCAGGTACACCAGCAGGGCGATGGCCGCCGTTCCGTTCGACAAGGAGGTGGCCCAGCCACAACCCACGCCCCCCATGGCCGGCAGGCCGAGCTTTCCGTAGATGAAAATGTAGTTCAGGGGCAGGTTGATCAGGGTACTGAGCACCGAAAATGCCATGATCACCCGGGTGTGCCCGAGCCCGTCCGTCAGGCCTCGCAGGGCGTTCATCAGCAGCATGGCGGGAATGCCCCAGGCGAAGGCATCCAGGTAGCCCTGGGTTATGCCGGCAGTGGTGGGCTCCATCTTCAGCATCGACAGCACCGGCTGTACGTTGGTCAGCAACAGCACCATCACTACGGTGCCGGCCAGGGCAATGTACAGTCCCTGCCAGGTAGCCGGCATGATCTTGCCGGTGGTGCGGGCACCGTTGTAGCCGGAAATGATCGGTTGCAGCGCGCCGAGCAGGCCCATGAAAAACAGGAACAGCGGCATCCACAGGCTGCTGCCGATGCCGACACCGGCCAGGTCTTCGGCACTGGCGTGGCCGGCCATCACGGTATCGATGACACCATTGGCCATCTGGGCCAGCTGGGCAATCAGGATGGGGCCGCCCAGAATGGCCAGGGTTTTCCATTCAGTAAGGGTGCGGCTGACCAGTGGTTGCCGGGTTTCTGGTAACGGTTGGTGGTTTTCGTCCATGGTGTTCCGGGTTTCTGTGCAGAGCGTATAGGGGGCCTTGGGCCGGCTGAAGATCATACCCTATCGCCGGTGTTGGTTCTTATAGGGACAAGCACGCCTTCAGAAACTGCAATTGCCGGAAGAAATCAGTAAAGTAGCAGCCCGGATTTTTGCAGGTGGCGCGCGATGAAACTGTTGGTTCTGGTTACGATTCTCTGGGCGTTCTCGTTCAGCCTGATTGGTGAATTCCTGGCTGGCCGGGTAGACAGCGACTTTGCGGTGCTCAGCCGGGTGTTGCTGGCCGCCCTGGTGTTCCTGCCCCTGACCCGCTGGCGCGGTGTTCCCGGAGGCATGAAGCTGGGCATCATGGCCACCGGTATGCTGCAGTTCGGTATCACCTACCTGTGCCTGTACCGCTCGTTCAGTTACCTGACGGTGCCGGAAGTGCTGTTGTTCACCATCTTCACTCCGCTGTATGTCACCCTGCTGGACGATGCCATGTACCGCCGGTTTTCCCCGGTGGCCCTGCTGGCTGCGGCCATCGCCACCCTGGGCGCCGGCATTATCCGCTACGACGGCCTGAGCGAAGACTACATCACAGGTTTCTTGTTGTTGCAGGTGGCCAATTTCACCTTTGCCGCCGGCCAGGTGGGCTACAAACACGTGATGCAGCGTTACCCGCTGGAGCTGCCGGGCTATCGCACTTTCGGTTATTTCTTCTTTGGCGCGCTGGTCATCGCCCTGCCGTCGTTCCTGGTGTTCGGTAATCCGGACAAGCTGCCGGCTACCGGCTTGCAGTGGGGCATTCTGGCCTGGCTTGGCCTGGCGGCTTCCGGTCTGGGGCTGTATTTGTGGAACCGGGGCGGTTGCCAGGTGGATGCCGGCACCCTGGCGATCATGAACAATGCCCTGGTGCCGGCCGGCTTGCTGGTTAACCTGTTGATCTGGAACCGGGATGCGGACCTCGGGCGGCTTGCGCTCGGCGGCCTGGTGATTGCGTTCTCGCTGTGGGTGAACAACCGGTTTCGGCGGCAGGCCCTGGCCTGATCCCCTGGCCGGGGGCCGGCCGTAAACAACTGAACAACATTTCAACACTGGCATCATTTGGCCAGTGCTGGCAGAATCCGGCCCCAATTGCCCCAGCACTCAGGCTCGGCGCACTCACAATCCGTAATTTCCTAAAGCCAAAAGCACAGGAAGAAAACTCATGACTCAGTCCAACTCCGCAGCTGACAGCGGTACCGGGGCTCGCGGACTCTGGTCTTCCAGACTCGCGTTTATTCTGGCAGCAACCGGTTCTGCTGTCGGCCTTGGTAACGTGTGGAAGTTTCCCTACGTAACCGGTGAAAACGGCGGCGGCGCGTTCGTTCTCGTGTACCTGCTCTGTATCTTCATCATCGGTATTCCCATCATGATGGCCGAGGTGTTTATCGGCCGGAATGGTCGCCACAACCCGATCACCAGTTTCCGGCTGGTGGCAGAGCGCAACCTGGCGTCTCCGGGTTGGCGTATTTCTGCCATCATCGGTATGTTCGCGGCCTTTATTATTCTGTCGTTCTACTCCGTCATCGGCGGCTGGGCGGCTTCCTACATCGGCCACGCGGCCATGGGTGACTTCACCGGTGGTACGGCTGACTCGGTAGGCGCCTTGTTCGGTGATTTGCTGAGTAACCCCGGCCTGTTGCTGTTCTGGCACACCGTCTTTATGGCGCTGGTTATCCTGGTGGTAGCCCGTGGCCTGAAGGGTGGCCTTGAGCGTGCTGCGACCATCCTGATGCCGGCACTGTTGGTGTTGCTGCTGGTAGTGGTGGGCTATGCCACCACCACCGGTCATTTCGGCGAAGCGGTCAGCTTCCTGTTCACCCCGGATTTCAGCGCCCTGACTATTGACGGCGTCCTGGTTGCCCTGGGCCATGCGTTCTTCACCCTGAGCCTGGGTATGGCCATCATGATGGCCTACGGCTCCTATCTCGGTAACGATGTGAAGATTGGCCGCACGGCTGTCAGTGTTGCCATCCTGGATACCGTGGTTGCCTTGCTGGCGGGCCTGGCCATTTTCCCGGTGGTATTCGCCAACGGCCTGGAAGCCGGTGCCGGCCCCGGCCTGATCTTCCAGACCCTGCCGCTGGCTTTCGGTAACATGCCCATGGGCAGCCTGTTTGGTGCGCTGTTCTTTATCCTGTTGCTGTTTGCTGCCTGGACCTCCGGTATTTCCCTGCTGGAGCCGGTGGTTGAGTGGGTTGAAGAGAAAACCAGCCTGGGCCGCACCGGCAGTGCCATTGTCGCCGGCGGTGCTTGCTGGGCGCTGGGTATTGCCTCGATCCTGTCACTGAACGTGTGGTCCGGTGTGACCCCGCTGGGCATGTTCGCAGCCTTTGAAGGCAAGACCATCTTCGACCTGCTGGACTACTTTACTGCCAATATCATGCTGCCGCTGTCCGGTATGCTGACGGCCGTGTTTGTGGGCTGGTTCGTGGCGAAGGAGTCTCTGAAGAGCGACCTGGCCATGGAGGGTGGTGCCTTTGCCCTGTGGCACAACCTGCTGCGCTACGTGACTCCGGTAGCCGTGGCGATTGTGTTTGTCTACAACCTGATTGGTTGATCCGGCGCGGCCGTTCTGGCCGCTGTCACACCATAAAAAAACCGGCGCTGGAAACAGTGCCGGTTTTTTTAGGTTCATCGCGCTTTACCGGGA
>NZ_DFLY01000015.1:124681-187944 GCF_002375525.1 Marinobacter sp. UBA3607 | reverse complement strand
GACCTATGAGAAATCCGGGCTAGCGTTGTGTACTGAAGAGCAGCAGCTGGCATATAGCCATTGGCGTGCATTCCAAAAGGCGGGCTAT
The DNA here is from genome assembly GCF_002375525.1 of Marinobacter sp. UBA3607. NCBI lineage: Bacteria > Pseudomonadati > Pseudomonadota > Gammaproteobacteria > Pseudomonadales > Marinobacteraceae > Marinobacter > Marinobacter sp. UBA3607. The sequence continues at coordinate 187,856 of NZ_DFLY01000015.1, read as the reverse complement.
CCTGCCGTTCAGGTGGGACAGGTTTTCAAAGTTCGTCTCGGGCGAGATGCCCGCGACGGTGAAACGCTTGTCGTTCGCGAAGTCATAGCGGAATGTGAGGCTGAGAATATTGCCATCTCTGGGGTCGGTCGTGATTCCGAACAGCAATTGGTTTCGGATCGCCATTGGTTGGACCAGCTTAACGCTTCGAATGGCATTACCGTGGTCGCTAACAAGGTGCTGAACGGATCCGAAATATTTGACCTGGACATTCCTGGATCGCTGGTATTGATTAACTGTAAAGTCGTCGGTGATTTTCGATGGATACGCGCCCGTTTCGAGGGCAGTTTTTGGTGTCTCAACTGTCAGTTTGAAAATCACTTCAGTTTGAAGTCGGCTAATCTTGACGGCAGTGTGGTCATTTTTGGCTGTGACTTTTCTGGCCCTGGCGGAATTTCATTTCGTGGCATCAAGGCTTTATCTGTTTTGATTGAGTTTGGCACCCGGGGCGGCGATGACATGCTCTGGTTGAATGAAATGACACTTAGGGGGTGCCTGACACTGAATGGCAGCTTTGACGCACCGGTACAACTGCTATCGAAACAGGACGATGCCCCCGTTAACACTCAACCTCGACTGAACAATGTTTACATTGGGCGTCAGAGCTACCATGCCGAGCATTTAAGTCGGAACGAGTTTAGCGGCGGTATTTGTGTCGATGGGTACGATCTCGACGGTGATCTGGAGGTTCACCGCAGCACACTGGGCCAACTGCAGCTTGCAGACATCAAGGCGAATAGCATTACGGTACGAGATTGTGAACTGACAAAAGATCTGAGTATGAATCGAGTGTCGATTCAAGATGAGGCCAAGGGAATAGCGGTAGAAGATTCCATGATTGGCCGTAATCTCCGTATGACGGGCAAAAGTCTCCGGGGACGCTGCCGGCTGTCTGGCACTTCGGTGGATCAGTCTTGGATTCTGGAGCTGGAAAAACCGGAGGATGGAACCCCGGCTATTGAAATGTCACGATTTCACGCGGCACAGGCGTGGTTTGACCCGGTTTCGTTGATCTACGGCAGTGTGCCGATTCGTCGTCTCATGAGCCCTCCTCCGTTTGCTTTGTTGGCAAATTTTGACGCCAGATCATCAGATGTTGAGAATCGCCGTTTGCTTTCAGAAGCTTATACATGTTTCAAGAACTGGCTGGCGGACACTGGCCATTTAAGGGAGGAAGATCATGCATTCTTTCATATGCGTGACTACAAAGAATCCGGCAGACTGCGCAGGCTAATACTCGGCGGTTTTTTCGGCTGGGGGATTCGGCTCAGAAACGTTTTGTGTACGGCGCTGCTGGTAATTGGAATTTTTGCGTTTGCTTTTGCGCTTACAGGTTTTCCATCAAGCGAGGCGCTGATGCTGAGTCTGCAAAGCTTTATCAGCATACTTTTTGGAGAATGGAGCCTACCGGTTCCCCCCGCCATATCGTGGCTGTCGCTTATGGTCACCATGGAGTCCATGATCGGAGTGTTGCTCGTTACCGTACTAATTGGTGCGTATATCCGAAAACTGTTGAGATGATCATATGTGGTATCTATGCGGACTGGGTAGCAATGTTGAACCAAGGTTGAATCTGGCCAATGCGGTTGCCACGCTGTTGGAAGAAAATAACATGCTGTGGTTGTCGCCCGTTATACATACCCAGCCTAAGGGCATAGTGACGAAGCGTTCCTTTCTCAATGCTCTAGTTGTTTTCTACAGCCCACTGTCACTATGTCAGCTCAAAAACAGGACGAATGCGCTTGAAGAAGCCTTGGGTCGTGATCGTGCTGATCCGCTGAGAAGCTTGAAAGACCGCTGCATCGATGTGGACATTTTGGAGCAAAGTGGTGACGGCTGCTTCACCGGGGCGACCATCGAGGAGTCGTATTATCGTGAACTTTTTACTGGGCTTGAGCATGCCCGTTCAGCTCGAGTAACGATCCGTATTGTGGGGCATTCCTTGGGCCAAGCGCCGGCCACCATCCACCGGGATGCTCGCTCCGGTGATGTAGTCGTTATCCAAGAGGGACAGCACTTGCATGACCACGCTGTGAAAGCCCCCTTCTCGGCCTAAGAGCGTTTCTCCCAGAACTTGCTGTTTCTGGTCATCGGTATGGCTGGGAAGAAACCCGATCGGACCAGGCATAATGGCGTTGACACGAACATGAGGCGCAAGCAGGGCAGCGTAGCTAAGGGTTAAGTTAGCCAGCGCTGCTTTTGAAGCGCAGTAAGCGGCAAAAGCCGGGTTGGGTTTATCCGCAAAGATATCAGTAATGTTGACCACAAGCGTTGGTCTGTGATTTCTTCGACCAGTATTTTTGAGTGTTTCTGAGAACCCATGCATCAACTGCATTGGTGCCGTGCTGTTTACCTGAAAAAAATGGCGAGACTGTTCCGCCAGCTTTATATCATCATTTGTGATGTCGGGAGTAAAACTTGATGCGTTATTGATCAGAACGTCCAACCGATCACTACGTTTGAGAATCTCCCCAATGCATGTCCCTACCGATGGTTGATCTTCGAGATCGGTTTGAATTGCGGTTGCGCCCCGTCGAATCAGTGACTTGAGATCGTCGGTTTCCGTTCGATAAACTGCAAATACCTGAAAATCACGATCGAGCAGGGCCGAGGCGAGTTCATAGCCTAGCCTGCGTCCTGCACCGGTTATCACTGCGACGGGGGTCATGGGAGCTCGATTAGCTGTGTTGTGTGAGAAGATTCAGGAACTCGGTCCGGGTTGCCTGGGATTTGCGGAACTGCCCGAGCATCATGGAGGTTTTCATACGCGAGTTCTGTTTCTCTACGCCGCGCATCATCATGCACATGTGCTGGGCTTCGATCACCACCGCCACGCCCTTGGCACCGGTCACGCTTTCCACGGCTTCGGCAATCTGGCGGGTCAGGTTTTCCTGGATCTGCAGCCGGCGGGCATACATGTCGACAATGCGGGCGAACTTGGACAGGCCCAGCACCTTGCCCTGGGGCAGGTAGGCAATATGGCACTTGCCGATGAAGGGCAGGATGTGGTGCTCACACATGCTGTACAGTTCGATGTCCTGTACCACCACCATTTCGTCCATGGCAGATTCGAACACGGCGTTGTTCACCAGGTCCTGCAGGTCCTGCTGGTAGCCCCGGGTCAGGAACTGCATGGCCTTGGCGGCACGCATGGGTGTGTCTTTCAGGCCTTCGCGTTCGGGGTTCTCGCCCAGGCCGTCAAGGATGGAGTAATAATGACCGGCCAGGTCATCGAGGGGTAGAGTCATAATGGTTTCCGGTAGTCTGTGCCTAACAAGGGCCAAAGCTTAAGGGAATTCGGGCCGTATCTCCATGCTTTACGATACCTCAGCCGGAACAGACCAGTGCGGTGCCGGCCGGGCTATGGCCGTTGCTGGCGCTTTCATCTAAAGTGACAAGCTTGGAATGTGTCAGGGATCTGCCATGGAACAGCTTACGACCGGGGCTGGCGTTTCCGCCGCCGGTAAACAGGACATATCGACCCTGGATGGCTGGCAGCAGGCCGGCAAATGGTTCAGCTACGGCGGCCACGCCATATTCAGCCGCATGGCCGGCCAGGGCGAGCCGCTGGTGTTGCTGCACGGTTTTCCGACCGCCAGCTGGGACTGGAGCCGGGTGTGGCCGATGCTGGCCCGGCACTACAACCTGCTGACCGTGGATATGCTGGGTTTCGGGTTTTCCGACAAGCCCCGCAACTACCGCTACAGCATTGAAGACCAGGCAGACCTGGTTCAGGGCTGGATAGAAGGCCTGGGCCTGCCCGGCATTCACCTGCTGGCCCATGATTACGGTTCCACCGTGGCCCAGGAACTGTTGGCCCGGGACCAGGAAGGCGGCCTTGGCTTTACCGTCGACAGCCTGTGCCTGCTGAACGGCGGCATCTTCCCGGAAGTGCACAATCCCCTGTTAATCCAGCGCGTATTGGGCAGCCCTTTAGGCGGACTGATCAGCCGGGGCCTGACCCGCAGCATGTTCGAGCGCAACTTCTGCCGGCTGTTCGGCTCCCGCAATCCTCCGGGTCAGCAGGAGATGGACGAATTCTGGCACCTGCTGACCTACAACAACGGTCGCGGCATCCTGCATGAGCTGATTCATTTTATGGAGGAGCGGCGGTGCCACCGCAACCGCTGGGTGGGCGCACTGCAGAATGCCCGCCAGCCGATGCGGCTGATCTCGGGCACGGCGGATCCGGTGTCTGGTGCCGGTATGGTTCGGCGTTATCGGGAACTGATTACCGATGCAGATGTGGTCACCCTGAGAAATGTGGGCCATTACCCCCACTTCGAGCAGCCCTGGGATGTGTTTACGGCGTATCGGGCGTTCCGGAAGCAGCCGGCCCTGAGCTGACCGGTTGCAACGGTGTCGGTGACCGCTGCCATGGCTCTGGCTGCACCGGGGGCTGTCGGTTGGCTGGCGCCAGCACCACCTGGTTGCGGCCCCGGGCCTTGGCTTCATACAGCGCCTGGTCGGCGCGGTTGAGCCACACAGACCAGGTTTCACCCCGTTCGACTTCGGCAATGCTGGCGCTGGCGGTTACCCGGATGTCGTCCAGAAATGGCCGGGCGCTGATACTGGTCAGTAATTGCTGGGCCAGGGTATGGGCGTCTTTCTGTCGGGTTTCCGGCAGCACCACCATGAATTCTTCGCCGCCGATGCGGAACAGCTGGTCGTTCTGTCGCAACCGTTTGCGCACCCGGCCGGCCATCTCCTTCAGTACCCGGTCGCCGGCCAGGTGGCCCCACTGGTCGTTGATGTTCTTGAAATAGTCCAGGTCGATCAGCACCAGGCTGGATACCCGTTCATAGCGTTCCCGCATCTGGATCTGGCTGTTCAGCACATCGGCCAGTTGCGAGCGGTTCAGGCAGCCGGTGAGTGGATCGGTGGTGGCCAACCGGGTCAGTTCCTGCTGCAGACGCCCCACCAGCCAGGCAAAGATCATGGCAAACAGGCAGCTGAGCCCGAGTGAAAAGGTAATGCGCCAGAAGTCCGCCTCGGGGAACTGCAGGAACGACACCACCGCCATAACTGCGACAAAAATGACGTTGCAGACGATAGCTTCCTTGATGGGGAGCAGGAAGAACAGGGCGATGGCCGCCGGATAGGCCCAGTACAGGCCGGCGTGGCCGTTGATGGCCGTGGAGTAGGCCGCGCAGACGACAGCCAGCAGGGGGAACAGCCGGCCTTTCAGAAAGTAGGTGTTGCGAAACCGCAAAAACAGCAGGACCAGTGCGGCATTGGCGCAGAAGAAGACCAGTAGGGCCGACAGCAACAAATTGCCGTGCTGCCACTGCACCATCACCAGCGGGGCAACGGCAATAAAGGCCCAGAAATGCAGGTGGTACACCAGCTGCCGTCGAAAACCCAGTACCGCCAGGGTAGGGTTGGTGGTTGCCGTCCCCGGCGGGGCAGATTGATTCACCGCTTGCTCCTGCTGCAGTCCTGCTTCCTTGGAAGGTTTTCGATCGAGTCTAGCACGCAGATCCGGCGTGCCAAGGAAAAAGCCGGTTTTCTTGGCTGCTGCAGCCCGGGTTCGTTAAACTCCCCGCACTTCCAGAGGAACAACAGAATGACGGCAATACATATCAAACAGCCGGCGTTGACCATTCGCGTTGGACGGCGGGCACTGAACCGGTTGCAGCAAAAGCCGCTGGGGCCGGAAGACGTACACGTTATTCCCGGTGCTGCCGGTGGCCCGAAAGCCCTGGGCCTCAGCGGCCTGGATAAAGCGATCTTTGGCGACTGGCTGCCCCGGGTGGAACAGGAACGGGCGCTGATCGGCTCGTCGATCGGTAGCTGGCGCTTTGCGGCGGTGGCCTCCTCCGACGACCCCCGGGCCCAGCTGGCAAAGCTGGCGGAGCTTTACACCAGCCAGCGCTTTGCCAAGGGCGTCAGTGCGGCGGAAGTGACCCGCAAGAGCATCCTGTTCCTGGAGGAGTTGCTGGGTGGTCGTGAGGACTACCTGCTCAACCATCCCTGGTACCGCCTGAATGTAGTGGTGGTGCGCAGCCGGGGCTTTCTGGAGCACGACACCCGGGGCCGGCTAGGCCTGGGGCTGATGAGTGCCATCAGTGCCAATATGGTAAGCCGCCGGCACCTGGGCCGTTATATGGAACGGGGCATTCTGCACGATGGCCGGGTACGGGCACCGGTGTCGAAACTGGTGGATTTTCCCAGCCACGAAGTGCCCCTGACCCGGGAAAACCTGCTGCCGGCGTTGCTGGCCTCCGCGTCTATTCCGCTGGTGATGTCCGGTGTCCGCAATATTCCGGGTGCGCCGGAGGGGGTGTATCGGGATGGCGGGCTGCTGGATTACCACCTGGACCTGCCCTACGAGCAGCCCGGGGTGATTCTCTACCCGCACTTTACCGACAAGGTGGTGCCCGGCTGGTTCGACAAGACCCTGCCCTGGCGCCGGGGTGACGCGACCCGGCTGCAGGATGTGCTGCTGGTGTCACCGTCCCGGGAATACCTGGACAGCCTGCCGAACCGCAAGCTGCCGGACCGCAAGGATTTCGAGAAATACCTGGGCGATGACGAAGGTCGTGAACGGGACTGGCGCAAGGCCATCGCCGAGAGCGACCGGCTGGGTGACGAGTTCCTTGAACTGCTGGAAACCGGCCGCCTGATGGACCGGCTCCAGCCGCTTTGACCGGCGGGTGGCTCAGTGGCTGTTCTTGCGGGCCGCTCCGTAAACCAGCAGGAAGCTCAGGAAGGCGGTAACCACCACCGACGGGCCGGCGGGGGAGTCCAGGTACCAGGACATACTTAACCCGCCGGCAACCGCAATGAAGCCAAACACCACGGCCAGCGCCATCATATGCTCGGGGTTTCTCGCCAGCCGCCGGGCGGTTGCCGCCGGGATAACCAGCAGGGCGGTAATCAGCAGCACCCCGACAATCTTCATGGCGACCGCAATCACCAGCGAGAACATCAGCATCAGTGCCAGCCGCAGGCGCTCCACCGGAACACCTTCCACCCGCGCCAGTTCTTCGTGGATGGTACTCATCAGCAACCCGCGCCAGAGCACGGCCAGCAGGGTCAGTACCACCGCCGCGCCGCCGTAGATCCACAGCAGGTCCTGGCGGCTCATGGCCAGCAGATCACCAAACAGCAGGCCGGTGAGGTCTACCCGTACTTCCGGCATAAAGCTGAGGGTAACCAGGCCGATGGCCAGGGCCGAGTGCGCCAGGATGCCCAGCAGGGTGTCGGTAGACAGGGCCCGGGTACGGGACAACAGCACCAGCGCCAGGGCGATCACTACGCAGGTGATGATCACCGCCAGGTTGAGCGGTACGCTGATCAGAAAGCTCAGGGCAATGCCCAGCAGGGCGGAGTGGGCCAGGGTGTCGCCGAAATAGGCCAGCCGGCGCCAGACCACAAAACAGCCCAACGGCCCGGCCACCAGTGCCACCCCCAGGCCGCCGATCAGGGCTCGCCAGAAGAAATCGCCCAGCACCGCATCAATGATGCTCATGGTTACAGGCTCCCTGATGGCCGGTGCCGGCAACAACGTCGCCGTGCAGGTTATGTTGCTGGTTATGGTGGTGGTGATACACCGCCAGCGATTCCGCTACCTGGTGGCCGAAGGTTTCGATAAAGGCCGGGTCGTGGGAAATATCCGCCGGATAGCCGCTGCAGCAGACGTGCTGGTTCAGGCAGATCACCTTGTCGGTGGCAGCCATCACCAGGTGCAAATCGTGGGAGATCATGATGACACCGCAGTGCAGTTCGTCCCGCAGCTCCCGGATCAGTTCGTACAGTGCGGCCTGGCCGTTGATGTCCACGCCCTGGGCGGGTTCGTCCAGTACCAGCAGGTCCGGTTTGCGCACCAGCGCCCGGGCCAGCAGTAAGCGCTGTTTTTCGCCACCAGACAGGTGATGCACAGAGGCCTCCAGCAAATGGCTTACCCCGGTCCGGGCCAGCGCCACCTCGCACTCTGCCAGCGGCTTGCCGCTGAGCAGCATGAAACGGCGCACGCTCAGGGGCAGGGTGGCTTCCAGGGTCAGGTGCTGGGGCACATAGCCGATGACCAGCCCCGGGGCCCGTGATACCTTGCCGCTGGTGGCCCGCTGCAGGCCGAGGACGGTTTTAATCAGGGTGGTTTTGCCGGCTCCGTTGGGGCCGATGATGGTGATGATGTCGCCCCGGTGCACGGTCAGGCTGACCCGGTTGACCACCAGCCGGTCATCAAACTGAACGGTAACGCCCTCCAGGTTCGCCAGCGCCTCAGTCATGGGCTTCTGCTCCCTGGCAACGGGGGCACAGGCCGGAAATTTCCAGGGTGATGTCGTCGGGCCGGAAACCTTCGGCCCGGGCTGCGGCTTCAATCGATTCGCTGACCGTCGGCGCATCCAGTTCCAGCACATTGCCGCACTGGCGGCAGATCAGGAAGGTGCCACGATGGTGTTCGCCGGCATGGGGGCAGCCGATAAAGGCGTTCAGGGAGGCAATCCTGTGTACCAGCCCGTACTGCTGCAGGAAATCCAGGGCCCGGTACACGGTCGGTGGCGCGGCGTTGTGGCCCTCTTCGCCCAGTCGGGCCAGGATATCGTAGGCGCCCAGCGGTTTGTGGGACTGCCAGATCAGTTCCAGCACCCGCTCACGGATGGCCGTCAGGCGGGCATTCTGTTGCCGGCAAATGGTGCGGGCGTCGGCCAGGGCGTGGCTGACGCAGGCATCATGGTTGTGGGGGCGGTAGGGGAGCGCGCGTTCGGGCATGGTCCGTGTCCTGCAAAGTTTGCAACATTATAACATTTGCAGGATTGGCTGCCATGGCCCGGGATGGAATCAGTTCCCGGCCTGCACCGCCAGGGATTCCAGGTATTCCAGGTTGGGAATCCAGGCCGCTTCGCCTTCTACGTCTACCAGCATCAGGTCGGCAGGGCCGGTCTCTCCGTCCAGCTTGCGCAGCTGGCTTTCATCCAGGCGGGCCTGGCTCGGAATGCCCTGGGTCACCAGGGCCATGAACGGCGCTTTGTTGTGGTCCGGGCCAATGGTATTGAGCACAATGATACGGCCCCGGTTATCGCCCGGAACCGTGAGCGATCCGCCATTGGCGGCATCGTAGGAGATGACCGGCAAGGTCAGTCCGCGCCAGTCCAGAAAACCCACCAGCCAGTCCGGGGTGCTGGCGCCGGCGTCTGTGCTGTTGAAATCCACTACCTCGGCGATGGACACGTTGGGCAGAAGCAGGTGCCGGTCACAGACAGGGATCATGACGCAGGGAAGCGTTTGGCTGTTTTCGTTCATTGTGTGTCCTCAGGCAGAATCCCGTTTTTGCCGGCCCTTGAGCAGGCAATGGTTCTCAATGGTTTTGATCAGTTCGCCGGCGAGCTGGTCCGGTGTGCCGCAGAAGCTGGTGCAGCCGGTGGCAGCGACAGACTCGGGCATCGAACTGTTGCCACAGCTGGCACTGTCCTGGACCCAGATCCGGCTGCCCCGTTTCTTCAGCAGCGGTGCGGCGATGGCGCCGTCGTTGCCCATCCCGGAGAACAGAATCGCGTGGCAGTGCTCGCGGAAGTGGTCGGCCACGTTCAGCAGCACCTGGTCGATAGACGGGCCATAGGGGCCGGGCCAGGGCTTGCCGGTGGCGGTCAGGCTGCCGTCGTCTGCGAACGACCACTCCTGTTCTACCGGCATCAGTACCACATCGCCGTTGCGAACCTTGTAGCCTTCCTCCGCCCGCTTCAGCTGGTAGTGGGCATGGCGGCCCAGTACCCGGGTCAGCACGCCGGTAAAGTTGTCATCAATATGCTGGGCGTAGACAAAGCCAACCGGCAGGCCGGCCGGCAGGTGGTCCAGAAAGGTTTTCACCGCAGCGGGACCGCCCAGCGAAGCGCCCAGAACCCAGATTTCCTCGGCTACCGAACCCGGAGCTGCCGGGGTTATCCACTGGGGCAGTTGTGGTGCCTCGGGTGATGGCCGGGCGTGGACTTCCAGCTCTTCGATGTCGTTGGCGGAGTCCAGTTTCTCCAGGTGCCCCAGCTGCTTTTCCAGCTTGTTGAGCAGCCGCCTTTCCCAGCGCACATAGTCCTTGGTGCCGGGCTTTGGAGCCTGGTCCATCCCGAACAGAACCGGGGCATCGGTGTGCTCCAGCAGGTGTTCGAACAGCGCTGGGTGGTCGGCTTCGTCTTCCAGGGTTACCAGCCACAGGGCGGCATCGGGAAACCCCGGATAATCCATCAGACGGTCGGGGCCGCCGGAAAAGCTGACCTCAAGGCCGAACTTGCCGGCAGCCACCTGCAACCGGTGCCGCTGCAACACCACATCGGACACAATGCCGATGCCGGGCCGGCCGTCATGGCCGGTCATTACCCGTTCCCGGTCAGTCGTTTGATGGTTTCAAGCAGCTCGGCTTCCTGGAACGGCTTGCCCAGATATTCGTTGACGCCGATGGCCAGTGCCCGTTCCCGGTGTTTCTCGCCGGTCCGGGAGGTAATCATACAGATGGGCGTCTCTTTCAGGTTTTCGTCGTGGCGCACAAAGCTGGCCACTTCGAAACCGTCCATCCGGGGCATTTCGATATCCAGCAGGATAATGTCCGGACGATGGTCCTGCAGCTGGGCCACCGCATCCAGGCCGTCCTTCGCGAGGATAACCTCCATGCCGTTGCGTTCCAGCAGTCGGGAAGTAACCTTCCGTACGGTAACCGAGTCGTCCACCACCATAACCGTGGTGGTCTGGTCTTCGTAGCGGCCGGCTTCGCGGGCCTTGTCCAGGTTAGCCAGGCGCTGGCGATCAGACAGGATGTCAGAACGGAGCATGGCCGGCAGGTCAAGAATCACCACCACGTTACCGTCACCCAGAATGGTGGCACCGGAAACGCCACGAACCGAGCTGAACTGCGGGCCGAGAGACTTAACCACGATTTCCCGGCTGCCCATCAGGTGGTCAACCTGCAGGGCCAGTGGCTGCTCGGCACCCCGCACCAGGATCACCGGCAGCGGCAGGGCCTGGCCTTGCAGCTTGGGCTGGTGGTCACTGTTCAGCAGGCTGCCCAGGTACTGCAGGCGATATTCCTGGCCGGCGTATTCGTACAGCGGTGCATCCGGCTTGTAGTACTCTTCCAGCTCGTAGGTGCTGACCCGTACGATACCTTCGATGGTGTTAAGCGGGATGGCGTAGAAGTCTTCCCCGGTCGCGACCATCAGGGCCCGGTTAACCGATACGGTAAATGGCAGTCGCACCGTGAAGGTGGTGCCACGCCCCAGGGCCGAATCGATATCCAGGCTGCCGCCGAGCTGTTTGATTTCGCTGGATACCACGTCCATACCCACACCCCGGCCGGAAATCTGGGTCACCTGCTGGGCGGTAGAGAAGCCGGGCTGCAGGATGAACTGCAGGACTTCCCGTTCGGTAAGGTCTTCGTCGGCCCGCAGCAGGCCCTGGCGAATGGCCTTGTCACGGATCACTTCGGCGGGAATGCCTTTGCCGTCGTCGATCATACGCAGTACCACGTCGCCGCCTTCACGGGTCAGCGAGAGCACCACTTCACCGGTTTCCGGCTTGCCGGCACGGGCCCGGTCTTCGGGGCTTTCAATGCCGTGGTCGAGGGCGTTCCGCAGCATGTGTTCCAGCGGCGCAATCATGCGCTCAAGGATGTTGCGGTCCATTTCACCCTCGGCGTTGCGCACGTCGAAGTTGACCTTCTTGCCCAGTTCGTTGCTGATCTGGCGCACAATCCGGCGCAGTCTCGGCACCATGGAGGCAAACGGAATCATCCGGGTCTTCATCAGACCTTCCTGGAGTTCCGTGTTGATCCGGGACTGCTGAACCAGCAGGGTTTCGGTATCCCGTACCCGGTCAGACAGGGTTTCACGCAGGTCTGCAAGGTCAGAAGACGACTCGCTCAGTGCCCGTGACAACTGCTGGATCGAGGAGTAGCGGTCCATTTCCAGCGGGTCGAAGTCGTCGCCGTAATCCGGGCCGTGTTCCTGCTCGGCACGGAACAGGATCTGGGCTTCGGTTTCGATATCCATCCGGCGCAGCTGTTCGCGCAGACGCTCGATGGTTGCGGCCATTTCCTCAAGGGTGTGACCGAAGTCGCTGGTCTGCTGTTCCAGGCGGCCACGGGTAATACTGGTTTCACCGGCCAGGTTAACCAGCTCGTCCAGCAACGGTGCCGATACCCGGATGGTTTCCTGGGCAGCACGCTGGGCTTCCGCTGCTTTATTGCGGGCCTTGGCCGGAGCCTGGGCCGGCTTGGCGGGCGCTGTCGATTTCGGGGCTTCGGGCACCGAGGTTTCCTGCTCGGCGGCCTGCGGTTCGGGCTGCTCGTGTTCGGGTGCGTCTTCCGCGGGCTGCTCCGGCTGGACCACCGGGCTACCGTCGGCAAAGCGCCGGCGAACGTCGGAGACCAGCTCGATGATGGCGTCGTGGTCCCGGGTGATCTCCTGCCACTGGCTGTCGCCCGGTGCATTGCCGCCCAGGTCGATCAACCGGGTCTCCAAGGCATGGGCCTTGTCGCCCAGTACGCTCAGCTGGGACAGGCGGGCGCCACCTTTGAGGGTATGCAGGGCCCGCTGGGCTTCCTGGTTGTACTGGTGGTTGCTCGGGTCTTTGCGCCAGTCATCGAGCACCTGCTCGAGCTGGTCCATGATCTCGCCGGCTTCTTCCAGGAAGATTTCCAGCACTTCCGGGTCAACCGCATCGGCTTCGTCAGCGGCCGGTTCTGCCGTGGCTGTGGCTTGTTCGCCCTGTTCGGCCTGAACACTGCGGAAGGCTTCGATCAGATCGCTGGCGGCGGCCGGTTTATGGCCGTCTTCCAGGCTGTCGAGCATGCCCTTGAGGCTGGCGGCACCCTGATCGCTGAGCGCCAGCAACGCCTGTTGGTTGTTGCCGCCGGAGAGCAGGGGTTCAAGGCTGTCAGACCAGGCTTCGGCAAGGTCGGCCACCGGGTCGATATCGGACAACCGGGCACCACCCTTGAGGGTGTGCAGCTCCTGCTGCAGGCGGGTCAGAACGGTCAGTTCGTCCGGATCTTCGCGCCACTGGTCCAGGCACTCGGTAATGGCTTCGTGGATTTCCAGGCCTTCATCCAGGAAGATGCCGGCCAGGTCGTCACCGCCCATGGCTTCGAAGGCTTCGGTGAGGTCTTCGTCAGCCTCAAGCCCGGTGTCTGGCATCCAGCCGGTGTCATCCGCTGTGTCTTCGGTAAGGTCTTGTGCCGGTTCCTGCCCTTCGCTGGCCGGTGCCGGTGTTTCACCGCGGAGAATCGCTTCTACCTGCTGAACCAGGTCGTTGGCCGGCGGGCAGGGCTTCTGGGTGGCAACCTGTTCCACCATTTGTGCCAGGCGGTCATGGCAGGCAAACAGCAGGTCGGTCATGTCGTTGCTGGCGGCCAGCTGGCCCTCGGCCACTTTCTCGAACAGGTCTTCCAGAACGTGGGTCAGGTCGCCAATGGCGTCGACGCCGGCCATCCGTGCGCCACCCTTCAGGGTGTGTACATCGCGCTGCAGTTCTGCGGCCACGGCCTGGTTCGACGGATCTTCGCTCCAGGTGTGCAGGGCACTGCCGGTGGAGTTGATCAGGTCGTAGGCTTCTTCCAGGAAGATGCCGGTCAGTTCCGGGTCAAGGTCCGACAGGCCAGCCAGGGCATCCTCATCGGCGCTGTCTGTGGCTTCCTCTTCGCTGTCCGCATCGAACTCGGCTTCGGCCCGGGCCAGAATGTCGTCATCAAAGTCGGTTGCCGGTTCGGTGCTGGCTCCGCCATCCCGGGCGCCGTCGATCCAGGCGTGGATATCGGAAATCAGGTCCGGGGCTGCTTCGGGCTGGTTGCCGGCTTCCAGGGTGTCGACCATGTTGGCCAACCGGTCATGGCACCGGAACAGCAGGTCAGACAACGAATCGCTGACGGCAAAGCGTTGCTCGGTCAGGCCTTCGAACAGGGTTTCCAGTTCGTGGGACAGGTCGCCGACGGGCGCAATGCCGGCCAGGCGGGCGCCGCCCTTGAGGGTGTGAAGGTCGCGCTGCAACAGGTGCAGGGTATCCAGGTTGCCGGTGTCTTCGCTCCAGGTCTGCAGCGAGGTTGCGGTGCTGTCGACCAGGTCCCGCGCTTCTTCCAGGAAGATGGCGGCCAGCTCGTCGTCCAGTTCGCTGTCTTCGTCGGTGGAAGCTTCAGTTTCGAACGCAGGTTCTTCGCTCAGCCAGCCTTCGCCAGGCGACTCGGGTTCCGGTTGCTCGTCGGGCTGGCCGAGTTCGTCGAATTCCAGGCTCAGGTCGATTTCGTCGAGATCGCCGGAGAACTGCTGCTCGAATTCCTGCTCCAGCTCGCTCTCGTCTGCCCGGTTCGCGAGGGCGTAGAGTTCGTCGATCAGGTCGTCATTGCTCTCGGTGGCCAGGCCGGCGGCGACCTGGTCCATCAGGTTGATCAGTTGCTCATGGCCGGCGCGCAGGGTGCCGAAGAAGGTATCATCCGGCTCCAGCTGCTTTTCGGATACTGTGCTGTAGGCCTGGTTCAGCGCAGCGGCCAGTTCGGTAACATCCACCAGGCCGGCTTCTGCGGCGCCGGCAGCCAGTTGTTCCAGCTCTTTCTGCAGGATCTCCACAGACTGCCGCTGGTCCGGGTGGCGGGACCATTCATCCAGGATGCTCTCGGCATCCAGCACAATGTCCAGGCCCTCGTTCAGGAACAGCTGTACCAGCTGGGACGGTGCCCGGGTGTCCGGTTGCAGTTCATCGGCCGGATCGGAGGACTGCAGGGTACGCTGGTACACCTGCTCCAGGCGGGCCAGGTAGTCTTCGGTACCTTCGAGGTCTGCCTGCGGGTTATCCCGGAGCTGGGCCAGGCCGCGGGTCAGGAACTCCTTGGCATCGGCAATCAGTTCCAGTACATCACGGTCTGCCCGCTTGTTCTGGGCACGGGATTCCTTAACAAAGCGTTCCAGCGGGGTGATGACGGCGGCGATGGGGGCAATGCCAGCCGTGTTCGCGCTGCCTTTGAGGGTGTGCAGGGCCCGGGACAGATCGTCGGTGTAGCTGACGGTGGCCTTGTCGCCGGCGGTTGCCAGGTAGTCGTTGATGGTCTGCAGGTGGGTTTCGGTTTCGTTCTCGAAAATTTCCAGCAGGATCGGATCAACGGCGTCTTCATCGTCGTCGTAGTCAGCGGCTTCAGCGTCGCTGTCGGTTTCCTGGACGCCAACGGTTTCAGGTTCAGTCAGTGATTCGGAGTCGGCTGCCGGCATGGTGCTGGCGTCCGGGATCTCTCCGTTGGCCAGGGCATTGGCGCGGGCTTCAAGGGCCGAGGTATCCAACGCTGCCGGGCGGCGGTTCTCGAAGTCGGAAACCAGGCCGGGCACGGCATCGGTGACATCCTGCAGCAGGCTGGCCACGTCTTCGGTCATGAAGATGCTGCCATCAATGACCCGGTTCAGCATGTTTTCCACAGACCAGGCCAGTTCGCCGATCACACTGGCGCCAACCATGCGGCCGCTGCCTTTGAGGGTGTGGAAGGCCCTGCGTACTTCGGTCAGGGCACTGCGATCGTCGTGCTGGCGCAGCAGCATCGGCAGGTATTCGCGAATGGTATCCAGAACTTCGCCGGCTTCTTCAACGAAGATCTCGAGGATTTCGTCGTCGATCAGGTCGTCGGCATCCGCCTCTGTTTCGCCGGTGCTCTCCGGCTGGGCCAGTTCCGGTTCTGCTTCGGGTTCCAGAACTGCGGCCGGGGCCGGGGCCTCAGTGACGGTCTCGGTCGCTTCCGTTTCTGCGGTGCCGGTTTCGGTACGGCGGGTGGTGGCCAGGGCTTCGGCCCGGCTGATCAGGCCATCAACATCGCCGGTGTAATCACCCCGGCGGAATTCCTGGATCAGGGACGGAATGCGTGCGTTGACCTCGTCGATCAGGGCGAAGGTGTCGTCATTGAGCTTGAGGGTCTGGTCGATCACCCGGTTCAGCATGTTTTCCACAGACCAGGCCAGCTCGCCAATGGAGGTGGCTCCCACCATGCGGCCACTGCCCTTGAGGGTGTGGAACGCCCGGCGCACTTCGGTCAGGGCATCGCGGTCGTCGTAATTCTGGCGCAGACGGGGGTAATGCTCGTGGATGGTCTGCAGCACTTCCTCGGCTTCTTCGACGAAGATGCCAAGGATTTCGTCGTCGACCAGGTCCTGGTCGGAGGTCTTGGCTTCCTGGACTGGCTCTTCGACGGCCGCCCCGGTCTCCAGTACCGGCAGTTCGTCCGGCTGGAGTTCCTCTCCGGCGTGCTGCCAGGTGGGTTCCTGGCCGACCGGGAAGCCCAGGCTGGCCAGGCTGTCTTCGGCAACGCGCAGGATAGCGTCGTTCTCGGTGATGCCGTCGGCCAGGCGCTCCAGGTAGTATTCAATGCTGGTTACCGCATCGGCCAGGGTGTCGAGCTGTTTCCAGTCCGGCACCTGTTTGCCGTTGAGCAGAACGTCGGTTACGTAGCGTTCGGCGGAGGCCAGCATGTCGGCGACACGCTCCAGCGGCACCAGCGACAGGCCGCCGCGGATGCTGTGCAGCAACTCAGGAACGTGTTCCACTTCCCGGGTATCCCACTGGGAAGCGATAAAGTTCACAATCGAGGATTTGACCTGTTCCAGGGTGTTGCGGGATTCCCGGATCAGCGCTTCGTTAGCCTCGCCCAGTTCCTGGGAGCCAAGGTGGAATTCGTTGTCGCCGGTGGCTGCCGGTTCGTGGCGATCGCTGTCCAGTCCGGCCAGGCTGGCCTCGACGTAGAGCAGCGCACCGGCGATATCCATCAGGGTGCCGTCGTCAACGGTGTCGCTCTGGGTGCTGAGCTTTTCCACCAGTTCGATCTGGTCAGTAACCACTTTGCGCGGAATGCCCAGGCCGATCACTGCCAGGGTGTTGGCTACCTGGCGCATACCCGGCAGCAGTTCTTCCAGCTCGTCGTTCTGGCGCAGTTCGGCCCGGACAAACAGGTCCAGCTGGTCTTTCAGGCGAGCCAGTTCTTCGTTCAGCGCACTCACCACCGAATGGATGGCGTCCCGGCCCGGGCCGGAAACCCGGGTGCGGGCGGCGTCGACATCGCTGTCCGACGGCAGGGCATCATCCAGCTGGTAGGCCTGGCGCAGGGCGCTGACCTGAGGCATGTCCAGGTCCCGGGCGCGGGCGACGTAGTACAGCAGGTGCTTGAACAGGGCTTCGGGTACCGGCTGTTGCAGGATGCTGCTGTGTTCGTCGGTGAGCCTGCGGATTTCCGCGTCCAGCTCCCGCAACAGGGATTTGACCGCAGTGTTGACCGGGTTGGCGCCGCCCTGGAGTGTTTCGATAAAGCCGCTGGCAGCTTTGTAGAGCTCACCCCTCGGGGTTTTCTGGCACAGGCGGATCAGGCGCTGGAGCACCTTCTGCATGTAGTTTAAGTGGGCAGACAGACTTTCCTCGCGCACTACGCCGGCCAGGGCAAACTGGTACATCTGGCGCAGTTTGCGCAGGTGGCCGAGAACCTTGGGATCCTGCAGGCGTTCTGAAACAGCGGCGCTGACCTGCAGCTGCGAGGGGGTCAGGTCAGGCTTGAACAGTGAGGTATCAGACAGCAGGGAATCGCCCCGGGCAGCCCGGAGGTCGTTCAGCAGGGGCAGCAGCACCATCGGGAAATCGTCCTGGCTGCTGTCCAGGTGTTCCAGGTATTGCGGCAGCTGCAGGATGGCCTGCATCAGTACTTCAACGGCATCGTCAACGCTGGTGACGGATTCGTTCAGAATGGCCTGGGTCAGTTTCTCCATCTCTTCGGTGAGCAGGGCTGCACCGTAGAGTTCCACCATTTGCAGGGTACCGTGTACCTGGTGGAGGTAGTTCAGGCAGAAGCGCAGGCGTGCGGTGTCGTCGCGATTCTCGACGTACGCTTCCAGTGCATGCTGGCCTTGAGTCAGCGTGTCCTGTATTTCGCCCCGAACCCAGTCGAGGGCGATACTGTCATGGTGATTGCCCATAACCACTCCGGTTATTCTTCGTCGGGCTGGCGCTTGATCCACGCCAGTACATGTTCCGAGGGAACCCTCTGCAGGCCCGGTGGCTGCCAATCGGTCAGTTCACCCTGGCCAAGCACCACTAAGCCCCCCGGTGCCAGACGCTCTGCTAGCCTTTTCACAATGTCCCGCCGACGCCAGCGGCGGAAATAAATCAGCAGGTTCTGGCAGAAGATAATGTTCATGCCGTGCATGGGTGCCTTGCCCAGATCCATTACGTTGAGCCTGGTAAAACACACCCGTTCACGGATGCTGTTCACGATTTCTACGGTGTTCCTTTCGGCAGGGCGGAAGTACCTGGCTTTCAGGTCTTCATCCATACCCAGCAACTTGCGGGCGCTGTACTGGCCCAGCCTGGCCTTCTCGATGGCCGGCTGGCTGATGTCCGAACCGGTTACCCCGAACAGGGGCTGCAGAGCCAGCTGGTTCATGCATTCGTTCAGAATCATCGCCAGGGTGTAGGGCTCTTCGCCGGTGGAGCAGCCAACACTCCAGGCTTCCAGCGCACGCTTTCTCAGTTGCTCCCGGGGCCGGGTCAGTACGTAATCGGCCACCAGCCGGAAGGCATCGGCATCCCGGAAAAACCGGGTTTCCTGCACGGTCAGGCGGTCCACCAGTGTGGCCCATTCCCTGATGGCATCCGGGCCGGATACGATTTTCTCGTAGTAGGCCTGGTAGCTGCTGCAGCCGATTTCCCGCATCCGGATTCCCAGGTTGGTTTCCAGGAAGGAGCGGCGGTCGGCCGTCAGGGTCATGCCGGTACGGTGTTCCAGCAGGGTCTGCCACTGGTTGAACTGCGCCTGGTCCATATCCGGAAGCCGGCGCAGTGCCCAGATCCCTTCGGCGGCTGACAGCTGGTTATGCATCTGAGCCATAAACCGTTATCTGCCCCGGGCCGGTGATCAGCTGACCACCGGGATATCGTTGTCCTGCTCTTGTTCCTGGTCGGCCTGGTCTTCATCCGGCAGGGTGAAGCCGGCAACGGAGGACCGCAGCTCGGACGCCATTTCAGCCAGGTTACCGATAGACTTCGCCGTGGCGTTGGTACCGGAGGAGGTCTGCGAGGTGATTTCCTGGATAACGTTCATCGTGTTGGAAATGTGCGCCGCAGAGGACGATTGCTGGCGTGCCGCGTTGGAGATGTTCTGGATCAGCTCCGCCAGGGACATGGATACGTTCTCGATTTCCTCGAGGGCGATACCCGCGTCCTGGGCCAGACGGGCACCACGGACCACCTCGGCGGTGGTGTGTTCCATGGAGATAACCGCTTCGTTGGTGTCAGACTGGATCGTCTTAACCAGCGCTTCAATCTGCTTGGTTGCTGCAGAGGAACGTTCCGCAAGGCGCTGAACTTCGTCCGCAACCACCGCGAAGCCCCGGCCCGCGTCACCGGCCATGGAGGCCTGGATCGCCGCGTTCAGGGACAGGATGTTGGTCTGGTCGGCGATGTCGTTGATCAGGGATACGATGTCACCGATTTCCTGGGAGGATTCACCCAGACGCTTGATCCGCTTGGAGGTCTCCTGGATCTGCTCCCGGATGTTGTCCATACCGCGGATGGTGTTCTGTACCACTTCCGCGCCTTTCTTGGCGATCGCAACCGACCGCTCCGCAACCGCTGAGGATTCCGCGGCGTTGGAAGATACCTGGTCGATGGACACCGCCATCTCGTTAACCGCGGCAGAGGCGCCGGCAATTTCCTGGGCCTGGTGCTCGGAAGCATCCGCCAGGTGCATGGCTGTGGCCTGGGTTTCCTGGGCCGCACCGGCTACCCGTACGGCAGTACCCCGGATGGCCTGCACCAGTCCGCGCATCTGGTCGATCGCGTAGTTGATGGAGTCGGCGATAGCACCAGTGAAGTCCTCGGTTACCGTGGCCTCGGTGGTCAGGTCACCATCGGCCAGGTCGGCCAGTTCGTCCAGCAGTCGCAGGATCGCGTTCTGGTTCTGCTCGTTCTGTTCCTGGGTGGTGGCCAGTCGGGACTGGGCATCGCGGTACAGGGCCAGGCCGATGAACACTACAATCGCTACCATGGCCGCCAGGATGAAGAAGGCCAGGGTGGGGCTGACCAGGCGGGAGCCGGACTGGGAGCCAAAGCCGTCAGCCAGTACCGACAGCTCGGCCAGCAGGATTTCGGAGTTCTGGAAGATGTCGCTGGCAGCGGTACGAACCTTGAAGAGGTCGGGAGAGGCTTCAAGAATCGCGTCAACGTTCTGGGAAACGAATTCGAACAGCTCGTCAACCGCTTCCAGGCCGTAGATGGCGTCTTCATCGGCTACCCGGCTGATACCCATGGCCGGGTTACCGTTGAGCTGGCCTTCGAGTACCCGGCCGAACAGGCTGGCGTCGCGGCCGAAACGGTCGGCGGCGATAACCGCGTCTTCGTCACCGGACAGTACGTTGTTAACGGAGCGGACAATACGCTCGGCCAGCAGGGACTGGCGCTGGGCCAGGGAGATCTGCTCGGCGGGTGCGCCGTTATCCAGCAGGATCTGAACGATATCGTCGTATTCCACCTGCAGCTGCGGGATGGTTTCGTTCAGGGTGCGGGCTACTTCGTGCAGGCCCAGTACCGCTTCCCGGGTAGACAGGATGCTGTCAGCGTTTTCGCGAACACTGTTCCAGTGCTGCTGTACACCGCTCTGTTGTGCCAGTTCACTGGCCGGAAGGCCGGTTTCCGGATTGCCTTCGGTAACACTGGTCCAGAGTTGCTGGAACTCGTCCCGGGAGCGACGCAACTGGTCGAACGCTTCGGCGGTACCACCGGCAGCCTCGGTCGCGTTCTTCGCAATCTCCTGGGACAGCACCCGCATTTCTGCAGTGTTGGCAATGTATTGCTGATCGTTCTGGCCGTCCTTGTTGATGATGAACAGCACCACAACGAGCAGGACGGTAAGTGCAATCAGCGCTGCGATCAGGCCGGCAACGAGTTTGTTGCCGCCCTGTCCGGTACTGAGTCTTCCGGCTCTGTTTTTCATTTTCTGGCTCCCGGCCTCTTTCTTCTGGAAATGGCAATTTTGGTGTAGCGGGCTTCAGATGGACAGGGTGATGTGCCTGCCAGTGCCATCACCCTTACCACTGTGCAACATCAAGAAAGCGTTCGTCTTCCACCAGGGTGGCGGCAGAGAATACTTTCCAGATTTCGTCGTTACGTTCGTAGCCGCCGTTCACAAACGGCTGAACGTTTTCGGGCACACCGCTGGTGCTGGCCCTGAAACTGTCTTTTGCGAAATACTGCATACCCAGCACGGTGTCGACCACCAGGCCACTGAACACATCGCCCTGTTCAACCACCAGCACCCGCCGTTCACGGGCATTCCGTGAAGAGCGGGGGATGTCGAAGAAGTTGGCAAGGTCAACCAGCGGCAGTAACCGGCCCCGGACGTTGGCGGCACCCAGCAGGAACGGGCGGACCCCCGGAATGTGGGTAAACCGGGGCACGTGCAGTATTTCTGTGACTTCCCCCATCGGGGCAACGTAGTGCTCGCCGGCCAGGATGAAGCCGATACCGTTCCACAGTTCAACGGCTTCTTCCTGCTCCGGCAGGCCGGCCGCCATGGAACGGCTGCGCCGGGCGATATCCGTCAGAACAGCAAAAGGGGCGGCCTGGGCGGACATGCGAACTCCAAAGTCAGGGATCAGGCAATCAGGCTGTTGATTGTCTTGATCAGGTCGTCTTCGTTAACTGGCTTGACCAGGTAACCCTTGGCACCCTGGCGGGTTCCCCACACCCGGTCAGTTTCCTGATCCTTGGTGGTTACGATCACAACCGGAATAGATGCGGTTTCCGGTGCGCGGGTCAGCTGGCGTGTGGCCTGGAAGCCGTTCAGGCCGGGCATGACCACGTCCATCAGCACCAGGTCCGGAGTTTCCGCGCGGGCCTTTGCTACGCCGTCGGCGCCGTTGTCGGCGGTCAGCACTTCGTGCTTGTGCTTTTCCAGGATGGTGGAGATTTTCTTAACTTCGGTTGGCGAATCGTCAACAATCAGAATGCGGGCCATGGTTTCCTCGATGGTTCTGGGGGTTCAGCAGGTTTTACTGTTCCGCCTGCGGCATGTAGTGGCGGATGGTGTTGAGCAGCTCATCCTTGCTGAAGGGTTTGGTCAGATACTGGTCGGAGCCTACGATGCGGCCTTTAGCCTTGTCGAACAGGCCGTCCTTGCTCGAAAGCATGATTACCGGCGTCTTCTTGAAAGAGGAATTGTTCTTGATCAGTGCGCAGGTCTGGTAGCCGTCCAGGCGGGGCATCATGATGTCAACAAAGATGATGTCCGGCTGGGAATCGGCAATCTTGGCCAGAGCGTCAAAGCCGTCAGTGGCAGTGATGACCTCACAACCGACTTTTTTCAGAAGGGTTTCTGCGGTGCGACGAATGGTTTTGCTGTCGTCGATCACCATGATCTTCAAGTTCTCGAAGTTGTCATCCATTGTCCAACTGCCTTGCGCTCTAGCGACTGTCGTTATTTTCGAACGAGGTTTTTAACACAAACATTAAGGTTGATCTATAAACCCCGCACATTTATAGAATATCGATGGCCGGATAAAAAGCATTAGTTTGTGACCAAATGTACTTCTGCCCGCTGCGTCACGGATTGATGTGGCGATTTATCCGGATGCATTTATGGCTCGGGTACAATACCATCTAGGGTTTCAGCATAGCACCTTGCACCGGTTTGCTCTGTATACCGGTTCGTGTTTTTGACGGAGCAACTTCCCGCTCCCCAACCGACTTTCCAGGAGACTCTATGACAATCCGGCTCGGGATCGTGATGGATCCGATCGAGGATATCCATTTCAAGAAAGACAGCTCACTGGCCATGTTGCTGGCGGCCCAGAAACGGGGCTGGGAAATCGAGTACATGGAATTGCCGGATATGTACCTGGCCGGTGGCCAGGCCCGTGCCCATACCCGCAAGCTGACGGTGCATAACGATCCGGAAAACTGGTTCAGCTACGGTGCCGCTGAAGACACGGCACTGGGCGACCTGGATGTGATCCTGATGCGCAAGGATCCCCCGGTCGACAGGGAGTTCCTGATGGCCACCTATATACTGGAAGCGGCGGAACAGCAGGGTGCCCTGGTGGTCAATCCGGCCGCCACGTTGCGGGATTGCAACGAGAAGCTGTTTGCCACCCAGTTCGAAGACCTGACACCGCCGCTGATCGTGACCCGCTCCTCCCAGCGTTTCCGGGATTTCTATGCCGAGCACGGCGACATCATCATGAAGCCGGTAGACGGCATGGGTGGTCGCTCGATCTTCCGCGTTAAAGAAAACGACGCCAACCTGGGTGTGATCATCGAAACCCTGACCAACTATGGCGCGCACCAGGCCATGGCCCAGAAATTCATTCCGGAAATCACCGACGGTGACAAGCGCATCCTGCTGATTGACGGTGAGCCGGTGCCCTACGCCCTTGCGCGCATTCCTTCTCAAGGCGAGAATCGCGGCAACCTGGCCGCCGGCGGCCGGGGTGAGGGCCGTGAACTGACCGCCAGGGATCGTGAAATCTGTGCCCGGGTGGCACCGGTCATCAAGGCCAAGGGCCTGATGTTTGTGGGCCTGGATGTGATTGGCGACTACCTCACCGAAATCAACGTAACCAGCCCCACCTGCATCCGGGAACTGGACGCTGCCTTCGGCATCGATATTGCCGGTATGTTGCTGGACGCCGTGGAGCGCCGGTTGTCACAGGGCTGAACAGCACCGGTAATGCGGGCACAGAATCAGGATAGGTAATGGCAGTTCAGGTAAGCGATTTCGACCGGTTTTCCTTCACCCTGTTCATGGCGCTGGCGGTTCACGCCATCGTCGTGCTGGGCATTACCTTCGCCCCGGAACCGCCCCGCAGCTCTGCCCAGACCATGGAAATCACCCTGTCGCAGTTTGACGACGAGGAAGCGCCGGAGAAGGCCGATTTCCTGGCCCAGACCAGCCAGAAGGGCAGTGGTACTGAAGAGCAGGCCATGGAAATGACCTCGCCGCAGCCGGCGGAGGTCAGCCAGCCGGAGGTGGCCGAAATCCAGCCGGAGCCGGCAACCACGGCAGAGCCCAATCCGCAGGAAGAGCGGGCCGTGGTGCAGACCGAAAGCAAGGCCCGCCAGCAGGTCCGGCAGCCGGAAACCCGGGAAAAACCGGAGCCGCTGCCCCGGGCCGAGCGCAAAAGCCTGATGGAGCGCAGCCTGGAAATTGCCAGCCTGGAAGCCCGCTTCGACGCCCAGCAGCAGGCCTATGCCCGGCGCCCCAGGGTCATGCGGGTAACTGCGGCGTCCACGCTCAAGTCGGATAACGCCTGGTACGTGCAGAACTGGGTCAGCAAGGTGACCCGGGTCGGCAACATGAATTATCCCAACGAAGCGCGCCGTTCCGGCCTTTATGGTGACCTGCGGATGCTGGTTTCTCTGCGCAAAGATGGCACAATCAAGCAAGTGGCGATTCTCCAGTCGTCCGGCAGCACGGTACTCGATGATGCCGCCATCCGGATTGTGCGCATGGCAGCGCCGTTTGCGCCCTTCCCGGAAGACATGCGCGAGCAGGTCGACGAACTGGAAATCATACGAACCTGGTCGTTCCAGAGGCGGGGGCTGACATCCGGATGACAACCGGCACGGAAACCAAGGCAAGTTTGCGGCACCATTTCCTGGTGGCATCGCCGTGGCTGGCCGACCCCAATTTTCACGGGGGCGTGATCTACCTGTGCGAGCATTCCTCCGAGGGTGCGCTCGGGTTGATGATCAACCAGCCCTTGGGCATTCACCTGGGTGAAATCCTTGAACAGCTCGATATGCACGGTGGCGAGCTGGACCTGCCGGTATTTACCGGTGGCCCGGTGCAGCCGGAGCGAGGCTTTGTACTGCACTCTCCCGGGCAGCACTGGCAGAACACCGCCACGGTGACGGACGACGTACTGCTGACCACCTCCCGGGACATCCTGGAAGGCATCGGCCGCAACGAAGGGCCGGAAGAGTTTCTGGTAGCGCTGGGTTATTCCGGCTGGGGTGAAGGCCAGCTGGAGGAAGAGCTGGGCAGCAATGCCTGGCTGACCTGCCCGGCCAGCACCGACATCCTGTTCCGCACCCCGGTGGAAAAACGTTACGAGGCGGTGTTGAAACTGATCGGCATAGACCTGAACCAGCTCAGCGATTCGGTGGGCCATGCCTGACACCGGTAACCGCAGAATCCTGGCGTTCGACTTCGGCACCCGCCGCATTGGTGTGGCAAGCGGCCAGGAGCTGCTTGGCACCGGCCAGCCGCTGGCCATGATCCCGGCTCGTGACGGCATTCCGGACTGGCAGCAGGTCGAGAAACTGCTGGCGGAATGGCAGCCGGATATCGTGGTGGTGGGCCTGCCTTTGAATATGGACGACACCGAGAACGACATGTGTGCCCGGGCCCGCAAGTTCGGCAAGCGCCTGCACGGCCGCTACCATGTGCCGGTAGAGATGGTCGATGAGCGGCTGACCAGTTTCGAAGCCAAGGGCGATGTGATGGCCGCCGGCGGTAGCCGGGATTTCGGCCGCCACGGCGTGGACGACCGGGCCGCCGTACTGATTCTGGAAACCTGGTGCCGGGAGCAGACCGGCAAACCTGACTGACGAGGCATCAATGACCGCATTGCTTGATATCAACCAGCTGCTGGATGAACTGGAAGCCGGCCTGCGCCGGATTCTGGCAGAGCGTGGCGTCGACAACCCGGCGCTGATCGGCATCCGTACCGGCGGCGTGTGGCTGGCGGATGTGATGAGCAAGCGCCTGGGCCTGGCCGAGCCCTACGGCGAGCTGGATATTTCCTTCTACCGGGACGATTTCAGTCGCATTGGCCTGAACCCCAGGGTAGCGCCTTCCAGCCTGCCTTTCGATACCGAAGGCCGCGACATCATCCTGATTGATGACGTGATCATGAGTGGTCGAACCATACGGGCAGCCATGAACGAGATCTTCGATTACGGCCGTCCGGCAAGTATCATACTGGCCACACTGATTGACCTGGGCGCCCGGGAATTGCCGGTACAGCCGGATGTCACCGGCAAGGCACTTGCGCTGGACGCCCATCAGCGAGTAAAACTGCGCGGCCCTGATCCGCTGCGCATTGAATTCCAGGAAACCGGGCAGTAATACTCCCCACCAGACAACAGGCGAGCCATGACCGCGAACGACCCCTCCCCGAACCACTTGCAGCTGACCCGGGACGGTCAGTTGCGGCATTTCCTCACCCTGGATGGCCTGGGCTGCGAGCTGCTTACAGACATCCTCGACACCGCCGACTCGTTCATCGAAGTAGGCGAGCGGCGAATCAAGAAAGTGCCCCTGCTGCGGGGCCGCACGGTGGTTAACCTGTTCTTCGAATCCAGTACCCGCACCCGCAGCACCTTCGAGCTGGCGGCCAAGCGGTTGTCCGCCGACGTGCTGAACCTGGATATCAATACCTCCGCCACCTCCAAGGGCGAGTCCCTGTCTGACACCCTGCTCAACCTGGAAGCCATGGCCAGCGACATGTTTGTGGTGCGCCATTCCCAGAGCGGCGCGCCGCACTTTATTGCCGAAAGCGTGACCCCGGGCGTGGCCATCATCAACGCCGGCGACGGCCGCCATGCCCATCCGACCCAGGCCATGCTCGACATGCTGACCATTCGCCAGCACAAGGGCAGCTTCGAAGGCCTGAAAGTGGCCATCGTTGGCGATGTGCTGCACTCCCGGGTGGCCCGTTCCCAGATCCGTGCCCTGAACGTACTGGGCGCCGGGGAAGTGCGGGTGATTGCACCGGGCACCCTGCTGCCCAGAGACGTGGAAGACCTGGGCTGCACCGTGGAATACGACATGGCCCGGGGCATGCAAGACCTGGACGTGGTGATCATGCTGCGGCTGCAAAAAGAACGTATGGAAGGGGCGCTGCTGCCCAGCGAGCGGGAGTTCTACCGGCTGTACGGACTGAACCAGGACAAGCTTGCACTGGCAAAGCCGGACTGCATTGTGATGCACCCGGGGCCCATCAACCGGGGCGTCGAGATTGAATCAGCGGTGGCCGACGGCCCGCAATCGGTCATCCTCAACCAGGTGACCAACGGTATCGCCATCCGCATGGCGGTGATGTCCATGGCCATGGGCGGCCAGGTGGCCGAACGACAGCAGAAACACAGTGATCATGAGGGAGCCCGGGCATGAGCCACCAGCAGAATGACAGTCTGAAAATTACCGGTGGCACCCTGTTCGACGGTTCCGGCACCGAAACTGACAACCCCGGCCTGCTGGTTCGCAATGGCAGGATCGAGGCCCTCGGCAGCGCTGCGGTAAGTGCCAGCGCGGACCGGGAGTTTGATGCCAGTGGCTGCGTAATCGCGCCGGGCTTTATTGATCTGTGCTGCAACCTGCGGGAGCCGGGCAATGGCCAGAAGGGCAACATCGCCTCGGAAACCCGGGCCGCGGCCCATGGTGGCTTCACCACCGTATGTGCCTCGCCGGAAACCTCGCCGGTTAACGACTCCAGTGCGGTAACCCACCTGATCCGCGAAGGCGCAGACTCCCGCGGCTCGGTCCGGGTACTGCCGGTGGGCGCCATCACCCGGGGCCTGGACGGTGAAATGCTGAGTGACATGGCGGGCCTGAAGAATGCCGGTTGTGTGGCGGCGGGCAATGGTTCCCGGGGAGTGCGCAATGCCCGGATCCTGCGCCGTTGTATGGCCTATGCCCAGACCTTCGGCCTGACCGTGATGTTCAGCCCGGAAAACCAGGCCCTGGCGGCTGACGGTTATTCCCACGATGGCCAGGTGGCTACCCGCTTGGGTCTGCTGGGTATTCCGGAAGTGGCGGAAACCGCGGCGGTGATGGAAATGCTGCTGCTGGCGGAAGAAACCGGTGTGAAACTGCACCTGAGCCAGCTGTCCTCGGGCCGGAGTGTGCAAATGCTGGCGGATGCCCGCAAGCGCGGGATTCAGGTCACGGCCGACGTGGCCATGCACCAGCTGTGTTTCACTGAAGAGGCCCTGGCCGGTTTTGACAGCCGTTTCCACGTGCGCCCGCCATTGCGCTCCGAAGCCGACCGGCAGGCGCTGGTAGCCGGTGTACGGGATGGCGTGATCGATGCCATTGTCAGCCAGCACCAGCCCCACGACAGCGCTGCCAAGCAGGCACCGCTGCCGGCTACCGAGCCGGGACTGTCCAGCATTGAAAGCGTGCTGTCGCTGGGCCTGGAACTGGTCGCTCGGGGCGAGCTGGAGCGCGCCCGGCTGCTGAACGCACTGACCGCCGGCCCGGCCTCGGTGCTGGGTCGAAACGCGCGGCTGGCGGAAGGTGAGGCGGCAGACCTGTGCGTGTTCGCGCCGGAGCAGTCCTGGCAGCCGTCAGTGCAAACCCTGGTCTCCGCCGGCCGGCACGCGCCGGTACTGGACCGCGAATTGCCTGGCCGGGTCCGGCTCACGCTGGTGGCCGGAAGAACGGCCTGGGCCGACCCGGCCTGACCCGCCTGTCCTGAAAGTGCGGCAGAGGTTGTCCGGCCTCTGTCGACACTGTCACAGAATCCTTCCTGTTGCTGAAAAACCCTTGATAACAGGCACCCGAGCCAACGTATCCTATGGGGTGACCCCTTATGGTTGTCCCAGGACACGAGCTGCGGCTGCCTGACTGCAGCGCGCGCCAGAGAATAATAATCAGGAGTGAACCCGTGAAGTTATCCAGTCTTTCCCGCCGGGTGGTGGCGGCTGCTGCCCTGAGCGCCAGCCTTGTTGTTCCCGCCCTTGCCCATGCCCAGTCCGAGATTATCGAACGCAGTTTCTGTGTGTTTGACCCGGTGGGTGCCAATGGCCCCCTGTTTGCCATTACCAAGGAGTTTCAGCCGGTTGCCCTGCAACAGGGCATCAAGCTTGACCTGCGCGCCTACACCGATGAAAAGGTAGCGGCCGAGGATTTCAAGGCCGGCCAGTGCGATGCCGTGCTGCTCACCGGCACCCGCGCCCGGGAGTTCAACAAGTTCACCGGCAGCCTTGAAGCTATGGGTGCCGTGCCGGGCGAAGAGGAAATGCGCCTGCTGTACAACACCCTGAGCCAGCCCAAGGCGCGCCCCTTCCTGGTGGATGGTCCCTACGAAGTGGCTGGCGTGTTCCCCGGTGGTGCCATTTACCTGCACACCCGTGACCGCAACGTCGATTCAGTAGAGAAGCTGCAGGGCAAGCGAATCGCCACCCTGGACTATGACTCCGCGTCTGTGCGCATGGTGCGCCACGTAGGTGCTTCCGTGGTGGGCTCGAACTCCGCCAACTTTGCCGGCAAATTCAATAACGGCAGCGTCGACCTGGCCTATGCCCCGGCCGTGGCTTACCAGCCCCTGGAACTGTACAAGGGCGTGGGTGAAAAGGGCGGCGTGTTCAAGTATGCGCTGGCGTATATGAACTTCCAGGTGATCATCCACCGGGACCGGTTCCCGGATGAAGCGGGCCAGATGGTGCGGGACCAGGCCATCAAGCGGCTGGATGAAGCCTACGCGATCATCGCCGAAGCCGAGTCCGGTATTCCGGATAACGTATGGATGCACCCGCCGGCAAAAGACGTAGCCGAGTACGACAAGATGCTGCGCCAGGTTCGCTTATCGCTGCTGGAAGACGGAGTGTATGACGAGCGTGCGATCAAGTTGATGAAGGCGATCCGGTGCCGGGTAGACGGTGCCCGTTCGGAATGTGCGTCCTGATCAGCCAGGGCAGGGAAGGTAACAGGCCCGCATAGCTGCGGGCCTTGCCGGTCAGCGGATGGCGTCTTTCAGGGCCTTGCCGGCCTTGAAGCCAACGGTCTTGCTGGCCGGAATTTCAATGCTGGCTCCGGTCTGCGGGTTGCGGCCGGTGCGGGCTTCCCGCTTGCGGACATTGAAAGTGCCGAAGCCGATCAGGGTAACGTCATCACCCTTGGCTGTGGCGGCGGAAATCTGGCTGGTAAAGGCGCTGATAACGTCGCTGGCTTTTTCGCGGGTAAGGCCGGTCTGGTCGGCAATCGCGGCAGCTAGTTCAGGTTTACGCATCGAAAACTCCTGTTCTTGGTTCTGTTTGTTGTTTTTTGCTCCAGACCGCCGACCGTGCCGGCGGTTGAAGCAATCTATAGTGGCTTCGGGGCCAATGTGCAAACCCCGGCGTGTAACGATATGTTCGAAAAAATAAAAAAGGACACGAATGTTATGAAAGACTTCCGGACCTCCCTGGCCTGTGGCAAACGCCTGCGCGGCTTTGCTGCAGCGGTTGCGGCCAGCGTCGCCCTGAGTGGCTGTGGCGTGGTGAACCACATGATCTACAAGACCACCGGCGATGTAATGCAGGGGTTTTCCCGGAACCATACCGTGCCCTACCTGATGGAATCTGAAGACCTGGCCATGGGCTGTGCCATGAGCGAGGCCACGGCGCCGCTGCTGATGTCGTTCGGCCGGGTTACCAGCGAGCCGGACCAGCTGGCGGTGATGCTGTATCTGTCGTCCGGCAGCTGCGCCGAAGAGCAGGCCATGGAGCATGAGCTGGCAGGCCTTGCAGCCATGCACGGCATGGATGGAACGGCCGCTGAAGATGCCTTTATCCGCCAGAAGCGCGCCCATACCCTCGCGGCCAAGCGCTATCACCGAGCCTGGCAGCACCACAACGCCTACTATGGAAACCCGGAAGAAACCGAGTGCCCGGATTTTGACGATGACATGGACGAATTCATCTACATGGCCGGCTTGCTGTCCGGACTGCAGGCCCTGAATGCCCAGATCCAGGCTACTTCTTCAATCGGCGTGCCCTTTAACACCGGCTCTGTGGTGGGGCGGGCTACCCAGTGCCTGGATAACAAGAAGTGGTGGGGTGCCCCCATGGGCCTGAGGGCAACTGTCTGGGCCATGATTCCCGGGACCAGGCCCGAGGGTGAAGTTCCGCTGGAGCGACTGGCCATTGCCAGCGAACAGGGCAAGCAGGCCGGCGTGCGCCTTGGCCACGTGTTCCAGGCCATTGCCGCGGGCAACAAGGGTGACGAAGCCCTGGTGAAGGCGGTTATCCGTGACCACGCCGAGTCCCTGAAAAACGACGATGCCAACGAAGAGTGGCGCTTTGTCGATGCCATGGCCACCAACATGCTGGTGGCTATGTCTGACCGGCTCTGGGTAGAAAATACCGGCCATCGTACCCCGATGGGGCAGTTCGGCAGCTTCTGGGATGACCAGCAGGCGCCGACCGAAACCATGGATCTGGATGATCTGTTGTAACCCCCAATTCCCGGAGTAGGTAGTTATGGCCCCGAGTGGTTTTCGTCGTACCGGGCTGGAATGGTTTTCCTCCTTGCCGGCTTGCCTGTTGCTGCTGGCAGTGGTGCTGTTCTCCACCAGCAGTGATATTCACAACCAGATGCTCCGGGGCGGGGAGCAGCTCTGGAGCGGCTACTACAAGCTCCGGATGGATCCGGCCAAGCCGGAGTGTGATGCCAACCGGGATATCGAGGCCGCGGTGGCCGAGGAAATGGCCAGGGAAGCCCCGGCGGATGATCCCATGGCCGCCCTGCTGGGCACCGTAGAAAAAGACCCGGCCGATGTGCGCCTGGCGATTGAGCGTTCGGTAGCGGATTGCCGCTCGGCCCACGCCAGCTATGAGTCCTTGCAGGGCCAGCTGACTGCCGGGGTAAAGGCCTACCGCGCCGTTGAGCTGTTCGTGGCCGACCTGATTGCCTTCGGGCTCAGTGCCCAGCGCTACATACTGGTGATCCTGGTGATGCTCTGTGCCGTCACCGCAACCCTGACCCGCCACCATATTGCCATGCGGGCCATGGAAACCCGCCTTGACTACACCGTCTCCCTGACCCTGCAAACCATCGCCAATGCCATGTTGCTGGGTTCCAGCCTGATTTTCCGGCAATCCACCCTGGCCAGCAGTACCGCAGTGTCGGGCGAGGAGTTGTTGCTGCACAACTTCTGGATCATCGGCTTTGGCTGTCTCACCCTGGCCAGCCTGTACCGTCTGTTCCGGGTGCCGGATGGCCTGTCCGCCGGCGGCAGCCTGGGCCAGGCCTTCCTGTCGGTACCGCTCTACACAGTGATGTGCCTGATTTCCGGCACTTATTTCGCGATGATTGGCCACTCCTCGGGCATCGGTATTTACCTGGGCAAGATGATGGAGCTGGCCGACATGTTCCTGAACGTGGGGTTGTACGTTTGGGTGGGCATGATGCTCAAGCAGACCCGGCTGGCGACACTGGTGTTCAACGTGTTCCGGCCCTGGCGCATGCCGCCGGAGCTGCTGGCCGTCGTTGCCGTGCTGGTGGCAGCAGTGCCCACGGCCTATACCGGCGCCTCGGGCATTTTCGTGATCGCCGCCGGTGCGGTGATCTACAGCGAACTGCGGGCGGCTGGTGCCCGGCGCCACCTGGCGCTGGCGGCCACGGCGATGTCCGGCTCCCTGGGTGTGGTGCTGCGCCCCTGCCTGCTGGTGGTGGTGATTGCCTACCTGAACCGGGAAGTGACCACCGACGAACTCTTCGGCTGGGGCATCTGGGTGTTTGTGCTGACGGCGACCATGTTCAGCCTGGTGGCGGTTACGGTGAACCGCCAGAGCCAGTTCAACCTGGCCCCGGTGACCGATGCCATGCCGGCCTCGGTGCTGGCCTTGCGGCCGCTGGTACCCTATGTGCTGGTGATCATTGCCGTGGTGCTGTTCTATCGCCTGGCGCTGGATGTGAAGATGGATGAATTCTCCGCACCGCGCCTGCTGCCGGTGATCATGCTGGCCATCCTGGTGTACGAGCACTTCAGTCGCAAACGCCGGCAGGACGATACGGCCGGCGACACGGATTACCAGGGCCTGGAAACCAGCATTCGGGGAGCCACCAACGACACCACCGCCGAGATCGGTGCCCTGCTGTTGTTGCTGGGGCTGTCCGTGAGTATTGGCGGGGTTATCGAACGCTCCCATATCATGGAAGCCTTCCCGCAGGCGTTCGACAGTGCCTGGTCTGCGATGTTGCTGATGGTGGTGATCCTGGTGATTCTGGGCATGATCATGGATGCCTTCGGTGCCGTGATCCTGGTGACGGCTACGGTGGCAACCATTGCCTATTCCAGTGGTATTCATCCGGTGCACTTCTGGATGGTGACCCTGGTGGCGTTCGAGCTGGGTTACCTGAGCCCGCCGGTGGCCCTGAACCACCTGCTCACCCGGCAGGTGGTGGGCGAAGCGGAAGTGCTGGCGGCGCAGCAGGAAGGCGGTACTTTCTACCAGCGCCATGAGCGCATCATCATGCCGCTGATTGCCATGGGTATCTCGCTGGTACTGGTGGCGTTTGTGCCGCTGCTGTTCTACGCAAACTGAGCATGGAGGCCGCTTCCGGCGGCCTCGCTCAAAAGCCACCGATACAAAAAAAAGCGCCGTGCTTTCGCAGGGCGCTTTTTTTTCAGGCCGGTGACACTCAGGCGAGTTTCGGGCCGGCTTCGACGATGGTGTCTGCCACGTCGAACTTCTTGAAGTTCTCTACGAACTGGCCAATCAGCTCCTGGGCCTTGCCGTCGTAGTACTCCGGGCTGGTCCAGGTATTGCGCGGGTTCAGCAGTTCGGTCTCGACACCCGGGATGTGCCTGGGCACGTCCAGGTTCAGGTCGTCCAGGTGCTCGGTTTCCACGTCGTCCAGGTCGCCGTTCTGGATGGCAGCGATGATGGCACGGGTGGTCGGGATGCTGAAGCGCTTGCCTTCACCGTAAGGACCGCCGGTCCAGCCGGTGTTGACCAGGAATACCTTGCTGCCGAACTCGTCAATACGCTTCATCAGCAGCTCGGCGTAAACGCCGGCCGGGCGCGGGAAGAAGGGTGCGCCGAAGCAGGTAGAGAAGGTGGACTTGAGCTTGGAGGAAGAGCCCATTTCGGTGGAGCCCACCAGCGCGGTGTAACCACTCAGGAAGTGGTACGCAGCGGCTTCGCGGCTCAGTACCGATACCGGAGGCAGAACGCCGGTCATGTCGCAGGTCAGGAAGATGATGTGCGACGGCTCACCGGCACGGTTCTCGATCACGCGCTTCTCGACGTGCTCCAGCGGGTAGGCACAGCGGGAGTTTTCGGTCAGGGAGACGTCGGTGTAATCCGGCTCGCGGGTTTCCGGGTCGATCATCACGTTCTCGACGATGGCGCCGAAACGGATGGCGTCCCAGATGATCGGCTCGTTCTTCTGGCTCAGGTCGATGCACTTGGCGTAGCAACCGCCTTCGATGTTGAAGACAGTGCCGGGGCCCCAGCCGTGCTCGTCATCACCGATCAGGTAGCGGTGCGGATCGGCAGACAGGGTGGTCTTGCCGGTGCCGGACAGGCCGAAGAACAGGCAGGTTTCGCCGGTTTCGCTCACGTTGGCGGAGCAGTGCATCGGCAGTACGTCTTTCTCCGGCAGCAGGAAGTTCTGCACAGAGAACATGGCTTTCTTCATCTCACCGGCGTAGTGCATACCGGCCAGCAGGACCTTGCGCTTGGCAAAGTTGAGGATAACGCAGCCGTTGGAGTTGGTGCCGTCACGCTCGGGCACGCACTCGAAGTTGGCGGCGTTGAGGATCTGCCATTCCTGCTTGTCGGCCGGGTTGTAGGCGTCCGGGCGGATGAACAGGTTACGGCCGAACAGGTTCTGCCAGGCGGTTTCGGTGGTCATTTTCACCGGCAGGTAGTGCTCGGGGTCAGAGCCAACGTGTACGTGAGAGACAAACTGGTCTTTTTCAGCGATGTAGGCTTCAACACGGTCCCACAGGGCGTCGAACTTGTCGGCGTCGAACGGGCGGTTGATCGGGCCCCAGTGGATGTCGTCTGAGGTGCTGGGCTCCTCAACGATAAAACGGTCCATGGGAGACCGGCCGGTGCGCTCGCCGGTGGTAACCACCAGGGAACCGTTTGCCGCAAGCTGGCCTTCCTGCCGTGCCAGTGCTACTTCAACCAGTCTTGCTGTACTCAGATCACTATAAGTGTTGCTCACTTCGACCTCGCCCTCGGGATGTCTTCGTGATTGCCCAGTCCTTGCCCCCGAACACTGGCGGAATTCTGAACAATCGGGTCAATTCAGGCGCGCTATTATGCCAGAGACGCCGATAAAAAACGACTGCCCTGAAAACCGCGCCACTGGCGGCTTTCGGGCAATGTTAAAGAGCAGTCAGTGTAGCGTATGACCGGTGAAAAGGTGATCAATGTCATTTCTATTGAAGCGATAGTTTGCGTGACAGAACTGGCAGTCCATGTCGATGCTGCCCTGTTCGTCCAGAATGCTGTAGCACTCTTCCTTGCCGATCGATTCGAGCGCCGCCAGGGTACGTTCGCGGGAACAACTGCAACGGAATTCCACCGGCTCCGGCTCGTACAGGCGCACGGTTTCCTCGTGGAACAGGCGGTGCAGCAGGGTTTCACTGTCCAGTTTCAGCAGCTCTTCCGCTTCTACGGTACGCGCCAGGTGGTTTACCCGGTTCCACAGGTCATCGTCTTCCTCGGTGTGGCCGGGAAGGCGCTGCAGTAGCAGGCCGGCAGCGGTATCGCCATCGGCAAACAGGAACAGGCTGGTGGCAATCTGCTCGGAGCGCTCGAAGTATTCTTCCAGGCAGCCGGCCAGGTTGTCTGCTTCCCGTGGCACCACGCCCTGGTAGCGCTGGCCCTTTTCCGGGGTAATGGTAATCGCCATCCGGCTCTGGCCCAGCAGCTCGTGCAGGGTCTCGCCGCTCATGGCCTGTTCGTCAAAGCGGGCCAGGCCGCGGATCTTGCGGTCGTGGCTGCATTCGGCCATCAGGGTGCGCAGGGCGCCTTCACCGGCTGCCTGCAGTGACAGGGTGCCCTCGAACTTCAGGGTGCTGCTCATCAGTACGCTGGCTACCAGGGATTCGCCCAGCAGCTGGCGTACGGAATCCGGGTAGGGGGCCTGGTTGATGATTTCACGGAAGCTGTCGCCCAGTTGTACCCAGGCTCCCCGCACCTGGCTGTGCTCGAAGATAAAACGTTGGAACTGATCCTGGGAAGCCATGATGTCTCCTGAAACTGTCTGTTGATTCACTGGTGATGCCTGTAAGGATGTAAGTTGCGGGGCAGTGCCTGAAACCAGGCTGGGCGAGCCGGTTCTAAAGGCCGTTCTGGTCCCGGAAGCGCTGGATATCCCGACGGTCTTTCTTGCTCGGGCGCCGGGCCGGCGGCAGCTGGGCGGCCTGCATGGTCTTTCGCTGCCAGGCCAGGTCTTCGCGTTTTTTTACGCTGTCGTCGGTTTCGTGGTAGAGCTTCTGCGCTTCCGGTGCGCCCCTGCGCCGGTCACTGATGTCGTCCACCACCACAATTTTTTCCTGCCAGCCCAGGCGAAGGGAGACCCTGGCGCCGGTTTCCACAATCTTGCCGGGCTTGGTGCGCTGGCTGTTGTAGTGCACCTTGCCGCCCTCAATGGCTTCCTTTGCCAGCGCGCGGGTTTTGTAGAAGCGCGCGGCCCAGAGCCACTTGTCGAGCCTTACTTTCGGGTCTTCGGTGTTTGTTGCTGCCATATCTCCCCACCTGGCAGGCCAGGTTGTCCTGACCTATGGATAACTGTGCGGATTATAACCGGCCTGTCATTGCGATGGCAGTGGCGGGCGGGCTTGCAGCGTTGGCAGGACCTCGTCGAAGTGACGGATGCCCGGTATTTCCGGGTGCCTGGTCGCCGGGGCCTGGGTGCTGTCCGGTGCCAGGATCGCGAGGCACTGGCCGATACCGGCATCCCGGGCACTTTCCAGTACCGGGAAGCTGTCGTCCACCATCAGGGTGCGCTCCTGGCGGTAGGGAACCCGCCTGGCCAGGTCACTCCAGAACGCCCGGTCTTCCTTGGGTTTGCCCAGTTCATGGCTGGATACGATGGCATCCACGTGGCGGTCCAGTCCGGTGCGGCTGAGTTTCAGTGCCAGGGGATCCGGGTGGCAGTTGGTAACGATCACCGAGTGCAGGCCGGCCTTGCGCAGGGAGGCCAGAAAGTCCGGCACGTGGGGACGGTAGCCGATGCGGTCACTGACCTCCGCTTTCAGCTGGTTGATATCAACCGACAGCCGTTCGCTCCAGTAGTCGGTGCAATACCAGTTCAGGGAACCGCGCTCGGCCATGATCATGGCCAGCAGCTGGTCTTTGGCCTGTTGCGGGTGCAGGTCGTACTGTTCGGCATAGCGCCGGGGCAGGTGTTCGAGCCAGAAGTGCGAGTCGAAGTGCAGATCCAGCAGTGTTCCGTCCATATCCAGGAACACGGTATCGAGGGTTGACCAATCCACCATAAACAAAAACAGCCTGAAGAATTTGCTTCAGGCTGCCTCAGTTTCCGGCCTCTGGCAAGCCGGGATTCTACGGACGAATGCCCGGGATCAGTCTTCGGACTGCTCCACGGTTTCCGCCTTGCGGCCACTGCGGGAGCAGCCCAGGCAGCGTACAAAGGTGGCCTTGGCCGGGCCGACAACCAGTACCTCGCCAGCTTCACCGGCATTACCGCCCAGGGCAGAGAACGGCAGAGACACCAGATACACCGCGCTACCCACGATGGTGGTGGCCAGCAGAACCGGGCGCAGAAGCACGGCGTCGGTAGTCATGGCCAGCGCCGACGGGCTTTCGTCAATCGCCCTGGCATGGCCCAGAGAAGAAAAAGCGAGCAGACAGGCTGCAACCGTGGCCATCAGGGTGCGGGAAATCTTGCGGGTCATCGTTATTCTCTCCTGTTAATACTCTGTTAACTATGAATCATATTTCCCCAATTTCAAACGATTTTTCGATATCCGGTTGGCAACTCTGGCGGTTGGCTAGCGCTGGCAGCGGGGGCAATAGACGGTGCTGCGGTTGTTCATGCGGATCTCTTTCAGGGTGGTGGCACATTCGGGGCAGGGGTTGCCGCCGCGACCGTACACCAGCAGGGACTGCGCAAAATAACCGGGTTTGCCGTCGCTGTTCACGAAGTCGCGCAGGGTGGTGCCTCCCATCAGAATGGCTGCGCTCAGGGTTTCGCGAATGGCTTCAGCCAGTTTGTGGTAACGATCCAGGGAAATACGGCCGGCTTTCCGTTTCGGGTGGATGCCGGCTTTGAACAGGGCTTCATTGGCGTAGATGTTACCCACGCCGACCACAATGTGGTTGTCCATAATGAAAGACTTGATGGGCGTTTGCTTGCCCCGGGACAGCCGGAACAACCAGGGTCCGTTGAATGTATCTGACAGCGGCTCCGGCCCCAGGTCCCGGATCAGCGGGTGTTCGGAGCAGTCATCGGCCCAGAGCCAGCAGCCGAAGCGGCGGGGGTCGTTGAAGCGCAGGGTGCGGCCGTTGCCCAGGGCAATCTCCACGTGGTCGTGGGCGGCGGCGGGGCTGTCGTCGGTAATCACCCGCAGGCTGCCGGACATACCCAGGTGGACAATCACAGTGCCGGCATCCAGGTGCAGGAACAGGTACTTGGCCCGGCGGTCCACTGCCCGGATAACCTGGTTCAGCAGTTTCTCGGGCAGGTCATCCGGTACAGGCCAGCGCAGGCTGGGGTTGCGGATTAATACCCCGGTCACAGTCTGGCCTTCACAATGGGGTGCAATGCCCTGGCGGGTGGTTTCAACTTCCGGTAACTCAGGCACGGGGCCTCCGCGGATAACAGGTTTCTCGGCCGCCAAGTGTAATCAGTAACAAAAATGGCGCCAAACCCGGTTGTTGTTGCGTACAAGTGTACGCTAAAGTGACGAGGTAACTTCCCCTTCGAGTACCAGCGAAAACCTCCGCAGTATCGCCTTGTCGAAGTTGATTGATTTTTGAGGATATTTTATGTGGTTTAACGGTCTCCTGGACCTCTCCGCGTGGCAGCTGATCGCTGTTACCCTGGTGATGACGCACATCACCATCGTCAGTGTAACCCTGTATCTGCACCGCCACTCGGCCCACAATGCGCTGGACCTGCATCCGGTGCTCAAGCATTTTTTCCGTTTCTGGCTGTGGCTGACCACTGCCCAGAATACCAAGGAATGGACTGCCATCCATCGCAAGCACCACGCCAAGTGCGAGACCGAGGAAGACCCTCACAGCCCGGTGGTTCTGGGTATTCGCAAGGTTCTGTTTGAAGGTGCGGAGCTCTACGCCCAGTCGGCAACCCCGGAAAACCTGGAACGTTACGGCCAGCGTACCCCGGAAGACTGGATCGAACGCAAGGTCTACACTCCCTATAAAATGGGTGGCATTGCCCTGCTGGCGGTGATCAACCTGCTGCTGTTCGGGGTTAATGGTATCTGGATCTGGGCCGTGCAGATGATGTGGATTCCGCTCTGGGCCGCCGGAGTGGTTAACGGTATCGGCCACTACATGGGTTACCGCAACTTCGAGTGTGCCGACAATGCCCGCAACATCTCCCCCTGGGGTATCCTGATTGGCGGTGAAGAGCTGCATAACAACCACCACACCTATCCGAATTCCGCCAAGTTGTCCCGTCGCTGGTATGAGATCGACATTGGCTGGGGTTACATCCGCCTGTTCCAGCTGTTCGGCCTGGCCAGGCCCAAGGGCTACCGGCCCATTGCCCACTATGTGCCGGGCAAGCAGGAAATGGATGTGGAAACCGTGCAGGCCATCACCAACAGCCGGTTCGATATCATGCGCCAGTATCGCAAGCGGGTGATGGAGCCGGTACTGCGCCAGCAGAAGTCCCTGATGGACGACGAAATCCGCCCCCGCTACCGCAAGCTCAAGCGCTTGCTGTCCCGGGAGGTGTCGCTGATCCATCCCCGAGAGAAAGAAACGCTGGATTCGGTGCTCGAACGCCATGAAATGCTCAAGCTGATCTACGACAAGAGCCACGAACTCCAGGCCCTGTGGCGCCAGCGGGGCCTTAAGCCCCAGGACAAGCTGCAGGCGCTGATGGACTGGTGCAAGGAAGCGGAAACCAGCGGTATCCGTTACCTGGAAGAGTTTGCGGCGCACCTGCGGGCCTATTCACTGCGCCCGGCCTGATTGGCCGCAGATGCAAAAAGCCGGACGGGATTCCCCCCCCTTCCGGCTTTTTTGTAGCTGACCAGTTAGTCCTGGTCGGCTTCCGGCGCCACCCGGTATAGGTTGTAGGTTACCTGGCCGGCGGTTTTCTGGCGGTGCAACTGCCAGCCTTCGGGTACCGATAGCCCGGTCAGTTCACTTTCGTGCTCCACATACACCCAGCTACCCGGTTTCACCCAGGGGCCACCGGCGATCAGTGGCAGCAGTCGCGCCAGCCAGCCCTGCCGGAAGGGGGGGTCCATGAAGATAATGTCGAACGGCGGTCGGTTCGGGCTGCGCAGGTAACCTTCCACGTCCTGGCAGACCACTTCGCCGTTTTCGGATTTCAACAGCCGCAGGTTATCCCGCAGGGCTGTAGCCAGTGGAGGGGTATGGTCCACCAGGGTTGCCTTTGCGGCACCCCGGGACAAGGCTTCCAGGCCCAGCGCGCCAGAGCCGGCGAACAGGTCCAGGCAATCGCTGCCGGCCAGGTGGAAGTTCAGCCAGTTGAACAGGGTTTCGCGGGTTCGGGCCGGGCTGGGGCGCACGCCGCCGGCATCCGGAAAGCGGAGCTTACGGCTGCGCCAGTCGCCACCGATAATGCGCAACTCGCCCTGTCCGCCGGCCTTGGCGGCGCCCGGGGCGGGTGTGCGTTGGGGTGGTCTGCGCTTGGCCATGGAGCTGCTCCGGTGGGTGAAACGGTGATCAGGTTCGGGCCGATATGTTACCGGAAAGCCCGCAGCAGGGGATAATCGGAGCCCCCATCACTTAGTGACGGCAGTCTGCTAGAATACTGGCTTTCTTTTCGCCCGCCCATTTTCAGACAGATGGTAAGACTATGACGGCAGAGTGGATTTCAATCGGCCTCCTGGCCCTTCTTGTCCTGTTCTTTGTGCTGGATATCGCCGGCAACCGCAAGCGCGCCCCGCGCCCGGAGAAGGTGCCCCAGCGCAAGCCGGAGGTGGCCAAGGGCCTGGCACCGGTTGCCCCGGAGCAAGCACCTGAACCGGAAGTACAGCCTGAGCAAGCGCCGGAAGCTCTCGTGGCTGAGGCCGCACCGGAGGCACCGCCCGAAGTGCCTGCCGAGCCGGCACCGGTAGAAGAAGCTGCTCCGGCCGTCGAGCCTGCTCCAGAGCCAGAGCCAGAGCCAGAGCCAGAGCCAGAGCCAGAGCCAGAGCCAGAGCCAGAGCCAGAGCCAGAGCCTCAGCTCAGTGTCTTCGAGCGCATCAAGAAGGGCCTGGGCAAGACCCGCGCCAGCCTGACCGGCGGCCTGGCGGACCTGTTCACCGTTGGCAAGAAGATCGATGAAGACCTGCTGGAGGAAATCGAAACCACCCTGCTGATGGCGGATGTGGGGGTAACGGCCACGTCGGAAATTATCGAATCCCTGACCGACAAGCTGGAACGCAACCAGCTGAAAGACGGCGAAGCCCTGCGCAAGGCCCTGAGGGAAGAGCTTCATGGCCTGCTCAAGGATGTGACCAGGCCGCTGGAAATCGATACCGGCAAACAGCCCTACGTGATCCTGATGGTGGGCGTGAACGGTGTTGGCAAGACCACCACCATCGGCAAACTCACCAAGAAATTCCAGGCGGAAGGTAAGTCGGTGATGCTGGCGGCTGGCGACACCTTCCGGGCCGCGGCGGTGGAGCAGCTGCAGGTATGGGGCGAGCGCAACAATGTGCCGGTTATTGCCCAGCACACGGGTGCCGACAGTGCCTCGGTGATTTTCGATGCCATTCAGTCTGCCCAGTCCCGGGGTACCGATATCGTGATTGCCGACACCGCCGGCCGGTTGCAGAACAAGGACAACCTGATGCACGAACTGGAGAAGGTGGTCCGGGTAATGAAAAAGCTGGACGATTCCGCGCCCCACGAAGTGATGCTGGTGCTGGATGCCGGCACCGGCCAGAATGCCCTGAGCCAGGCCCAGGTGTTCCAGCAGGCGGTGGGCGTGTCTGGCATTACTCTGACCAAGCTCGACGGCACGGCGAAGGGTGGTATCGTTTTCGCCATTGCCCGCCAGCTGCAGCTGCCTATCCGGTTTATCGGTGTCGGCGAGCAGGCGGAAGACCTGCGCAGCTTTGATGCAGAAACCTTTGTAGACGCCCTGTTCGACGACTGAAGTACCGGCCACGGAGCCCAAGCCCCCGATGATCGAGTTTCGTCAGGTAACCAAGCGCTATGACAGCGACCACACCGCCCTGCGCCAGGTGAATTTCCACCTGGACCGGGGCGAGCTGGCCTTTCTGACCGGCCACTCCGGTGCCGGCAAGAGTACCTTGCTGAAGCTGATCATGGTGATGGAGCGTCCCACCGCCGGTGAGGTGATCGTGGGCGGCCAGAAGCTCAACAGCCTGCCCCGGCGGCAGATTCCCTACATCCGCCGGCACATTGGCGTGGTGTTCCAGAACCACCAGCTGCTGTTTGATCGCACGGTGTTCGACAACGTAGCCATGCCGCTGGAAGTGATGGGTGCCTCGCCGGATGACATCGGTCGGCGGGTGCGGGCGGCCCTGGACAAGGTAGGCCTGCTGAACAAGGAAAAGATGAATCCCATGCAGCTGTCGGGCGGTGAGCAGCAACGGGTGGGCATTGCCCGCGCCGTGGTGAACAAGCCGCCGGTGCTGCTGGCGGATGAGCCTACCGGTAACCTGGACCCGGAGTTGTCGGCAGACATCATGCACCTGTTCACCGAGTTCAGTCAGGTGGGCGTTACTGTGCTGATTGCCACCCACGATATTGCCCTGATCGACCAGATGAACAAGCGCCGGCTGACCCTGGACCATGGCCGGATGATTGTCGGCGCAGATGCACCCCTGACCGGAGGTGTAAGTGGTTACTGACTCACGCCAGAAGCCAGAGAAGCGCCGGGGCGCCAACCGGGGCCGCTCACCGGCCTCGAACCAGGCCCGGAGTTACCTGGACCATCACCGCAAGGTGGCGAAAGATTCCGCCCAGCGGCTGTGGCGCAGTCCGGTGGCCAGCATGATGACCTGGATGGTGATGGGTGTGGCCCTGGCTTTGCCGGTGGCGCTGTTGCTGTTGCTGGGTAGTTTGCAGGGCGTGAGTGCCGGCTGGGAAAACAGTGCCCGGATTACCGCCTACCTGTCACTGGATGTGCCGGTGGAGCAGGCCCGGGAGCTGGCTTCCGAGATTGACGGTGATGGCCGGGTGTTGTCGGTAGAGATGGTAGACAGGGACCAGGCCCTGGCTGAATTCCGGGTGTCGTCCGGGCTGGATGATGCCCTGGATTTCCTGGACGACAACCCGTTGCCTCACACCCTGCTGGTAACGCCGGAAGACAGTGCCCGCTCTGCCGACGGCGTGCAGGCCCTGGTGACCTTTATGGAAGGCATGGATGCCGTCGAGCGGGTCCAGGTAGATCTGGGCTGGCTGCAACGGCTCAATGCCATTACCGATATCCTGGCGAGGGCCGTCTGGGCGTTGGCGCTGTTGCTGGGTGCGGCGGTGATCCTGGTGATCGGTAACACGGTGCGGCTTTCCATCGAGAACCGCCGGGATGAAATCCTCGTGGCCAAGCTGGTGGGAGGCACCGATGCCTTCGTACGCCGGCCCTTTCTTTATACTGGCGCCTGGTTCGGTTTGGGCGGCGGCGTGGTCGCCTGGGTGTTGATCCAGGTTTCGCTATGGTGGCTGAACGGCCCCATCGAGCGGCTGGCGAGCCTTTACCAGAGCGAGTTTGTGATTCACGGCCCGGGCTTTGATGGCGCCCTGGCATTGATTATCACAGCCATGGTGTTAGGCTGGCTTGGCGCCTGGGTGGCAGTGAAGCGTCATCTGGATGACATAGAACCGGGCGATATTGCCGGAGGGTGATCTGGATAACGGGAAAACCGTATTGAAAATACAGCTTGTTCCAGCGTAGCTTGGTGACCGGTTATCGACGCTGGAATGGCATTCAGGAATTCCCCAGATGTATGATTTTTAACGTGTTACTGGGAAGTTCGGGAACTAATCAGGTGCTTGGCGGTCAAAGTTT
The DNA here is from genome assembly GCF_002375525.1 of Marinobacter sp. UBA3607. Classification (NCBI taxonomy): domain Bacteria; kingdom Pseudomonadati; phylum Pseudomonadota; class Gammaproteobacteria; order Pseudomonadales; family Marinobacteraceae; genus Marinobacter; species Marinobacter sp. UBA3607. Next base: position 143,944 of record NZ_DFLY01000015.1, on the reverse strand, counting down.
CAGTTGTTATATTTAACGGCTGTCAGGTTCGGAGGTTATTGCATGGGTACGAGTTTACAGCTGGTTGACAGACTGGTTCCGGGCGCGAATCTCGAGTCTTACATTCAGGCTGCGAGTCGCATTCCGGTTCTCTCAGTTGACGAGGAGCGGGAGCTGGCAGAACGGCTTCACTATCATGGCGACGTGGAAGCCGCCCGTCATCTGGTGCTCTCCCACCTGCGCTTTGTGATTCACATCGCCCGCAGTTATTCAGGCTATGGCCTGGCTCAGGCTGACCTGATCCAGGAAGGTAACGTGGGCCTGATGAAAGCGGTCAAGCGCTTCAACCCGGAGTATGGCGTGCGGCTGGTGTCGTTCGCGGTGCACTGGATCAAGGCAGAGATCCATGAGTTCATTCTGCGCAACTGGCGCATTGTGAAGGTGGCCACCACCAAGGCCCAGCGCAAGCTGTTCTTCAATCTGCGCAGCCAGAAGAAGAAGCTGGCGTGGCTGAACCACGATGAGCTTCAGGCGGTCGCGAAGGACCTGGGGGTAGAGCCCAGGGTGGTGCGCGAGATGGAAGGTCGTCTGGCATCCCAGGATACCGCGTTCGACGGTCCGATGGATGACGATGAAGACAGTGCCTACCAGGCGCCGGCGTATTATCTGGAAGATCGCCGCAGTGATCCGGCGGTGCAGCTGGAGAATGCCGACTGGTCAGAGGACTCCAACGGCCGGTTGATGCAGGCGATGGAAAACCTGGATGAGCGCAGTCAGGATATTCTTCGCGAGCGCTGGCTGACCGAGAGCAAGTCGACGCTGCATGAGCTGGCGGACAAGTATGGTGTGTCTGCGGAGCGGATTCGGCAGCTTGAGAAGAATGCGATGAAGAAGATCAAGTTGCAGATGGCCGAGGTTGCCTGAAGCTGATCATTGGCCCTTGGGGTTTGAAAACGCCACCACCGTTCGCGGTTGGTGGCGTTTTTGTTTGTATAATCCGTCCACTGACAGTTACCTGAGAATTGGGGGCGGAAGCGCTTGGGAGGGCCTTTCCAAAAACCGCTCCTTGCGGCACATCCCTGTGGCGCTTCTGCTCCGCCATCCATGGCTCCGCAAATTTTTGGAAAGGCCCTCCCAAGCGCTTCGTCAATCTCCGTGCGTGTAGGAGTAACAAAGATGACTCAAAAGAACCTTCGAATTGCCTTTCTCGGTATTGGCCTGATGGGCGCGCCGATGACCCGTAACCTGCTGGATGCAGGCTTTCCGATGACCCTGTGGAACCGGACAGCCAGCAAGTGTGAGCCATTCCGGGAGGAGGCTACGATTGCGGCGACGCCGGCCGAGGCGGTGGCGGACGCGGATGTGGTGATCACTATGCTGGAGAACGGGCAGGTGGTTGAAGATGTGCTGGTGCATCAGGGCGCGATCGGGGCGTTGAAGGCGGGGGCGCTGGTGGTTGATATGAGTTCGGTGCAGCCGTCGCTGGCCCGTGAGTTGGCGGGGTTGGTTGGCGAGCGTGGGGCCGGGTTTGTGGATGCGCCGGTTTCCGGGGGTACGGTGGGGGCTGCGGAGGCTCGGTTGAGTATTATGGCCGGGGGGTCGGAGGCGGATGTTGAGCGGGCGTTGCCGGTGTTCGGGGCGTTGGGCAAGTGTACCCGGATCGGGCCGGTGGGGGCCGGGCAGTTGGCGAAGCTGGCGAATCAGGCGATTGTGGGGATTACCATTGGTGCGGTGTCTGAAGCCTTGTTGCTGGCGGCTAAGGGTGGCGCGGATCCTGCGGCGGTGCGGGAGGCGTTGCTGGGCGGCTTTGCCGGTAGCCGGATTCTGGAGTTGCACGGGCAACGGATGATTGACCGGGACTTTGCCCCCGGGGCGCCGGCGCGGATTCAGTTGAAGGATATGCGTATGATCCTGGATGAGGCCCGGGCCGAGGGGCTGACGTTGCCGCTGGCGCAGCAGACTCATAACGAATATTTGTCGCTGGTGGCCAATGGCCACAGCGATGTGGACCACAGCGGTTTGTTGCTGGAGCTGGAGCATATGAACGGGGCCTTGCTGGGTTCGCTGGGCCGTGGGCCAAAGGGCTGAGGAGACGCTGATGCCACGTTTTGCTGCGAATTTGTCCATGTTGTTTGCCGAGGTGCCGTTTCTCGAGCGTTTCGAGCGTGCTGCAGCTTCGGGTTTCAGGGCGGTGGAGTACCTCTTTCCCTACGAGTGGCCGGCAGAGGAGCTGGCGCAGAGGTTGCAGGCTAACGGGCTGACCCAGGTACTGTTCAACCTGCCGCCGGGGGACTGGCAGGCGGGGGAGCGGGGAATTGCCTGTTTGCCGGACCGGGTTGAGGAATTCCGGGCTGGTGTCGAGCAGGGCATTGCCTATGCCAGGGTGCTGGGTAATACCCGGCTCAATTGCCTGGCCGGGCTCAAGCCGGCGGAGCTTTCAGAGGAGGAGGCCTGGAGCACGCTGGTTGCAAATGTTCAGTACGCGGCGGACCGCTTTGCCGAGGCGGGGCTGACACTGTGCCTGGAGGCGATCAATTCCCGGGTGGATATGCCCGGCTTCCTGCTGGATACCACCGGCAAGGTGATGGAGCTGATTGAAGCGGTGGATGCCGATAACGTGCGCCTGCAGTACGACATCTACCACATGCAGGTGATGGAAGGGGACCTGGTTCGCTCCATGGAGTGCCTGCTGCCCTGGATCGCCCATATTCAGTTTGCCGATAATCCGGGACGGAACGAGCCCGGTACCGGCGAGATTAACTTTTCGAATGTTTTCGCTGCCCTCGACAGGATGGGCTACGCTGGCTGGGTCAGTGCCGAGTATCGGCCTTCTGCTGTAACCGAGGCGTCTCTGGGCTGGTTCCGGCCCGGTTGTTGACCGTCGTCATAGGCGACACCCTCTTACAAGATCGTAACTGGCCGGGTTCCGGTGTTATTCGTAACCTTGTAAGCAACCAAATCCGCTATCAGGAGGAGTCACCGGTGAAAGCGCTGGTAATCGAAGACGATCAGGATGTAGCAAGTTACCTGGTGAAGGGGCTGAAGGAGTCTGACTTCGTGGTGGATCATGCGGCCGACGGCAAGGAAGGCATGATGATGGCGGCCAGTGAAGAATACGACATCATGATTGTCGACCGCATGCTGCCGGGCATGGATGGGCTATCCATCATCAAAACCGTGCGGGCCACCGGCAACCAGACCCCTGTGCTGATTCTCAGTGCCCTGGGTGATGTGGATGACCGGGTGGAAGGCCTGCGTGGCGGGGGCGATGATTACCTTACCAAGCCGTTCTCGTTCACCGAGTTGCTGGCCCGGATCGAGTCGCTGATCCGCCGTAACCGGCAGGCGGCTGAAACCGAAACTGTACTGAAGGTAGCAGACCTGGAAATGGACCTGCTGGCCCGAACCGTGAAGCGCGCCGGCCATAATATCGATGTCCAGCCCCGGGAATTCCGCTTGCTGGAATATCTGATGCGCAACGCGGGCCAGGTGGTTACCCGGACCATGTTGCTGGAAAAAGTCTGGGACTATCACTTTGACCCCCAGACCAACGTAATCGACGTGCACATCAGCCGTCTGCGCGCCAAGATCGACAAGGAATTCGACACACCCTTGCTGCAGACAGTTCGGGGTGCAGGATACATGCTGCGTGAAACTGCTTAGTCAGCTCAGAACGTCATCGTTCCAACTGGCACTGCTTTATATGGTGGTGTTTGCCACCTCTGTATTCCTGCTACTGGCATTCATCTACTGGCGCACCGCCGGCTTTATGACTGCCCAGACCGACGAGACCATCGAGGCGGAAATCGCCGGTCTGGCGGAACAGTATCGCGGGCGTGGCGTGAACGGGCTCATTACCATCATCCGTGAGCGTGTCGCCCGGGATCCGAACGCCAAGTCCATCTACCTGCTGACCACCGATGACTTCCTGAAACTGGCCGGAAATATTGAAACCTGGCCGGAAGGCAGTCGTTCTTCCGATAGTGGCTGGATCAACTTTACCCTGAACCCGACCGTGGGCTGGCAGGGGCCGGAACGCCTGGCCCGCGCCCGTATCTTTGATGTCCAGGGTGGCCTGCGCCTGCTGGTCGGCCGGGATGTGGATGAGCTGACCAGCCTGAAACGGGTGATCGAGACCGCCATCAACTGGGGCATGGGTATCACCCTGGCCCTGGCCCTGCTGGGTGGTTTTCTGATGAGCCGAAGTACCACGCGGCGCATTGAAGTAATCAACAACACCTCGCGACGGATTATGAACGGGCACTTGTCGTTGCGGATACCCACCCGGGGTACCGAAGACGACTTTGACCAGCTGGCCGAAAACCTGAACCAGATGCTCGACCGGATTGTTTACCTGATGGAAGGTATCCGGCATGTATCGGACAGCATCGCCCACGACCTTCGCACCCCGCTGACCCGACTGCGTAACCAGCTGGAAAACACCCTGATTGCTGTGGATAACGACGAGGCCCGTGAACAGGTAGGCCGGGCGGTTGCGGAAGCCGATCAACTGCTGGCGACTTTCAACGCCCTGCTGCGGATTGCCCGGCTGGAAACCCGGGGTAATTCCGCCGATATGAAGGTGGTGTCGCTGGATGAGCTGGTCAGTGATGCCTGCGAGCTTTATGAAGCCCTGGCGGAAGACAAGGAGCAGACCTTTACCCAGGAGATGGCCTCCGGGGTGATGATTGAAGGTGATCGCGACCTGTTGTTCCAGATGGTCAGCAACCTGATTGATAACGCCATCAAGTACACCCCCGAGCATGGTGGTATCGTGGTGGCGGTCCGCCGGGAAGGTGCTGCGGCGGTGTTTGAAGTGCGGGATTCCGGTATCGGCATTCCGGACGACGAGAAAGACCAGGTGTTCCAGCGTTTTTACCGGGTCGGCAAGAGCCGGTCATTGCCGGGTAATGGTTTGGGGCTGAGCCTGGTCAGTGCGGTGGCCGAGATTCACCAGGGCCAGATCCTGCTCAGCGACACCCATCCGGGCGAGGAGCCGCCGGGGCTTACGGTCAGTGTGCGCATGCCGGCCTTCACCGGCGTCCGAAAGCGGATCAAGGCCACCACGGTGGAGCCTGCAGCGGATTCCGCTGATGAACGAACGTCAACGGCGGAACCCGGCAAGGCCTGACTGCTTACTGGCTGGCGCGGAACCGGTTTACCCGGTTGAGTACCGGTCCGATGACGATGTCGGCCCGGCTTTCGACGGCCTGTGCCAGCTGGTCAAACTGGGCGCGACGACGGTCAACCCTGGCCTGCAGGCTGTCCCATTCCCCTTCCAGGTGTTTCTGTTCTGCCATCACAAAGGCGGCAATATTGTGCCGGTTGAGTTTGCTGGTAATGCCCATGTCGTCCAGGCGGAAGCCCAGGGTATCAATGCCTTCCAGTGCCAGGTTCAGCAGCTTCTTGGTGTTCATCGGTGTGTCTCCGTTAACAGGGAAATCGGGTCAATTACCTGCAAACTAATGGCGGGCGCTAGAGTGTTCAACCTAATTTCCGGCCGGAGCCAAGGGCGTGATGTCTTGCCAAAAGGTAATTCCGTGGCCACAGGCAGGTAATGAGAGGTGAGGATAATGGGTACTGTAGATGCGGAGGCGGGTGACCCGTTGCCTGCCTCCCCCTCCAGCACAGCGCTAGCCTTAACCCCGTTACCCGCGGGGTTTTTTTATGGCTGCTGGTAACAGATTCGATCGATTTCCCACAGCTTGGTCGACTCCGGCGTTCTCACCCTGATTTCGTCGCCTTCGCTTTTGCCGAGGCAGGCTTTGACCACCGGCGCATGCACCGAGACGTAGTTGTTTTTGCCGTAGATCTCGTCCGGCCCGACAATCCGGAAGGTGAGTTCGTTGTCGTCCTCGTCCACCAGGGTTACCCAAGCGCCGAAGAAGGCCTTGCCTTCCTGCACCGGGCTGTACTCCACCACCCGCAGTTTCGACAGCCGGTTTCTCAGGAATCGCACCCGCCGGTCGATTTCGCGCAATCGCTTCTTGTTGTACTGGTAATCCGCGTTCTCTGAACGATCGCCCAGGCTGGCCGCCCACTGTACCTTCCTGGTCACTTCCGGGCGTTCCTTGCGCCACAGTTCGTCCAGTTCCTGCTGCAATTCGGCATAGCCTTCCGGGGTAATAACGTTGGTGTCCATAAGGCCTTCAAAGGTCAGGTGAAAGAGTTTGCCCATTCATATCGCCGGGGCGGATCCGGGTCAACTGCTGAATGGCCTGCAGGGACACGTGAAGGTGGTCACACTTTGACCAGTCTTGCCGGAAAACTCCCGGGGTTGGCGATAAACTGAACAGACTAAGTGTGCGCAGGGCGTCATCAGTGATGTGCCGCACCGGATAGCCAGGATTCAGGAAGATACCATGAGCAGCAACAGACAGAGCACAGAGCAACCGTGGCTAAGGCCGCCCCTTATGGCGGGTATGGTGCTGGCTATTACGGTGCTGGTGCCGGCTGTGGTGCAGGCGCAGAGCGCGGAGTCTGCTTTCGAACCTGAGCAGCGTTCAACCATTGACACCATCCCGTTCCGGGCCATCGAAGAGGAAGCCCTGGCGAACACGGTGATCGAGGGTGGCCTGGAGGCGCCGGCAGCCGGTGTGCCGGTGCAGGCAGGAAAAGATGATGACTTCTACCTGGACCCGCTGGCGTTTCAGCCCAGGGACGACCGGACTGACCTGGGCCGCTCGGAAATTCCCGTGGATATCCGTTTCAGCAACCCGAAGGTGATTCCCGGCCAGACCCACAGCAACAACTATGTGATCCGGCCACCGGAGAACCGCACCTACGACACCTTCAATCTCAACATGACCGAGCGCCGGTAGCCGTCAGGCCGCCGATTCCAGCGCCACCGGTTTGCCCAGCACATCCCGGTAGAAAAATGTCAGTGCCTGGGTAGCCTGGTTCAGCCGGGCCCGGGACAACTGCATCTTGTCACTCAGATACGCCAGAAACTGCCTTTGCTCTTCTTCGGCAAGGTTGTCGGGGTCGGTCAGATCGTGAAACAGCACAAAGCGGCTGATCCAGTGCAGGTAGGTTTGTTCGGCACGTTGATTGAGCTGGTGTTTGCGAATGGCCGCCTGAACTTCGTCGACCATGCCGGGCCGTGACTGCTCCAGCGCCTGGGTAATATTCATGTTACGCACTCTTCCGGAAAGCTTGTTGTTGTTATGGTGCGCGCATCATATGACAAACGTTTGAATGGTGCAAAAAAGACCTGCAGCCACCGGGCGAGGGGCTGTCTGCCCGGAGCAGGGGGCTCCGGGCCCAGGGCTCGCCTCGGTTACTTCAGGGCTTCCAGCTTGTCGATATACTTCTGCATGGCTTCGTCGCTGGAGGTGCCTTTGACCTTTTCCCAGGCGTCGTACTTGGCACGGCCAACAAAGTCCATCATGCCCGGGCGCTTGCCGGAAACATCGCCTTCGGTTGCTTGCTTGTACAGTGCGTAGAACTCCAGCTTCAGTTCGTTGGAGGGTTTGAAGTCGCCTTCGGCGGACTGGATGTAGTTTACCGCGTCATCGAATTTCGCTTTCAGGTCACTCATGGTCTGGCTCCTTGGTTTTAATGGTTTTTTCCTCTGAGGGTGGGCCGAGTATAGCCCTGGTGTGAATCGCCGTCATTGACTGAAAGCGCGTTATGGCGGGCGGCAGGGCAATCTGGCAAAAGTTTGCCCGACTGCACATTTCAGGTCATTTCTCGCCAGCGCCTGCTTGAGAACAGCGGATCATCTGTGTACAGTTTGCGCCGTTGCCTGCCAGGATGGCCGGCTTCAGGGATTGAACGACACTGCAAATGAATTGCACAGGGAGCACGCCATGTCTGCCAAAGACGGTTCTGTCGCGCCTAAAGAGCGCATCAATATCAAGTATGTCCCCGCCACCGGCGACCAGCAGGCTGAAACCGAGCTGCCGCTGAAAATGTTCGTGGTTGGCGATTTCAAGGGCCATGCTGAAGAAACCCCCATCGAAGACCGCAAGGCCATTTCCGTTGACAAGAACAACTTCCGTTCGGTCATGAAGGAAGCGGGCCTGACCCTCTCCACCACCGTTTCCAACAAGCTCGAAGACAATGCCGACGACCTGCCGGTGAACCTGGACTTCCAGGGCCTGGACGACTTTTCTCCGGACAGCATCGCCCGCCAGGTGCCCGAGCTGAAAAAGCTGATCGAACTGCGCGAAGCCCTGGTTGCCCTCAAGGGCCCACTGGGTAACGTACCGGCCTTCCGCTCCAAGCTGCAGGAACTGCTGGACAACGACAGCGCCCGGGAAAAACTGCTGGCGGAGCTTGAACTGGCCACCGACGGCGGCGAGTAAGCGCACCACCGGAACCCGGTAACCAACACCGATTATCAATCACGTACTGAAGGGATGTGGTATGTCTGATACTGCTGTGCAGCAATCTGCTGCCTCCGAATCCGTAGCACAAGGGTCCTTGCTGGACCAGGTTATGGCCAACAGCCGCATGGCACCGGCCGACGAAGGTTACGATGTTGCCCGCAAAGGGGTGGCCACGTTTATCGCCAACCTGCTGAAGAGCGACGAAAAAGGCCAGCCGGTCAACAAGGCCCTGGTGGACCAGATGGTGGTGGAGCTGGATCGCAAGATCAGCGCCCAGATGGATGAAATCCTGCACGCACCCAAGCTGCAGGAACTGGAATCGTCCTGGCGTGGCCTGAAACTGATGGTGGATCGCACCGATTTCCGCGAGAACATCAAGGTGGATATCCTCCATGCCACCAAGACCGAACTGCTGGAAGACTTCGAATTTGCTCCGGACGTGACCCAGACCGGCTTCTACAAGCACATCTATGCGGCCGAGTATGGCCAGTTCGGTGGTGAGCCGGTGGGCGCTATTGTCGGTAACTACGCCTTCAGCCCGTCAACACCGGATATGAAACTGCTGCAGTACGTGTCGTCCGTGGGCGCCATGTCCCACGCGCCGTTCCTGTCCTCGGTTGCACCGTCGTTCTTCGGTGTCGACAGCTACCAGGAACTGCCGGCCATCAAAGAGCTGAGTGCCGTTTTCGAAGGCCCGAAATACGCCAAGTGGCGTTCCCTGCGTGAGTCCGAAGATGCCCGTTACCTGGGCCTGACCGCGCCGCGCTTCCTGCTGCGGGTACCTTATGATCCGACTGAAAACCCGGTGCGCAGCTTCAACTACAAGGAAGATGTCTCTGGTGACCACGAGCATTACCTGTGGGGCAATACCTCCTACCTGCTGGCCACGCGCCTGACCGAAAGCTTCGCCAAGTACCGCTGGTGCCCGAACATCATCGGCCCGCAAAGCGGTGGTGCGGTGGAAGACCTGCCGGTGCACACCTTCGAATCCTTCGGCCAGCTGGAAGCCAAGATCCCGACCGAAGTGCTGATCACCGACCGCCGTGAATACGAACTGGCGGAAGAAGGCTTCATCGCCCTGACCATGCGCAAAGGCAGCGACAACGCGGCGTTCTTCTCCGCCAACTCGGTACAGAAGCCCAAGCAGTTCCCGAACACCAAGGAAGGCAAGGAAGCGGAAACCAACTACAAGTTGGGCACGCAGCTGCCGTACATGATGATCGTGAACCGCCTGGCCCACTACATCAAGGTACTGCAGCGCGAGCAGATCGGTTCCTGGAAGGAGCGCCAGGACCTGGAGCGGGAACTGAACACCTGGATTCGCCAGTACGTGGCCGACCAGGAAAACCCGCCGGCCGACGTTCGCAGCCGCCGTCCGCTGCGCGCCGCCCACGTGGAAGTCTCCGATGTGGAAGGCGATCCGGGCTGGTACCAGGTCTCCCTGGCCGTGCGCCCGCACTTCAAGTACATGGGTGCCAACTTCGAACTGTCGCTGGTTGGCCGCCTGGACAAGGATTAATCCGTGTTCGGCGACACCGGCACGGACGGCGTTCGCAATACCGGCAGCCTGTTTGAACGGCTCGAACAGGCTGCTGCCCCCCCGGGGCAGGGAATGGGTGAAGTGACCCATGTGGTGGAATCCATCAAGCGCCACCTGGTGCGCCTGCTGAACGCCCATCCGGGCAACAGCGCCAGCGTACCGGATCTCGGGTTGCTGGATTTCAACGATGCCACCCTGGGTACGCTGGATCTGAGTATCCAGATTCGGGGGGCGATTCGTCAGTGCATCGAGAAGTTTGAGCCGCGGGTGAAGCGGGTGGATGTGGTGGCCTTGCCGCCGGGGCCGGACCCGTTGCAGTTGAAGTTTCAGGTGACGGTTTACCTGCAGGTTGCCGGGAGTGACGACCGGACCACCATTGACCTGGTCCTCGATGATAAGCGCTATTACCGGGTTATCTGAGTCGGGGCCTGCTTGGTACTGGGGCAGACATTGGAGTTCGGAGGGGACGGGGATGCTTTTCTTCTGGGAAAAAACAACTCGCTTCGCTCAGACATCTTTTTTCCCGGCAGAAAAGCATCCCCGCCCCCTCCGGCAAACCTGAGTGTTTGCGGTCCGGGTGACTTTGACGGCAAGTATGAGAGACGGGGTGTGGGTAGCCTTTCCAAAAGTGTGCGGAGCCATGGATGGCGGAGCTCAAGCGTCCCACGGACGGGCTTGAAGCGTCTTTTGGAAGGCCTACCCTCATCCTGGCTCGGAGCCAGACAGGCCGAAGTAAGGGTGCAGTAACAAGGTGCAGTAAACAATGAAGTTGAACAGGTTCTACAGGGATGAGTTGAGCTTTCTGCGGTTGCAGGGCAGGGAATTTGCCGAGGCGCATCCGCAGCTTACCCGCTTTTTGTCCGAGCAAAGCACCGACCCCGATGTGGAACGGCTGCTGGAAGGCTTTGCCTTTCTGACCGGCAAATTGCGGGAGAAGGTTGAGGACGAGTTTCCTGAGCTGACCCATTCGCTGCTGAACATGCTCTGGCCGAATTATCTACGGCCGGTGCCCAGCTGCACCATTATGCGCTTTGACCCGCAACTGCACGCGATCAGCGAACGGCAAACGGTGGAGCGCTATACCGAAATCAAGAGCCGGCCCCTGGGCGAAGCCAGCCGCCAGACTCAGTGCCGGTTCCGTACCTGCCGGGCTGTGGATATCTTTCCGGTCAGTGTGGCGGAGGCCCATGCCGAGCATTCCCGGGAAGTGTCTTCCGTTACCGTCGACCTGGCCCTGCATACGGACCAGCCGTTGAATGGTCTGGGGCTGGACAGCCTGCGGTTCTATCTGGGTGGGGATAACCACACCGCTGAAACCCTGTACCTGTGGCTGAACCATTACCTCAGCCGTATGGAGCTGGTGGTGGGCGAGAACGTCTACAACCTGCCGTCGTCGCTGTTGCAGCCGGTGGGTTTTGCGGCGGATGAGGCGATTCTGCCGTATCCGAAGAATGCCTATGCCGGGTACCGCATTATCCAGGAGTACCTGAGCTTTCCGGAGGCTTTCCGGTTTGTGGATATCGGCGGGCTGAAGTCCCGTTTGCCGGCGGTGCAGGCGGATGAGATCAGTCTGCGTTTTCATTTCAGCCGGATTCTGCCACCGGATGCCCGGGTTACCCGGGACTCCCTGCAGCTGTACTGCACGCCGGCGGTGAATCTGTTCAGCCACGAAGGGGAGCCGGTGGATTTGAACGGCCGGCAGACCGAGTACCGTATTTCGCCCTCCAGCCGCTGCCCGGAGCATTTTGAAGTGTTCAGTATCGAGCAGGTGGAAGGCTGGCTGGAAGGGCGTTCCGGGCGCGGTGAGCCTCGGCTGTATACCGCGTTCGAGAGTTTCCAGCACGAGGTGGAGCGGGATCGGGGCCGTACGGCGCTGTATTACCGGGTGCGTACCCGTGAAAGCGTGCGCGGTGATGGCTTTGATCACTACATCTCGTTTGTCAGGGGCGACGAGTCCGAATGCATGAACCGCCAGGAAGCGGTGTCGCTGACGCTGACCTGCACCAACCGCCAGCTGCCCCAGCAACTGGCGGTGGGGGAGATCTGCATGGCCACCGAGACCACGCCGGCGTTTGCCTCGTTCAGCAACATTACCCGGCCCACGGCCACGCTGCGGCCAACGCTGGATGGCAGCCTGTTGTGGACGCTGATTTCCAATCTGTCCCTGAACTACCTGTCCATGCTGGATGTGGATGCCCTGCGCACGGTACTGCGGGTGTACGACTTCCGGGCGCTGGTCGACCGGCAGGCGGAACGGGTGTCGCAGAAACGGTTGGCGGGCATCAGTGAGATCACCACCCAGCCGGTGGACCGCATGGTGCGGGGCTTGCCGGTGCGGGGTATCCGCTCGGTGCTGAAGCTGGATCAGCAGAATTTCGGCAGCGAGGGCGATCTGTACCTGTTCGGAACGGTACTGAGTCAGTTCTTTGCGCTTTACGCGAGTATTAATGCCTTTCACCAGCTGGAAGTGGTGAATACAGACAACCAGGAACGGTACACATGGACGTTACAGCAAGGTCAGCAGCCGCTGATGTAGCCGGGCTGGAACCTGTCCTCGGCAACGCGCGGCGGTACAGTTTTTTTCAGTTGGTGGACCTGATTCACCGGCACCACGGCGACGACCTGGAAAACTCCGGCAACGGCGAGCCCCGGCAGGAGCGTATCCGGTTCTCGGCCTCGGCCGGTCTGGGCTTTCCGGGCAGTGATGTGGTTTCGGCCCTGTCGCCGGAACATGAACACGCGCCTTACCAGATGGAAGTGAGCTTCCTCGGCCTGCATGGCTCCCAGTCGCCACTGCCCGGGTACTACCTGGAGGACCTGGCCTGGGAAGCGGGCCAGGATCTGGGGGTGCGCCGGCACTTCCTGGACTTCTTCAATCACCGGCTGGTGACCCTGTTTCACCGGGCCTGGCGCAAGTACCGGTATTACGTGCGGTTTCAGCCGGGTGCCAGCGATGGCTTTTCCGAGCTGGTGTTTGCCCTGGTGGGGCTGGGTGACAGCCGTCTGCGGGAAGCCACGCCGGTCAACTGGTCCAAGATGCTGGCCTACGCCGGCCAGATGGCGGGCCGCAGCCGGTCGCCGGACGTGGTCAGCGGCATTGTCGCGCACTGTTTCGACCTGGAAGACGTCAGCATCGAACAGTGGGTGTTGCGCAAGGTGGCCATCGGGCCAGACCAGCAAACACGGCTGGGCCAGGCCAATGCCAGCCTGGGCCAGGACACCCTGGTGGGCTCCGGCATCCGGGATCGCAGCGGCAAGTTTATCCTGCGCCTGCGCAACCTGAGTCGGTCCCGCTTTGCCGATTTTCTGCCCAACGGACGGGACCATGAGCGGCTGGTGAAGCTGGTGGAATTCACCACCCGGGAGCAGCTGGCCTACGACCTGGAACTGCAGATGCGGCCCAGGGATATCCGGCCCATGCAGCTGGGTGAGGATGTGCGCCTCGGCTGGAATTCATTTGTAACACCGGAGCGGGCCCGTGAACGCCCGGCGGTGCGCATCCAGATACGACGATAAGGCAAGGAGCCAGACAGGTGTCAAACCGGACAGCAGCATTAACCCTGGTGATCATCAACCCGACCGAAACCGGCGGTGGTGCCAGCATTGAACACAAATTCAGTACCGGTGGCGGCTCTATCGGCACGGCCGCCAACGATACCTGGCGGTTGTCGCCCCATCGCACCGGGGCTGTAGCCGGCCATGCCGAGGTTCGTTACCTGGATGGCGGCTTCTGCTTGATCGACCGTAGCGGCCGAACCTACATCAACAGCAGCAGCCAGCCTGTTGGCCGGGGCCGCAGGGCGCGGCTGAACCATGGTGACACACTCACCATTGGCCGGTACCGGATGCGGGCAGAGCTCAATGGCGAGGCGGCCGTTAACAGCGGGATGGAAGAAGACGCCGGCCAGCATAGACAACTGGTGGATGTAGCCGAAGGCTCGTTGTTGCGGTCGGAATCCGGCCAGGCGCTGCCGGATGGCCGCGAGCCTCTTGAGGGACTGCACACCCCGGCGGGGGAGCCGATCAGCGAAGACCCGCTGGCTCCCTGGCCAAACACACAGGAGCGACAGGGCATGTCAGAGTCCACGGAACAGAGTCGGGAAGCCAAAGACACCAGCCGGCAACACATCAGCGGTGCCCCCCTGATGCGCGGTATGGAAGCCGAGATTGACTTTGCCGACAGCGATGAAATGCGCCTGTTTCTGGAAGAGGCCGGCCAGACCCTGAAAGCCACGGTCGAAGGCCTGCTGGCCCTGCATCAGGGTGAAGATTCGCGGCACCGGGCCCTGCGCACCCGCCTGCAGCCGATTGAAGACAACCCGTTGCGCCTGGGTGACGACTACACCTGCACCATGCAGACCCTGTTTGCCGCCGAGCGCAGCCCGGTGCACTTGTCTGCCCCGGCTGCAGTTCGGGAAAGCCTGGAGAGCCTGAACCATCATCAGCAGGCCACCCGTGAAGCCATTCGGGAAGCCCTGGAAGCGATTCTTTATGCCTTCTCACCGGAGGCCCTGTTGCGCCGGTTCCACGGTTACCGCCGTGGCCTGCAAGACAACGAAGACGAAGGCCGCTGGGCCTGGAACATGTACCAACACTATTACCGCGAACTCAGATCCAGTCGTCAGCAGGGTTTCGAGCGCCTCTTCCAGGAGGTGTTCGACCAGGCTTATGACCAGCATCTGCGCCAACTACAGAGGGAGAATGTTTGATGAAGTACTGCAAATGGAGCTTGCTGGCGGTTGTTATGTTTTTGGTGGGGTGCAGCACCCCGTACAACGCGGTGACCAAGACCGCCAAGGTGCTGTGGGATCCCGACATTCCCGTGGGCTATCCGGAAGACCTGCCCAGCCGCGTGGACCTGACCATGCTGGCGGAACCGAATGTAAACCCGAACGAATCCCTGGCGCCCACGCCCATTGCGTTCCAGATCATCGAGTTGCGGGACAGCTCGCTGCTGATGGCCGGTGACTTCGACCAGTTGCTGACCGACCTGGAAGATTCCCTGGGCCGCAACTATGTGGACCACAGCGATTACACCCTGGTGCCGGGCCAGTTCAAGTTTGTGGAGCCGTTCGAAATCAGCAAGGACACCCGGTTTATCGCTGTGATTGCTTTCTATGCCTACCCCAACCTGTCCCAGTGGAAAAAGGTGGTCAGGGTGGACCCCATTGGCGGCCGCTACCACCTGTTGGTCAACCTGCGCGAGCGGGAAGTGAAACTGACACGTTCGGATGAAAGCTGATGGCAGTCACCAACCGAGTGGTCTGGAGTGACGGGCTGTTCATCAAGCCCCAGCATTTCCAGCAGCAACAAAGATACCTGGAGCACCAGATTAACGAGCGGGCGCTGGCGGTGTCTGACTACCTGTATGGCTTCAGCGACCTGGAACTGAACGCCGAGTACCTGAGCTTTGGCCGGGTCGGGCTGGTGCGGGCCTGCGGGCTGTTTCCGGACGGCACCCGGTTCAACCTGCCCCAGGACGACGTAATGCCGGAGCCCCTGGAAATCACCGATGCCTCGGTGGCCAACCAGGTGGTGTTCCTGGCACTGCCCCTGGGCAGCGATACCCTGGCAGAAGTGGAATGGCCGGATGCCCCGGTCGCCGGCCGGTTCCGGGCCCAGGCTGTAGAAATCCGCGACCTGCATTCGGTGGATGGCGATGCCCACAGCATCGATGTGGGCCGGGTGGCGCCGCGATTGATGCTGGAGCGGGAAGACCGCAGTGCCTACGCCAGCCTTGCCGTTGGCCGGATCCTGGAAAAGCGCCCGGACGGCAGCCTGGTGATGGACCCGAACTTCCTGCCCACCATGCTCAGTGTGCGTTCTGCACCCCGGCTTCAGCGGTTTGTCGGAGAGATGGCCGGGCTGATGCAGGAGCGGGCCCGCAACATTGCCGAGCGCGTGGGTGCGCCGGGGCAGGGTGGTGTGGCCGATGTGTCGGACTTCATGCTGTTGCAGATGCTGAACCGTGCCCACCCCCGGTTTATGCACCTGGCACGGCTGCGCCAGTTGCATCCGGAACGGCTGTATGAGGTGTTGCTGGAACTCTGCGGCGAGCTGGTGACCTTCACCGACGAAAGCCGGTTGCCACGGGAGTTCACCCCCTACGACCACGACCTGCCAGTGGCGTGTTTCAGCCCGCTGATGCAGATTCTGCGGCAGGCCCTGAGTACCGTTCTGGAGCCGCGGGCCTTGTCGATCGCCCTGCAGCAGCGCCAGTACGGCCTGACGGTGGCCCCGGTCCAGGATGGCCAGCTGATCAGGGACGCCGAGTTCATCCTGGCGGTGAAGGCCGACATGCCGCTGGACGACCTGCGCAAACAGTTTGTGCAGCAGTGCAAGGTGGCCTCGGTGGAGAAAATCCGCGATCTCATCAGCCTGCAGCTGCCTGGCATTCCGCTGTCCGCCTTGCCGGTGGCACCGCGCCAGTTGCCGTATCACGCCGGATTCGTGTACTTCCGGCTGGACGACCAGAGCCAGGCCTGGCAGATGCTCGATAACGCCAGCGGCTTCGCCTTCCATGTGGCCGGCAGTTACCCGGGGCTGGAAATGCAATTCTGGGCAATCAGGAGCTAGATCATGACAGATGCACCGGTAATGGACAGACCGCGCAGCACCAGGGATTCGGGTGATCGTGCATTCAGTGACCTTCTGTTTGCCGACAACGACAGCCCGGGTTCCCGCACTGACTTTGCCAACAGCGGATTTCAGCTGCGGGGGCAGGAAGAAAACCGCCTGATCGACGCGGCGACACCGCTGCTGGGGCTGGTTATCCGGGTTCGTCGGCTGGCGGATTTCTGCGATGTGGAAAGCCTGTACCAGCAGGTAACCGACGAAGTGGCGGCCATCGACCGTGAACTGGTAGAGCAGGGCTACGAACGCCCCACGGTGGTGGCATACCGCTATGTGCTGTGCGCATTTATTGACGAAGCGGTGCTGGGCACCGACTGGGGCGCCCACAGTGTGTGGTCACAACACTCCCTGTTGTCCCGCTTCCACAACGAAACCTGGGGTGGTGAGAAGGTGTTCGCCATCCTGGCCCGGATGGAAAAAGAGCCGGAACGCTACCGGGACATGCTGGGTTTCATCTACCTGTGCCTGTGCCTGGGTTTTGAGGGCCGTTACAAGGTGATGGAAAACGGCCGGGATGAATACGAGCAGATTGTCCGGGGCCTGTACGAACAGCTGCGGGAACTGCGCGGTGACCGGGAACCCCGGCCGCTGACGGATGCCTCGGCAAACCTGGCCCCTGCCCGTAACCGGTTGCGCACCGGGTTGCCCGCCTGGCTGATCGGGGGGGTGTTTGTGGCGGCCATGGCCGGGATTTATCACCTGTACAACATTGCGCTGAACGAACGCATCAGGGATGTGCTCAGCGTACTGGACCAACTACCGAAATAAGGACATCACTGTGATTCGGGTAGAACTGCCGGCGCTGATCGGGCGCCTCAACGACATTTCACGCCAGGCCCTGGAAGCCTCCGCCGCCCTGTGTATCAGCCGTCAGGGCGCCGAGATTACCCCGGCGCACCTGCTGTTCAAGCTGCTGGAAACACCGTTTTCTGACGTGCGCCAGATCCTGGAACACACCGGCATCAACCACCAGCAGCTGCAACCGCTGGTGGGCGACAGCCTGAACGGCGAACCGCAGACCGCCGAGCCGTATCCCTCGTTCTCGCCGCTGCTGGTGGAGCTGCTGCAGGATGCCTGGTTGTTGGCCTCCACCGAACTGGGCCACACCGAACTGCGCTCCGGTGCCGTGTTCCTGGCCCTGCTGATGAACGCCGACCGCTACCTGATGCCCCGGGTGGCCCGGGCCCTGGTGGACATAAACCGGGAACAGCTGCGTAAGCAGTTTGACCGGGTAACCGAAGGCTCCGTTGAGCGCCCGCAACTGACCGAAAACGGCGCGGCCAGGCCTGTGGCGGATGCCGACATGGACCCGCTCAAGCGTTATGCCACCGACTTCACCAAGCTGGCCCGGGAACAAAAGCTGGACCCGGTGGTGTGCCGCGATGCCGAGATCGACCAGATGATCGATATCCTCTGTCGCCGCCGCAAGAACAACCCGATTGTGGTAGGTGATGCCGGCGTGGGCAAAAGTGCCCTGGTGGAAGGTTTGGCCCTGCGGATTGTGAATGGTGACGTACCGGACCGCCTGAAAACCGTTGAACTCTGGACCCTGGACATGGGCGCCCTGCAGGCCGGAGCTTCCGTTAAAGGTGAGTTTGAGAAGCGCTTGAAGGGCGTGATCGAAGCCGTGAAAGGTTCTGTTACGCCAATCATCCTGTTCATCGACGAAGCCCACACCCTGATTGGCGCCGGCAACAGCGAAGGCGGCTCCGACGCTGCCAACCTGCTCAAGCCAGCCCTGGCCCGGGGCGAGCTTCGCACCATCGCCGCCACCACATGGCGCGAATACAAGAAATACTTCGAGAAAGACCCGGCCCTCAGCCGCCGCTTCCAGCCGGTTGCCCTGGACGAGCCGACCCCGGGCGAAGCCGTGCACATCCTTCGCGGCCTGCGTACCGTCTACGAAAAAGCCCACCAGGTACTGGTCGCCGACAGCGCCCTGAAAGCCGCCTCGGAAATGTCTGCCCGCTACCTGGCGGGCCGGCAGCTGCCGGACAAAGCCATCGACGTACTGGATACCGCCTGCGCCCGGGTCAGCCTGAACCTGAGCACCCCGCCACGGCGCCTGAGCCACGTGCGCAGTGAGCTGCACCAACTGGCTATGGAGCAGGACCTGCTGAGCCGGGAACACGCCCTGGGCCAGAACGTCGACACCGAGCGGGAACAGGAACTTGAACAACTCATTGCCGACCTGACCGCCGAAGCCGAAGCCCTGGAGCAAAGCTGGAACGACCAGCGAGAACTGGTAGCCCGACTGGTCGAAATCCGCGAACAGCTGCTGACCGGTGAACAGCCTGGGGCAGAAGCAGATGAAAACGCTGCTGATCTGGAAACCGAAGAGCGCCCGGACCTGAAAAGCGAAGCCGCCGCCATCGAACAGGAACTGGCCGAGCTGCAAGCTGATGAACCCCTGGTCCATGCCCGCGTGGACGCTCGCCAGGTCGCCGAAGTCATCGCCGACTGGACCGGCATCCCGGTCAACCGCATGACCACCGACGAACTGGAAAAAATCACCCACCTGCCGGCCTACCTGCAGGCCCACATCAAAGGCCAGGACACCGCCATAGACTGCCTGCACCAGCACCTGCTCACCGCCCGCGCCGACCTGCGCCGGCCGGGCCGCCCCATGGGCGCCTTCCTGCTGGTGGGCCCCAGCGGCGTTGGTAAAACCGAAACCGTGGTGCAACTGTCCGAACTGCTCTACGGCGGCCGCCAGTTCCTCACCACCATCAACATGTCCGAATACCAGGAAAAACACACCGTCTCCCGCCTGATCGG
>NZ_DFLY01000015.1:110916-124507 GCF_002375525.1 Marinobacter sp. UBA3607 | reverse complement strand
GGCGAAGGCGGCATCCTCACCGAAGCCATCCGCCAGAAGCCTTATTCCGTGGTGCTGCTCGACGAAGTCGAAAAAGCCCACCCGGAAGTTCTCAACCTGTTCTACCAGGCCTTCGACAAAGGCGAACTGGCGGACGGCGAAGGCCGGTTGATCGACTGCAAAAACGTCGTCTTCTTCCTCACCTCCAACCTCGGCTACCAGACCATCGTCAACCACGCCGAAGAACCGGAAAAGATCGAAGAAGCCCTGTACCCGGAACTGGCCAACTTCTTCAAAACCGCGCTGCTGGCACGAATGGAAGTGGTGCCCTACCTGCCGCTGGGCGAAGACACCCTCAACCGCATAGTCGGCGACAAACTCCAGCGCCTGGCCGAGCAGATCAAAGCCCGTTACCACACCGAGGTGGAGCTGGAAGGCGGCCTGGTAGAAGCCATCCGCAGCCGCGCCACCAGAAGTGAAAACGGCGCAAGGATGCTGGAGTCGATCATCGAAGGAGAACTATTGCCACCGGTGTCGCTGGCGCTGCTGGAAAAACTGGCGGCAAGAGAGCCGGTGACCAAGGTCACTCTGGGTGTAAAAGAAAATAAATTTATAGGAACAGTCGCTTAGCCTGGAGGCCTCCTGAATCGTAGCGCACCGTGGGGTATCGCTTTCCAAAACCCTGCGGAGCCATGGATGGCGGAGCGGAGCGTACACGGACGTATTCACAGCGTGTTTTGGAAAGCGATACCCCACGGTGTGCGGGCGGAAAACGAGAGCGGAGCGTACAAGGATGTATTCACAGCGTGTTTTGGAAAGCCACCCCGCAGGATGCGCGGGCGACGATCTCCTAAGTCATTATTCCGGGATGGAAAGCATGGGAAGGATGCAGAAGGAACTGCACACCGGCATAGACCTGGCGGTGGCACTCATCAAACAGGATACCCTGCCGGCGCTGTTGAACACCGCCACCCGCCAACTCGAAAACGCCTTCGGGCTCAGCAAATGCTGGGCACTGGAACTCGACCTCAGCGGCCGAACCCTCCACTGCGGCAAACTGGACGAAGCGGGCGAATTCGACTGTAACGACTTCAGCCACCCCTTCGCCCACGTGCTGCAAACCGGCCAGCCGCGGGAACTCACCCGCGCCGCCAGCTACCGCCTGGATCACGCCGGCTTCCAGAACCTCCTGGAACTCAGTGGGCGCCCGAGAAGTTTCTGGCTGGAACCGTTAAAAGGCACAGATGGCCGCACGCTTGGCATGCTCGTACTGTGTGGCGACCACCCCGACTGGCAAGGCATCATCAGCCAGCCCCTGTACGCCGGCATCAAACAACTGCTGGTGCACCAGTGGATCAGCCAACTGCAAACCCGCGACCAGGTGTGGCAGCGGCGCATGCTCAAACGTTCCCTGGACCACCTGCACGACGCCGAAACCCTGCGCCAGCGCTGCAACCAACTGGCCCACACACTTGTGGGTAACTCCGAAGCCATGGTTAACCTGCGGGCGCAGGTGGTACGTGCCGCCGGCAGCCAGCTGTCGGTGCTGATCCAGGGTGAAACCGGCTGTGGCAAAGACGTGGTGGCCCGGGGCATCCACGACATGTCTGACCGGGCCAACGGCCCCATGGTGGTGGTCAACTGTGCTGCCATCCCGGACACCCTGCTGGAAAGCGAACTGTTCGGCCATACCAAAGGCGCCTTCTCCGGTGCGGACCAGGCCAAGGAAGGCCTGCTGGCCCAGGCCAACGGCGGCACCCTGTTCCTGGATGAAATCGGCGACATGCCCATGGCCCTGCAATCGAAACTGCTGCGGGTGCTGGAAAGCCGCCAGTTCCGCCCCCTGGGTGCCCGGGATGAACAGCACTCCGACTTCCGGTTGGTAGCGGCAACCCATCAGCCCCTCCAGGAAGGCATCGAAGACGGCCGCTTTCGCCGGGACCTGTTCTACCGACTCAGCCAGTTCCCGTTGCGGGTCATCCCCCTGCGCGAGCGCACCGAAGACCTGGAAGCCCTGAGCCGGCATTTCATCCGCCTGTATACCGAGCGTGAAGGCAGCGGCCCTTTGGGTATCAGCAGCCACGCCCTGCACACGCTGGCCGGTTACAACTTCCCCGGCAACGTGCGGGAACTGCGCAATATCGTGGAACTGGCCTGCCTGCAAACCCCCGCCGGTGACGATATCCAGCCCGATGTACTGCGCCTGGATGACCTGTTTGCCGAACCTGGCCAGCCACTGACAGCAAGCGTGGAGCCCAAAACCGTGCCGGGGGTGCCGGGAGTCGACGACATCCGCGACCTGAAAGCGGCCTCCCAGGCCTTTGAAGCCGCCATTATCCGTGACCGTCTGCGTCAGTACGGCGGCAACCGTGCCCAGGCGGCCGAAAGCCTGGGTTTGCCGAAGCGCACCCTGGCCCATAAATGTCTGAAGTATCAGGTAACAGACCTATGACCCTGAAAGACCCTGTTCGAACTGGCCTGCTGGCCCTGGCCATGCTGTGTGCCAGCAGCCATGGCGTCGCCGATCCGCGCCTGACCGCGGCCGAGGCCTGCACTGAAGAAGCCAACCGGCTGGAGCGGCTGGCCTGTTTTGACGAGGTTTTTGCCACACCGCTGGCACGTTATCAGTCGGGTGCCGGAGAGCCTCGGATGAACCGCTCCGAACGCTGGCGCCAGGCCTTTGCCCTGGCTGGTAAGGGTGATGCCTCCGGGGTGATGTACCGGAACACCGGGGCAACCGCCGGGCACCTGGTCACCGTGACCGCCCTGGGAGCAAAGCCCCCGCGCCCGGTACTGACCCTGCAATGCCACAACAACATTACCGAACTTGCGGTCATGCTGCCGGAGCCGATTAACCGGGAGCGGGTCAATGTGGCCCTGGGTGCCGAACGCGCCTGGTGGCGGGTGCGGGATGAGGGGCTGGTGGTCAGTGCTGGTCGTGGCCTGCCCGCTATTCGCACCGTTCTGGCCATGGTTCGGGAGCCGGATACCCGGGTTCAGGCCGATGTGGCGGAACTGGATGGCTTGTTGTTTGACCTCACCGGCTACGCGGAGGCCATCAAGCCTTTGCGTCAGGCCTGTGGCTGGTAAGGGAGCAATGAGATGCAGGTGATC
The DNA here is from genome assembly GCF_002375525.1 of Marinobacter sp. UBA3607. NCBI lineage: Bacteria > Pseudomonadati > Pseudomonadota > Gammaproteobacteria > Pseudomonadales > Marinobacteraceae > Marinobacter > Marinobacter sp. UBA3607. The sequence goes on along the minus strand of NZ_DFLY01000015.1, from coordinate 121,414 downwards.
GAACAACATCCGTACGTAGACCAGGTGCTTGGCGCTATCCCGGGTGAGTCTGCCGTGGGTGAAAGCCTGGCCGAGGACAGCGCACTGGAGTTTCTGGAAGACGAAGTAATGAAGGTGGGGTCCCTGGCCCACAACGATATCGACTGGAACAAAGTGGAAAGCGTGGCACTGCAGCTGCTGGCGGACCGCAGCAAGGATATCAAGGTGCTCGGGTTTCTGATGCTGAGCCTGCAGCGGGGTGGGGACGGCGAACGCTTTGTGTTGTCTCTGTATCTGCTGCACCGGGTGCTGGACGACTGGTGGGAAGCGGCCTGGCCTTACCCCGGAGCAAAGGGCCAGAGGGCCCGGAAAATGCTGTTCACCCAGATACTGCAGAGGGCCCTGAAACCGGTGGAAAGCCTGGTGTTTGATGCCAGTGCCGGCGATGGCCGGCAGTTTTGCCTCGACCTGATCACCCGGCTGGATGACCAGGCCCGGGCGCGGGATTCGCCGGATGATGTTCTGTTTGACCTCAAACGGGCCGTCGAAAAGCTGCCCCGGCAGGATCAGCTCACCGGTGGCCAGAGCGCAACAGAACCCGCTTCGACGCCGGCGGGCACGACCCAGGGCCCGGCAAGCCCTAAACCTGCGGCTTCAGCGACGACACCGGCAGCTCTGGGCAACCTCACTCTGGACCCCGGCAACGAACGGGCCACCCGCCAGAGCCTGCTGAAAGTGGCCGAACTGCTGACCGGCACCGAGCCGGACAACCCCCTGGGTTACCGGATGCGCCGCCATGCCATCTGGCAAAGCATTACCAGCCTGCCACCGACCCGGGATGGCAAGCGCACCGACCTGGCCGCCGTGAGTGCCGACCGGGTGTCGGAATACCGGGAAGCACTGGAGAAAACGCCTGACAACGAACTCTGGCAGCGCATTGAACAAAGCCTGTCGGTAAGCCCGTTCTGGCTCGACGGCCACTGGTTGAGCGCCCGGGTAGCTGCCGCCCTTGGCCACGGCGACTGCGCCGAGGCCATCCGGGAAGCCCTGAAAGCGTTTGTCGAACGCTTGCCGCAGCTGGCGGAACTCACGTTTAACGACGGCACCCCGTTCCTCAGTGACCAGGCCGCCGACTGGCTGCACACCACGCCGGTTTCCGCCAAGGGCGGTGGCGGTGGGGCCAATGCCTGGGAGCAGGCCCTGGACAGCGCACTGGAGCTGGCGGGGCAGAACAAGCTGGCTTCGGCCATGGAGCTTCTGGAGCAGGGACTGGCAGAGGCAAGGGAACCGAGGGAGCGCTTTTACTGGCGCCTGGCCAGTGCCCGATTGTTGAAAGAAACCGGCCTGAAAGCCATGGCCGGCGAACACTTACAAGACCTGAAAAACCAGGTTCAGGGGCTGGTCCTGGAAGACTGGGAACCTGGCCTGATCAAACAACTGGAACGACTGGCGTAACGCCCGCACGCATCAAACGCAGGAATGGAAACCATGTGGAGAAAAGCATTACTCATTGGTCGTTGGCTTCTGCCATACATTCGTAACGCCGCCCCGGTCACCCTGGTACTGGGCGTGGTTGCCTTGCTGGTGGCCACCTGGTGGCTGGGGCCAAGGCTGGAAATCCACGGTGAATACCCGCTGATGGCCTGGCAGATGCGGGCGCTGGTCACCCTTGGGGTCATCCTTCTGGTTGTGGTGTTCTGGGGCATGGCTCTGGCTCGCCGGTTGGGCAAGGTCAACAAGGCCAAGGCCGAAGAACAGCAGGAACAGGAAGATCCTGTCCTGCCTATGGAGCGCCGGCAGCAGCGTTTGCTGGACCGCCAGTTACAGGCCCTGAAGAGCAACCTGCCGGGCCGCAAGGGGCTTTACCGCTTACCCTGGTACCTGGTGATGGGGCTGGAAGATGCCGGCAAAACCAGCCTGATTCAGCGGGCAGGGCAGACTTACACCCTGACCAACGTCACCCGTAACAATCGTGGTGACCGCAATCCGTTCAGCTTTGACTGGTGGATTGGTGACAACGGCGTACTGATCGACCCGGACGGTGAACTGCTGAGCCAGAACCAGGGTGAGGGCGCTACCGGTGAGATCCAGAACCGGCTGTGGAACCACTTTATCGGCTGGCTGGAGCGCAGCCGGCCTCAGCGCCCGCTGAACGGCGTGATCCTGGCCGTGGACCTGGCGCGCCTGAGCACCGCCAGCGACCAGCAACGGGAAGCCCATGCCATCCTGCTGCGCACACGGCTGCGGGAACTGATGGAGCAGCTGGGGTCACGGCTGCCGGTGTATGTCACTTTCACCAAAATGGACCTGATGTACGGCTTTGCGCCCTTTGTTCGAACCCTGTCGAAAGCCGAGAAGGAAAAAGCCCTGGGCTTTACCTTCCGGCTGGAGAGCCAGCAGGACCATGATCACTGGCTGGAGCAGTTTGCGGACAGCTACAGTGAGATGGTGGATGAGCTTAGCCAGCGCCTGCCGGATGTCCTGGCAGACACCCGCGACAACGAAGAGCGGGCCGCGGCCTATTCGTTCACCCGCCAGCTGGCAGGCCTGAAAACCACCATGGAGCAATTCCTGACCGACCTGTTGTCAGCCGATGCCTTCTCCACTCCGGCACTGGTGCGCGGTACTTTCTTTACCTCGGTTCTGCAGGAAGGCGTGCCCGAAGATGCCTTTGTCTCTGCCGCTGCCCGTAACTACCAGGTAACCGGCCCGATTCAGCCGGCCCAGCGGGGCGGGCAGTCAGCCAGCCTGTTCACCCGCAACCTGTTTCCTGACATCGTTTACCGGGAGGCCGGGCTGGCCGGCGATAACCGTAAGGTTGTCAGCAAGCGCCGGCGCAAGGTGGCGTTTGCCGCCATGGTTGCCCTGTGCGCCGGTGCCGGTGTAACCGCCGGCTGGCAGCATTACTTCATCAAGAACGCCGAGGCGGCTGCCCAGGTGAAAACCCGGGTGAACTCGTTCATCAACGACTGGCAACCGGTGGGTTATGAGCCGGACAGCACCGGTCGCAACCTGCTGCAGCCCCTGGATCAGCTGCGGGAAGCCACCCTGGCGTTCGGTGATTACCGCAAGGAATGGCCGCTGGTTACCGATATGGGCCTGTATCAGGGCCACAAAGTCGGCCCGGAAGTGGATGCCGCCTACCTGGATATGCTGGCCTACCAGTACCTGCCGGCCCTGATGTTCGGCGTGATGGAAGAAATGGGCCGTGCGCCGGATGACAGCACTGAGCGGCTGGAACACCTTCGGGTGCTTCGTATGCTCTACGATGCCAGCGGTCGCCGCAGTGACCTTGTCTCCGGCTATATGCGCGAATACTGGCAGTCCCGGTTCCCGGGCCAGCGGGATGTACAGAACCGGCTGTATGGCCACCTGCAGTACGCCATGGCCCACACCGACCTGGCCGGCATGGCTGCCGACGGCGATCAGACCGCCGCCATGGCCCTGGCGCCCTTCCGCAGCAGTGTGCAGTGGGCGCAGCACGAGCTGGGCCGCATCAGTACGCCCGATCGCGTTTACCGTGACCTGGAAGTGGAAGCCGGCCGGGAATTCCAGGCCCCGCTGGAACTGGCCCGCAGCTCAGGCCCTGCCTTCACCACGGTGTTCACCCGGCTGGATGCCTACGGCGAACCGCTGGGCGATGAGCTGCCGGGCACGGAAGATCCGCTCTCCATTCCGGCCCTGCTGACCCGTGACGGCCTGGAGAAGTGGTTCCTGGGCAAGTCCGGTTCTGTAACCGAGCTGGCGCTGGTGGATGCCTGGGTACTGGGCCGCCGCAACGATGTGGACTTCAGCAAGGCGGATGAAGCAGAACTGCTGGCCAGCCTGCAAACCCTTTACGCAGAGAATTACGCAGACGCCTGGCGTACGGCTATCAGCCGGGTGGACATCCACCGGTTTGAAGACCTGAACCACGGTGTGCGCATGCTGGAAAGCCTGACCAGCGGCCACCAGCCCCTGACTCGCTTGTTGGCCCAGATACAGAACAACACTCGCCTGATTCCTGTGGGCGAAGGGGAAGCCGAGGCCGCCCGCAAGCTGCTGGAGCAGTCGCCCCATTACCGCATGCTGCAGGATATCGAACGGCAGTTCTCGGACCTGAACCGCCTGTCGGACAAGCAGGGCGAACAGCCTTCGGGGCTGGAAGAAATCATGCTGGTGGTCGGCGAGTTGCACGAGTACCTGCGCAACATCCAGGAGTCTCCGGATGCCGGCAAGGCCTCCCTGGCGGCGGCCCGGGCCCGCATGGGTCTGCAGGGGGCGGATCCGATCTTCACCCTGCAGCGCATGGCGAACCACCAGCCGGAACCGCTCAACCGGATATTGAACCGGCTGGCCTCGGAAAGCTGGCGGGTGGTGCTGGACCGGGCGGTGGCCCAGTTGGAGCGTGAGTGGTACCGGGAGGTTTACCAGCCGTTCCAGCAAAACCTGGCCCGGCATTATCCGTTCACAGCCGGTGCCGGCCGTGATGCCGCCCTGCAGGATTTTGAACGTTTCTTTGCTCCGGATGGGATCCTGGAAACCTTCTACAACCAGAACCTGAAGCTGTTCCTGGAAGATCATCCGGAGCACGTGGGCGACGCCCGCCGGGCCAGCCTGGTGCGGCGTGACGTGGTGGCGGCCCTGGACCGTGCCCGCCAGATTCGCCAGGCCTTCTTCACCCGCAGCGGCACCCTGGATGTGGAATTTGCCCTGGAACCGTTGAACCTGACCAACAACAAACGCCGGGCGGTAGTGAACATCGACGGTCAGCTGGTGGAGTTCTCCCATGGCCCGCGCCAGAGCATACCGCTGGTATGGCCCAACACCCTGCGGGATTCGGTGGAAAGCCGTATTACCCTGGTGCCGGTTCAGGTTAACCGTTCGCCGCGCAGCATCTCTGAAAGCGGTCCCTGGGCGCTGTTCCGGCTGCTGGATAAAGCGGAGATTGCCGGCGTGAGCAGTAACGCTGTCGACGTAAAATTCAACGTAGACGACGGCGCCATGCGTTATCGCCTGCATGCCGCCAGTAATACCAACCCGTTCACACAGCAGCTGCTTGCAGGGTACCGAATACCCCGCAGCTTGTATTAGACTATGGCCCGCGCCCGGGCCTGAACGCCCGGGCCGATCGCAGCCCGTACCCGGATGGTGTGGGTTTGAACAGACATGTTTTTCTTCAGGGATCGAAGTCATGCCCAAGGCAAGCGGATTGCAGTTCACCGCCCGTGTAGGCGAATTCCCCTCAGATCACTTTTCGGTAGTTGGCTTCGCGCTGACCGAACAGCTGTCTTCCTTGTTTCATGGCCGGTTAGAGCTGGCCAGTACTGACCCAGACGTGGCCGCTGCCGACATTCTGGAACAACCGGTAGACCTGGTGGTTTGGCAGGATGGGCAACCGTTGCGCCGTTTCACCGGTGTGGTGAACGAGTTTGTTCGTGGCAACACCGGCCACCGTCGCACCCGCTATGAAGTGGTCATCCAGCCGCCGTTATGGCGTCTGGGCCTGATGCACAACAGCCGCATTTTCCAGGCCCAGAGCACCGACGCCATTGTGCGAACTTTGCTGGAAGAGCGGGGCATTGTGGATTCGGTGTTTGACCTGAAGCGCGCGCTGGCAGAACGAGAATACTGCGTTCAGCACCGGGAAAGCGACCTGCAATTCCTGGACAGACTGGCCGCCGAAGAAGGCTGGCATTACCGCTATCAGCACGGCAGCGTGGATGGCGAGGAACAACCAGCCCTGATCATTGCCGACCACCACGGCGACGCCCCGAAACTGGACCCGGTCACCTGCAACACCAAAGCCGGTGGCAGCACCCAACAACCCTGCGTGTTCCAGTTCGCCTACGAAGAACGGGTCAAAGCCGCCTCCGTGGCCATGAAGGACTACACCTTCAAGAACCCCGCCTACGCCCTGATGCATGAACAAAGTGCCGGCGGTGTTAACCACCGGGAAGACTACCAACACTACGACTACCCCGGCCGCTACAAGGCCGACGCCAGCGGCCAGCCCTTCACCCTGGCCAAACTGGATGCCCTGAGAAACGACGCCTCCCTGGCCAAGGGCGAAAGCAACCGCCCGGACTTCACCCCCGGCGCCAAAGTGGACTTGGAGGAACACGACAGCCAGAGCCTGAACCGGGAATGGCTGCTGACCGCCATCACCCACACCGGCAAACAGCCCCAGGCCATGGAAGAAGAGGGTGGCAGCGAACCCACCAGCTACCACAACGACTTCACCGCCATCCCGGCCGATAAAACCTGGCGGCCAGTGTGTGAACACAAACCCATGATGGACGGCCCCCAGATGGCCATCGTCACCGGCCCCGAGGGTGAAGAGATCCACTGCGATCAGTCCGGCCGGGTGAAAGTCCGATTCCCGTGGGATCGCTATTCAAAAAATGATGAACACAGCAGCGCCTGGCTGCGCGTCGCCCAGGGCTGGGCCGGCGGCCAATACGGCTTTATGGCCCTGCCCAGAATCGGCAACGAAGTGATAGTCAGCTTCCTGGACGGCGACCCGGACCAGCCCATCATCACCGGCCGCACCTACCACGCCACCAACACACCGCCCTACGCGCTGCCGGAACACAAAACCCGGACCACGCTGAAAACCAAAACCCACAAGGGCGAAGGTAGCAACGAACTCAGATTTGAAGACGAAGCGGACCAGGAACAGATCTATGTGCACGCCCAGAAAGACCTGGACCTGCTGACGGAAAACAACCGTACCGAAGTCATCAAGAACGACAGCCACCTGACGGTGGAGAACAACCGCTTCAGCCACACCAAAGGCAACAGCCACCACACCGTGGACGGCGAGAAGCGCGAACAAACCGGCAAAGACCACAGCTTCAGCGTCACCGGCACCCTGCACCTCAAAGCCGGCGCCGCCTGGCTCAGTGACTCGGGCACCGAGCTGCATATCAAAGCCGGTCAGAAAGCGGTGATCGAAGCAGGAGCCGAAATTACCCTCAAAGCCGGTGGCAGCTTCGTAAAGATCGACCCCAGCGGCGTGGCCTTGGGTGGTGCGAGCATCAAGATGAACGCCGGTGGCGCTGGCGGCAAAGGCAGTGGGCAGAAGGTGCAGGTGCCGGAGCGGCCCGGATTGGTAACGGCTGCGGGCGGGGTTGTGGCGCCGGTGGCGTTGGCGGAAGTCGATCAACGTCTGGATGCCGAACCAAAAGCCATCGTTGCCCATCGCCTCAAGCAGGCACGCATGCAAGGAACCGCCATTGTTGAGCAGTGTCAGCAACAACCCGATGGCTCGTGTCCGCTCGGGAACTGCCCGTGCGGCAAGAACAAGTCGGCATGATCGGAGGGGAGAGGTCCGTGGCATTACCAAAACCTTCATCTGACAAAGTGTGTTATCTGGTGCTGGAAGCTCGCCAGAATCCACCGGTTGTGCGGTCGTTGTATGAGCAGGCAGACAACCCGACGTGGGTGCACCTGTTTGCTGAAACAGACTGGCAGCAATACCTGGCTGAAAGCCCGGTTGTTTTGGAGGCAAACCAGAGTAGCCCTGAATACCAGTGGGCGCTGAAAGGACTGAAAGAGGGACGATTAACGGGCCTGATTCTGGAGTCGTCAGTAGGACTCGAGTCCGTCACGAAATGGTTAAGAACGCGTCTGAAAGTACGCTTCGATGGGCAACGACAGGGCCTGTTGCGCTTCTATGACCCGGATGTTTGGCATCGGCTATCTCCAGTGGTCCAGGAGCAAGCGGATGTGGTGGAGCGCGTTATCTACTGGCATGGTGAATCGGGTGAGGCCCGCTGGCTGACCACCGAAAAACCAAGCCCGTTTAACATGTTACCTGTGCCCACGCTGAACGAAAGCCAATGGCAGGCATTGAACACCGTTACTGTCTGAGCACGAATTCACCCTATGCAAACCAAGGAATGACAGGGATGTCTGAGAACAACTCAAATCAGGTTGCCGGAAACTGCGGCCCTGCCTGTGAGGGCGAATCACTGATTATTGAAGTGATCGGTAAGGAGCATCCGGAAGGGCATAGTTTCAGAATCTTCGATGAAACTAACTATGAGCAGCAGGAATGGCTGGAGAGACAGCTTGAAGTAGATCCCCTGGATAATTCAGTCCTGCATGTTTGGCCTTGGCAGCGGGGGCTAAGTCATAACCTGTGGCTGGATATTTCTGCGGAAGAGGGTGCTGCCATCCGCGTGCCGTTGTTCGAGTCCGTAACCTCAACAAAACGGGAGATGGAGAAACAACAGAACCGCATTCTGCCGCTGGTTCCCCTGACGCTGATCCATGATCCGGAACCTGAGCCGGGGCAGCCGAAGGAACAGCTTGTGCCGGTGCGCCCCGGGTTTATTTATGTGTTCCGCAATGGTCGCCTGTGGCGAGAGCTTGAGGTGCAGTACGCCGATTCGGGCGTCATGGAATTTCGGGATGTTCGCCTGACGGATTATCGACAAGACGGGAGGAAAGGCGTTACCGAAGACCGGCGGCCGGCCTTAGGGAAGGCCCAGCCTGCTATCTGGATTCCGGTCAGTGAAATGAGCCGGTCCCTGTTGTCTGAATTCGAGATGGCCTTTTCCGAGGTGCAGTGGTCGGCTCAGCGCATTGCTTACCTCGAAGCGTCCCATTCTGCACGAAAGGAGCGGTGTCAGTCTCTCAAAGGTCCTGAGCCACTGCCTGAAGTGGCATCTCAATCGGAAGACAGGCAAAAGCCGGGCTGCTTGATGTCTTTGTTTGAACTTCCGGAAATGAGGTTGCGGGAGCCATATCTGGAGCAAAACCTGTCACGGCCATGGAAGAGCGTTTACGACCTTAAGGGTCAATACTCCCGAAACCTGTACGCCCAGGCCAAGGAGGAAGCCGAAGCCTTTGCAGCGAACAAGGAATCCGCCAGTTCTGCCTGGGAAAACGCGGGGTATCGGGACTCGGCTCTCAAAGGATCAGCATCTGTCCGATTGGCGGCACTGGAGAGTCAGCTAAGTGGCGAGGAGAGCGAACTGTGGCAAGCACTCGGCGAAACGGGTGACAGCCTGGCAGAATCGAGGGATGCAGGCTACACCGGCGTGATTCTGCAAGATCACCTGTTTTGTGTACGTCACCACGTATCTCAGGCGTTGTCGGCCCAGTCATTGATTGAGACTGTTGCCCAGCTGGCGCAGAAGTCGAAACACATTGATAGTGCTTACCTTGTGCAGTCGGTCATTCTGCCTGAGAAGCTCGGCGGAAAGAAAAATCCTTTAAACGAGTTTGCCCGACACCTGGATACGACCTATTTCGGGCCACTTCACATGGCGCTGCGGTCTGCCCAACGACGCATTGCCCGAGAGGAGTTGGCCAGGGCCCAGAAGCTGGTTGCAGATACCATCAAGTCCACAGAGTACCAGTCAGTACTTGCTGATCTGTTTACCCTGAAGAAAGAGGACTATATCGAAGGGTTTGCTGTTTGCAGCAATATTTTTCAGGTTCTTTGTCAGAACCCGAACGACTGGGATCCGGAGTCCGAGCGAGCCGTCACCAATGAAGAGCAGGTGCGCGATGCCAATGACCTTTTGTTGAAGATCATTGAAGAGGGCAGTGATCAGCCCTTACATGCGATGATTTTTCCCAGTGATGAGCTTTTGAAATCAAGGGCTGAAACTCCAGCTCCCGAGGAGTGTGGTGACGGCCGTTGCCGGCCCAATGATTTGCAAGGTATCTCCGAGTCCTTGCCGGAGATAGAGAATTCTCAATCCCTGACGGCCGTTGCCCTGGCGGCAGTCGCCAAAGACGAGAAAAGTCTTGATCTGGTAACTGAGTTGAAGCGTTGGAGTGCCGCAGTCAATACGCTACTGGATAGTTTGCAAAAGCATTCACAAGCACTTTTGAACAAGTTGAAATCCCGAAGTTACTCGATATCTGCCAAGTTCTATGGGCCTTTGTTGCGCATGGCGAAGGCCAGGGATCCTGATCTCTTCGGCACAGTGGAACTGGTTGCCAGAAATGCTGTTCCGCAGGGGTGGTTAATGATCGGAATCTCTGATCCTGAAATCGGCTTGAAGTATGGCCTGACCGAGGCTGATCACGAATATCGCCATAAAGCGAATCTGCATAAAAGGTTGTACGGTGAACTTTATGATGAGGAGGGTAATCTCCTGGCGACGACGTCAAAATCCCGCCTGGATTTGTCCGCGGATGATGTTGACCCCGGGGCGTCCCGTCATGCGAGGGAAATGCAGGTTTTTGCAGCGCCAGCAGATTCTGAGGTGATTGAAACCCATAGACAGCTACGATCAACCACTAAATGGGAGCGCTTTCTTGATCATGCGAGAATCCCATATTTAGTTTTTGCCATTGAAACGCTCAACCTGACGAGTGAACTGCGTTTGCAGTCCCAGATCACCAATGACAAGGGCTTTGCCCGGATGGGCGCAGGTGCGCTAAGCGCTCTGGCAGATTTAACTTTTGCTGGTAGTCTTGCTGCTGAGCGAATAAGTAAGGAGCTTGCTGTTTGGAAAGGAGTTCCCAAGCTGTTGGATAAGACCTTGCTGAAAACCGAGGGAACGATAATCGTTCG
>NZ_DFLY01000015.1:0-110750 GCF_002375525.1 Marinobacter sp. UBA3607 | reverse complement strand
TTCCCATCTCTGGCCAAAGCGCTTCCGAAAGTGATTACTACACGGGTCGTTGGCGGTATGGCCACTGGTGGACTGGCCGTTATAGTCTCGGTGTTGGATCTTATTCATGAAGTGAACTCCGGTGATTATGATGCAGCCGCAGCGTATGGGGTGTCGATTATTGGCACTGGCATGACGATGTACGGTGGTATGTTGTTGGCGCAGGTAGCCGGTAAAGGAGCCGGGTGGTTAGCCCTTGCGGGCCCGTGGGGTTGGGTGGCCCTTGGCCTGACACTGGCGATCGCTGGAGGAGTTGCGGCAGTTTTTCTCGATGATGAACCTTTAGAAGAGTGGCTGAAACGTGGTCCGTTTGGAAGAGAGAATGACAGCGAGTTTAAGCATTTAAAGAATGATCCGGACGAGTCTTTTTATCGGCTGACCAACCTTCTTAGCCGGCCGCGAATTGCTGTAAAGAACGTGTATAACTTCAACATTAATGCGGTTAAACGTGGTTATGCCCCGACTTTGGAGCAGGATCGAAAGCTTTCCGCTATAAACGCGGAAGTGACTATAGAGAACAACTTGTACGGGTTGTTGGATGAGGTTTCATTGAGGTCCGAATTAAGAATTGTTGAAGCATCTTACATGGGATCAAGCTGGGGATTAGGGGCCCGTCAGGTCACTAGGATCCAGAACGTAAAGGTTGTGGTGGAGGAACCGCTCGAAAACGGGATAAAACTGTATTTGGAATTACCAGAGCGAAAATCCGGCAGTACAGTTTCAGGGTTGGAAGTGCGTGCCCAATGGTCGTCGATCTGGAGCGGTGCTGATCGGTGCCGCAAATTGGTTTTTCCGGCTCCCAAACTTGCAGACGGTACTCGATTTGATCCGGCGGCCCATGGTGATCCGGATTTTGAATCAGATAAGCTGCTTTTCTGGGCGAGCCAGAAAACCCACGGTACAAGCTAGACAGGAAGGATTCTATGAGTAACGCTGCCTCGCTTCAGTACGAAGACACCGCGTATCGTGGCAACAGAAAAAGCCCTGAACCTATTGCTCCATCTGAACAAAGTAAACTGTTCATAAATGGCTGGACTCAGGGTGGCCGGCCGCTTGCGAAAAGCAGCCGCTCTGGTGTTTTTCCACCCAAGGCTTTGGAAACCTGGTCGCCCGAAGTCATGGTGGAAGAGGATAATCTCAGGCGCCAGTTCGAGCGAGAAGCGGCCGAAGGCGGAGAGCCCTATAATCCAGCAGGCTGGATCAACGGAATCAGCATCCGATTCGCAACACTTCCTCGCGTGAGTTGGGCTTTGTTGTGGATGCAGCATGGCGGCCGCTTTATAGCGACCTGGTTGTTTGGTTTGTTTGTCATAGCCATGTTGATGACTTGGTTCAACATAGGCGAAGAAATTGGCGCTCACGCTTTCTGGACGGAAGCGGTTTTCCCTTTTGTCGCATATCTCTATGCACCGGCTTTTTTATTTTGGGCGATAGGTCGCTTTCTTGAAAAGCACTTCCCCCACATCATCTACCGCCGCCCCAAAGGCCCCAAATGGGAGCTGAACCGTCGCACCGGCATGGTGACCCTCTACTACGATCCGGACACGGACGAGCGGGCAGGTGAGATCAGTGCCCAGGCACCCTTCGATGAATGGGATGGTTACCTGGTTACCTTGCCGGATCGTCAGGGCAACCTCTGGTATCGACTGAACCTGGTACACAAAACTGAAGAGTGGGCCTTACCCCTGAACCAGTTGATGCCAGCCACCACTAACCGGGAAGACGTCCTGGCTTTCTGGCTGCTGGTTTGCCGGTACATGGATGTCACCCAGCCACTGCCGGATATTCCGCTGTTCGAATCCTTCCGTCACCAGGATCCCCGCACGGTTCGCCATGATGAGAAAGCCGGTCGTAATCCCCGTTACTGGCGGGATATGAGCAAGCAGGAATACGAGCGGTTCAAGCAGGACAATCGACACAAACTGCACAACAACAAGTGGTAACAAAAGGCCGTGAGTCATGGTTGATGGCCATCGGGTTGACGTTGATCAAGAGCGCTCAACTGAAAACCAGCAACAGCCACTTTGCCAAGCTGTTTGACGAGTACCATGATCTCGACCACGAGGTTCACCGCATCGAAACCGGTGTTGAGAACACATCAGACGAGTATCTGGAAGAGCAGAAGAAAAAACGCCTGCACCTGAAGGATCAGCTTTACACCATGATTCGTGAGCATGAGGCTTCCGTCGCGGGCTGATACCTACATTATAGCCGGCCGGTAGGTTAGACTGGCCGGCTTTAATTCAGCTTAAGGAGCCCAAAATGATCTGGACCGTATACCTTTCCGGCGAAATCCACACCGACTGGCGTGAGCAGATTGCTGCGGGTGCCGAGGCGGCCGGCCTGCCGGTTGAGTTCACCTCTGCCAATACCGACCACGAATCCAGCGACGCTGCGGGCGACTTCCTGGGCAAGCCGGAGAGCAACTTCTGGCGTGATCACCAGTCTTCCAAGGTGAACGCCATCCGCACCAAAACCCTGATTGAACAGTGCGACCTGGCGGTTATCCGTTTTGGCGACAAGTACAAGCAGTGGAACGCGGCCTTCGACGCCGGCTACTGTGCCGCCATGGGCACGCCTTACATCACGCTGCATGATGAAGATATCGTGCACCCGCTCAAGGAAGTCGATGCAGCTGCCATGGCTTGGGCACAAACGCCGGAACAGGTGGTTGAGCTGCTGAAGTATGTAACTGCCTGAGAACAGAGTTTTTCGGAATACCTTCAACAGGATGTAAAAAGGGCAAAGGAACATGCCACTCTTCACGACCGGCAGTGCCAGGGCAGCAGCCCTGGCACTCAGCCTGCTTTTTCTTTCGTTACTTGCCACTTATCCGCCTCAGGCTAATGCGGGGCCTCCGGCCATTCCCCTGGCGAATGTCTATCACCCAAGCGTAAACCTCGAGGATTACTGGGTCAGTGAAAAGCTGGACGGTGTCCGGGCTTATTGGGATGGCGAGAAGCTCTGGTCCCGGGGAGGGCATGTGTATGCGGCGCCGGACTGGTTTACGGCGCAGTTTCCGTCACATCCGCTGGACGGTGAACTCTGGAACGGTCGCGGGCGCTTTGCCGAGTTGTCCGGGGTGGTGCGCAAGGGGCAGCCGGTGGACGAGGAATGGCGTCAGGTGAGGTTTCACGTGTTTGACCTGCCGCTGCCGGACACCGTGTTCGAGGGGCGTTACCGGCAGTTGAAGCAGCTGGTTGAAGCGTCTGGTTCACCGTACCTGGCCTTGGTGGTGCAGCGCCCGGTTGCCAGCCATCCTGAACTGGTGGCAGAGCTTGAACAGGTCGTGGCTGCCGGTGCGGAAGGCCTGATGCTCAAGCGCAGAAACAGCCGGTACCAGGCCGGCCGTTCAGATGATCTGCTGAAAGTGAAAACCCACGACGATGCCGAAGCTACGGTGGTTGGTCACCTGCAAGGTAAGGGCAAGTACAAGGGGCTGATGGGATCGCTGGAAGTGGAGTTGGCCAATGGCCGCCGCTTTCGTATTGGCACCGGATTCAGTGATGTTGAGCGACACAATCCGCCGACTGTTGGCACGGTGATCACCTTCCGCTACCGGGGCTTCACGGCCACCGGCTTGCCCAGGTTTGCCAGCTTTCTGCGCGTGCGAAATGATGAGCCGGAGGTGAGCCCCGATTAGGGCTCTACCGCCTTGCTGCTCTCGGCGAGCTCTTCCAGTGTGCTGTATTCACATTCCTGTTCGGCAACAAAGCTTCTGGCGGAATCGGTCAGGATGTTGTCATCCCGCATAAACCGGCGGCCCAGCAGTACCGGATAGGCGAACTTGCCCCGGTCGGTGAGGGAAAACTGGGTTTCGTGCATCTTGCCGGCGATGCAGAATTCCATTTTCACCACATGCCGGCGCTGGGAGGGCGCACCTTTGCGCTTGATCAGCACCGTGCGGTAAACCGGCCGCTCGAATTCCAGGATGACTTCGTCGTGTTCCAGCTCACCTTCGCTGGGCTGGTCTTCATGATCGCCCAGCGGCAACTGGAAGCGTACCCACTCCTCGTTGTCTTTCTCGAAGCTTTCCACGTTCACCGCATGCAGCGATGAGGTTTTGGCGCCGGTGTCCAGGCGCGCTTTCAGCCGGATGCCGGTTTCGCCCATCACCACCCACTCAATGAAACCGAGCACTTCCGGTTCGGCAGAGCTTTCTGGTTGGGGCTCGGCAAGGGCCGGGCTGGCTGAGAACAACAGGCTCGTCAGGGCGATGATGGCAAATCGCATAGGCTACTTCCTCTGGCTGCTCAGTGGACAACAGGCGCGCACGGCCGGTTTGGGTGGTACGGGCACAAAGACTAGCAGGATCAGGTGTCTGTCGCCCTTTCGGGCAGATTAACAAACGTTGAGCCACGGCACTCCGGTTTGCCCCGGGGCCGCATTCTGGCCCGAAAATGGCCAGTGCAAAGCACCGCCAAGGGCGTACACTGGAAGGATACACGGGAGATAACCATGGTGTCTGTTCCTTCCGCTGGGCGAGTCCAGCAACACATTTCAGCCATCGCCAGCGGCTTTCTGGGTGACTGGCTAGAGCACCGGGGCAACGCACTGGCGGTGCCGATGACGGTGTTTGCCGACGGCGAGCCGCTGGATCTTCTGAACCCCCGGCCCGCTGCGCCGGGCAGTGTGCTGTGCCTGTCCATCCATGGCTTAATGGAGCTGGAATCAGTATGGGATTTTCCGGGCCAGCCAGGCAAGCACTATGGCACCGGGCTGGCTGAACGGTTAGGGGATGCTTCGGCCCTCAAGCTCCGTTTCAATTCCGGTCGGCCCATCTATCGCAATGGCCAGGACCTGGCCGCGCTGCTGGAGCGGCTGGTCAGCAATTGGCCGGTACCGGTAACACGCCTTGTCCTGATCGGCCACAGCATGGGCGGCCTGCTGATTCGCAGTGCCTGTCATTACGGAGCGGAAAATGATGATAGCTGGGTTCGGCTGAACCCGGACTGCGTGTACATCGGCTCGCCCCACGACGGTTCCTGGCTGGCAGTCGGTGCCCACAAGGCCGCCGGCTGGCTCAACCGGGTGCCCCGGGATTACCTGAAGGTGGTGGGCGAGGTGATCGACCTGCGCAGTGAAGGCATTCGCAACCTGTCACGGGGCGAGGTGTTTGAACCGGGCACGGCGCACCAGCCGCTGTTAGCCGGCGCCCGGCATTATGTGATCAGCGGCCTGCTGGCCAGGGGTGAAGAGCACCTGGTGAATGCCTTGTTTGGCGATGCGCTGGTGCATGAGGCCAGCGCCCGGGGTGCCAGGCAGCCGGGCTGGCAGCTGACCGGCACAGCGAATTTTCCGGGGGTGGATCACATCCGCCTGGCCCATCATTCAGCCGTAGCACGGCAACTTGAGGAGTGGCTGGTATGAAACCAACCCATAGCAATGCCCATTGGTGGCTCGGCGTGGCAGACCTGCTGGCCCATGGCGTGCAACACGGAGCGGTCAAGCTGCAACGGATTCACCTTTCGGTGGCGGATGAGAGCTTTCGGGTGCTGGAAGCCATTCCCGCAACCCGGCACAGCAGTCGCATCGTGCGTGTCTGCCACCACGAAATATCCCGCCTGAGCTATACCGGCTTGTCGCTGGCCGGGCGGGCAGCCGCCGGACTGGCCGCCAGGGCCGCTGCGGGTCATGTCCGGAAACATGACCTGAATGTGAATAATTCTTAGTACGGTTTTAACCCAAAACGCGAAATTTCCCCGGTAGGGTAGGTTCACGCAATCGGGAACGAGTCGTCCCGGTTGTTCGTTTCGACGAATGGAAACCTGACCACAGAGGAAAACGCGTTATGAGCTACAAAGCCAGTTTTGCGTGTGTCACCGTTCTGAGTGCTGCTGTATTCACCGCCCCGGCCGTCTGGGCGCAGGACAGCGTCAGCCGTGATCAATCCGGCCCCTACATCAGCGGTAGCTACGGGGGCTACAAGTCCCACGGTGGCGAGTTCGAGGATGAGAACGACTTGCTGGGTGCTGCCTTGGGTTACCAGTTCAACGAATTCTTCGCCCTGGAGGCCGAGTACATCGATTTCGGCAACTTCGGTGATGACGAGGTAGAGGGCAAGCTTAAAGGGGCCGGTTTGAGTGCCATTGGCCGTCTGCCGCTGACCCAGAGCTTTGGTGTGTATGCCAAGGCCGGTGCCTTTGCTTCAGCCTTTGATGTTGAAGCGTTTGATGAAAGTGAAACCTACGATGAAGTAAACCCGTTTGTTGGCGCGGGTGTCGACTTCCGGGTGACCGAGCAGCTGACAGCGTTCGCCGAATACAACCGCTACAACGTGGATATCGATGAAGACGACTTCAACGGCCAAGTGACCAATGACGGCCCGGACTTCGATACTGGCCGGGTGGGCCTGAAGTTCCAGTTTTGAGCCGCCTGAAACCAAAAAGCGCAGCCCGGCGAGGCTGCGCTTTTTGCGTTTAAGGAACCTGGATTACTGCTGGTTTTCCAGCTCGCCAAAGGTGTCGGCAAACAGCGCCGTAGACAGGTAGCGCTCGGCGGAATCCGGCAGGATCACCACAATGTTCTTGCCCTGGTGCTCCGGCTGTTTGCTTACCCGGACGGCTGCCGCTACTGCAGCTCCGCAGGAGATGCCGCACAGAATGCCTTCTTCTTTCATCATCCGGTGCGCCATGGCCATGGCGTCTTCGTTGCTGATGGCTTCAACCTGGTCCACCAGGTCCATATCCAGGTTGCCCGGAATAAAGCCGGCACCAATGCCCTGGATTTTGTGGGGGGCCGGCTTCGGGTCCTGGCCGCTGCGCACCTGGGTGATGATCGGGGAGTCGGTGGGCTCCACGGCTACGGTGGTCACAGCCTTGCCCTTGGTCTGTTTGAGGTAACGGGAAACCCCGGTCAGGGTGCCACCGGTGCCTACGCCGGAAACAAAGATGTCCACTTCGCCGTCGGTGTCGTTCCAGATTTCCGGGCCGGTGGTGTCTTCATGGATGCGCGGGTTGGCCGGGTTCTCGAACTGCTGGGGCAGGAAGTGGTTGTCCGGGTCTGCCGCCACCAGTTCTTCCGCCCTGGCAATGGCGCCGGCCATGCCCTTGGCGGGTTCGGTCAGTACCAGGTCGGCGCCCAGGGCTTTCAGCACCTTGCGGCGTTCCAGGCTCATGGAGGCAGGCATGGTCAGTACCAGCTTGTAACCCCGGGCGGCTGCCACGTAGGCCAGGGCAATACCGGTGTTGCCGCTGGTGGGCTCAACGATAGTCATGCCGGGCTTCAGAACGCCGCGTTTTTCCGCATCCCAGATCATGGCGGCGCCAATGCGGCACTTGACGGAATAGGCCGGGTTGCGGCCTTCAATCTTGGCCCAGATCGTGGCGCCGTCGTTCACCCGGTTCAGTCTTACCAAGGGGGTGTTGCCGATGGAAAGGGAATTGTCGTTATAGATGCGTGCCATGGTTTGCTCCTGGTGTCTGATAAGATCTGCAGATCCTACCCCTACAGGTCTGGCCAAGGCCAGACTGTGAGCGGGCATATTCAGAACCAAACGGAGTAAGGTTATGAACGAACCCCCCTTCGACTGGGCACAGAGTCCGGCTGCGGTCTGGCGTCGCCACCGTTCGGGCCTGCGGGCCATTCGCCGGCTGGACCCGATCAGCTGGGACGATCTCACCGGCATCGCGCGACAAAAACAGGCCCTGGCCCGCAATACCGAGCGTTTTCTGGCCGGTGAGCCGTCCAACAACGCACTGCTCTGGGGCTCCCGGGGTACCGGCAAGTCGTCGCTGATCAAGGCCTTGCTGAACCGTTACCGGGATCAGGGGCTGCGGATGATCGAGGTGGACAAAGACGACCTGGTAAACCTGCCGGAAATTGTCGATGACATCTGTGACCTGCCGTACCGGTTTGTGATCTTCTGCGATGACCTGTCGTTCGATGTGGGGGAGTCCGGTTACAAGGCGCTGAAGAGCGTGCTGGAAGGCTCACTGGAGCTGCCGCCGGAGAATGTGCGGGTGTATGCCACCTCCAACCGCCGGCACCTGATGCCGGAGTTCATGAGCGACAATGTGAAAAGCGAAGTGCGGGATGGCGAGTTGCATCCGGCGGAGGCTATCGAGGAGCAGGTGTCGCTGGCCGACCGCTTTGGCCTGCAGCTGTCGTTCTATCCCTTCTCCCAGGATATCTACCTGCAGGCGGTGGATGCCCTGTTCCCGCAAGTGGCAGACCGGGAGCAACTGCATATCGAAGCGGTGCGCTTTGCCACCGGCAAGGGCGTACGCAACGGCCGCACCGCCCAGCAGTTTTTCCGCCAGTTTGCCGGCGACCCCCGGTTCACCTGAGGCCGGCTACTGCCGGCGGGCCATCTTGATAAACCGGTGGTGAATCATGCGGATGCCGATGAACACCAGCACCATCACCACCGGAATGGCAACGCCCAGCACCAGCGAGTGATTAAAGGCTACGCCGGCCTCGCGCAGGGTATCCAGTGCCAGCTTCAGCAGGCCGATCAGGTAGTAGGAAATGGCCACCACCGAGAAGCCTTCCACGGTGTGCTGCATCATCAGCTGGATGCGCGAGCGCCGGTCCATGGAGCTGAGCAGTTGCTGGTTCTGGCTCTGGATGGCCAGTTCCACCCGTGTGCGCATCATATCCGAGGCCCGGTCTACCCGGCGCGACAGGTCTTCCAGCCGTTCACCCACGGCCTCACAGGTTTTCACCGCCGGGGTCAGGCGCCGGGTCATGAACTCGGTGAGGGTGAGGTGTCCGGACACTTCGTCTTCCCGCAGTTCTTCCAGCCGGGTCAGTACCAGCCGGTGGTAGGCCCGGGTGGCGGAAAAGCGGAAGGTGGAATGGGCCCGGAAAGCTTCAATGCGCGAGGCAATGTTGGTCAGCTCCGCCAGGATCTTTTGTTCGTCCAGGGTTTCGTTGTCGGCCAGTGACTGTGTGATGTTTACCAGTTGCTGATCCATGTCGTTCAGGGCCGGGGTGATTTCCCGGGCCAGGGGCAGGGCCAGCAGCGACATCAGCCGGTAGGTTTCGATTTCCATCAGGCGCTGCACCAACCGGCCCAGCTGGCTGTCTGACATGCTGTGGTTAAGCACCATAAACCGCCCGAACTGGTCGCTGTGCAACTGGAAGGTGCCCAGAATCCGCGCCGCCCCTTCCTGCGGACTGCTACCCACCAGGCGCATGCCTTCAAAGTGTTTACGCATGAACGCCAGCTCGTTGCGGGCGCTTTCAGACGATGGCCGTACTTCCACATGGAAGGCCCCTACCACCGTGCCTTCGAGTTCGTTCAGCCAGCCGTCCGGCAGCAGGCTGATGCCGGTTTCGGCAAACGGATCGGCATCGGAGTCCCGCAGGTTGGTGAAGGTGTAGGTGGTGAACTCCATGTGCACTTCCCGGCGGATGCGCAGCGGGCCGAAATCCTGTTCGTAGCAACTTACTTCCTGTTCCGGCCAGTGTTCGCCCAGCAACCGGTGCAGGTTCTGCAGGTGGCGGAACTGGCTTTGCCGCTGGGCCGGGGTGGTCAGCAGGGCGATCTGGGTAACCCGGGCGCGTGAAGGCAGCACCTGGAACGGGCGGGAATGGAGCTCCTGGTACAGATCGGCCCGGAGCGGGTGGAAATCCAGGGAGCGTGGCTGGGAGGTCACGGAGTTGTCCTTGGTTATGCTGGTTGTACAGGGATGATAACGCGGAAGCACACGCCGTCAATTCCGTTATGGTGCTGGTTGAAGGCTTCCACCTTACCACCATGGTAGTCGGCAATCAGTCGGACAATCAGCAGGCCCTGGCCCAGGTGGCCTTCGGCCTTGCCTTCCCTTCGGGTGACAAAGGCACCGAAGATATCCACACCGGCGGTTTCCGGCAGCTGTGAGCCTTCGTTGAAGACATCCAGCTGGTAGTGGTCTGTTCGATGTTGCAGGCGTACCTCGATGTTGCCCTGTTCCGGGGTGAAATCCCGGGCGTTATCCACCAGCTTGTCGAGCATTTGTACCAGCATTTCCGGGTTGCCCAGCAGGGGGCAGCCATTGGGCGGTCCCTGATAGTGAATCCGGTGCCGGTCATCCAGCTGTTGGTAGGCAGCACAGGCCTGGCTGGCGACCTCGGCCAGGTCAAAGGGTTCTTTGTCGGCCTGGTCAAAGCTCTGTTCCAGCCGGGCTGCTTCGCTCATGCTGGTGAGGATGCGGCGCAGGCGCTCGGTGGCGGCGGAAGCCCGCTCCAGGTATTCCCGGCGCTCGGTTTCCGACTGGCTGTGGGCGAGGTTCTCCAGCGAGGAGCGCACCACGGCCACCGGGGTTTTCAGCTCGTGGGACAGCCGGCGGGAAAAACTTTCCAGGTATCGGTTATAGCTTTGCAGGCGGTCGACCATCTGGCCGAAGTGCTGCTGCAACTGGCCCAGCTCATCGCCGGATCTTGGCACAGGCACCGGGCCGAGGATGCGGCCGTCGTCATCCACGCTGGCACTCACCAGCCGCTGCAGGCGGGTAATGCGCCATGACAGCCAGCTGGCATAGCCCAGCAACACCAGTGTCAGCGCCAGAATGATCAACAGGGAGCGGGCCAGCACACTGCCCAGAGCCGAGCCGGATACGCTCAGCAATTGGTCCAGGGATTGCTCCAGCAGCATGGAGCGGCCGTCGAACAACGGGTGGGCGGTGGCCAGCCACAGGGAGTCGTCCGGGTGTTTCACCAGCCCGTTGTCGGGCACCTGGCGGGTGTTCAGCTGGAAGTCGGTGCCGGCCAGGACTGCTGGCTCCGGTTGATACCAGCGCACCAGGGCGCGCAGACCGTTGAGGGTCAGGGTGTCCAGAATCTGCCCGGGCGACAGGTTCTCGAAGTCGGTGCTATCCCGGCCCTCCCGGCTGACGCTGGCGGTTATCCAGCCGGCGGGCTCGGTGATGGTGACCTGCTGTCCGGGGCCCAGTTGCCGGCCCAGGGCCCGCTCCAGAACCCGGTGAGGATAGATCAGTGCTGGCAGGGGCTCGGTCCCGGTTCCGGCCAGAGTTGCGCCGGTATCGCTGCGGGCCACCCGGAAACCCAGCCGGCTGCCCTGGGCGGGCAGTGGCATTCGCACTTCCAGCTGCCAGCTGGAGGTGCGGATACGCCAGTTGGCATGGACCCGGTAGTCCCACTGTTCCGGCTCGCTGGCGGTGGTGGCCCGCACTTCATCCGGTTTGATTTGCCAGATGCGGGGGCCGGCGGGTTGTTCCAGCTCGCTGGCGGGGGCCTGCAGCCAGAGTTCGAAGCGATCATAGGGTTGCTCCGGCCGGGCCGGATTGAAGGGGGTCAACGGGTGATGCTGAATGTCGGCCAGCAGGTACAGGTAACGATCATCCGCCGCTGCCTGCCAGCGCAATTGTGGCTCGCCCGGGCGGGTTGCGGCGCTTTGCCAGGGTTGCCGGTGGTCCTGGTCTTCATAGCTGGGCCAGACAAAGGTGTCGCCTGGCGTCTGCACGGGGCGGGCATACACCACCGGGTCGGCGCCAATGGCCGGTTGCCCCAGCAGCAGATCGTCGGCCAGTTCGGTCAGCCGGGTGCTCTGGGTTTGCAGCTGCTGCAGGGTTTGCTGGCGCAGGGCCGCGTCCAGCTCCAGCACAAAACTGAGGCCGGCCCAGGGGATCAGCAGCATCAGCAGGTTGGCCAGGAACAGCTGGCGCTTCAGGCTCAAGGGTTACACCTCACGGGCATTCCAGCGGTAGCCCATGCCGTAGGCGGTCTGGATGCCATCAAAGGTCTCGTCCAGCTGAATGAATTTGCGCCGGATGCGTTTGATGTGGGATGTCACCGTGTTGTCGTCCAGCACGGTGCTGGCGGCTTCCATCAGCTGGTCCCGGGTGCGGACATGGCCGGGGTGCTGGACCAGTGCGTGCAGCATCCAGAATTCGGTCACCGTCAGGTCCACCGGCTGGTCGTTCCAGGCTACCGTCATGCGGTCTACATTCATGGTCATCCGGCCCCGGTGAATCACTTCGTCCGGCTTTTGCAGGGCTTCGGCCCAGGCCTCGGCCCGGCGCAGCAGGGCGGTGATGCGGGCCAGCAAATGGTCCAGGCTCATGTCCTTGGTTACGTAGTCGTCGGCGCCCAGGCGCAGGCCGTGTACCGAGTCGATGTCGCTGTCCCGGGCGGTCAGGAAAATAATCGGCAGGGTGGCCGACAGGGCCCGCAAATCCTGGCACAGGGTAAAGCCGCCTTCCGGTTCGTCGCCCAGGCCCACATCGATAATAGCCAGGTCTGGCAGGCTCTGGCGCAGCACCTGCCAGGCGGAGGGCCGGTCACCGTAGGCGGATACCCGGTAGCCCCGGCGTTCAAACGCGGCCCGGTAGTTGTCGCGGATACCGGCTTCGTCTTCTATCAGAACAATGTGTTTTTTCATGGCTGTGTGTTTCACCGGAATGTGTAGCCATTAAACCACGCTCAAGGGCTGGTACAAGTTGTGCTGGCCTGATTGCCATAATTCATCATTTTTTGTCGCCGGCCTGCCCGTTTCTGCCACGGAGGTGCCCGTTCCGGCTGTTGCAATGGCATCACCAACTTCCACTAAAAAGGATGCCGTGATGATGTTGCTATCGCTGCTTGCCAACCCGGCCGTCCGGGCCGACCTTTATCCGCAAACGACCCGCACCATTCGCCCTTTGATCAGTAAACGCCGCTGGCTGCGCTGTGCCGAAGGTGTGAGCCTGTGGCTGGCGGTTCTGCTGATGCTGTTTGTCCATCCGCTGTATGCCGAGGCCAGTGACCGGCAAGCCGGGCAAGCTGAGGAAGCCGGCCAGCTCTACCTGATCGACAGCCAGGGCAACCGGCAGCAGCCGGCACTGGTTCTGGACAGTGAGTTTCAGGTGCGGGTGTCCGGCCTGCTGGCGGAGACCACGCTTACCCGGGAATTCCGCAATACCAGTGATTCATGGCACGAAGGCATTTTCGTGTTTCCGTTACCGGAGCGGGCCGCTGTGTTCGGGTTGACCATGACCGTGGGTGAGCGCCGGATAGTCGGGCGCATCGAGCCCCGGGCCAAGGCCCGGGAAACCTACGAGAAAGCGAAGTCTGCCGGCCAGCACGCCGCCACGCTGGAGCAGCAGCGCCCCAATCTGTTTACCAGCCGGGTGGCCAATATCCCGCCCGGTGAAACCGTCCGGGTGGAGGTTCGCTACCAGCAACCGGTGAGCTATCGCCACGGCGAGTTCGAGTTGCGCCTGCCCACCACGCTCACGCCCCGTTACATGCCGGGTGAATCACTTATCGAGACAGCAACGCAGTGGCAGGCGGGCTGGGCCACGGCCACCACGCAAGTGCCCGATGCTGCGGAGATCAGCCCGTTCACGGTGCGGGCGGCTGATGTAGATGAGCGCAGCCACCGGGCCCGGATTGAGCTGGCCATCGACAGTGGATTCCCGCTGGCCGGGGTAACCAGCCCCAGTCACAGCCTGGTGACCGAGACAGACGGCGGCCGGGTGGTGGTGCGTCCGGAAGGCCGGGAAGTGCTGATGGATCGTGACCTGATTGTGCGCTGGCGGCCGTTAACCGGCCGGGAACCGACGGCGGCGGTGTTTCACCAGCAGTGGCAGGGTGAGGATTTTCTGATGGCGATGATATTGCCCCCGGACGCCACCGGCCCGGTGTTGCGTCGGGAGCTGTTGTTTGTGATTGATACCTCCGGGTCCATGGCAGGGGAGTCCATTGTGCAGGCCCGTTCAGCGTTGCTGAAAGGACTGGATAGCCTGCGCCCGGGGGACTATTTCAACGTTATTCAGTTCAATTCCCAGGCCCACAGCCTGTTTGCCCGCCCGGTGCCGGCCGAGGGCCATTACCTGGCCCGCGCGAGGCAGTATGTGGAAGGCCTGAATGCCAACGGCGGCACGGAAATGGCCGGGGCGCTGTCACTGGCAATGGCGATGGAGCCAGCTCCGGCAGAAGGATTGGTGCAGCAGATGGTGTTTATCACCGACGGTGCCGTAGGCAATGAATTGGCGTTGTTCGAGCGGATTCGTACCGGCCTTGATGAACGAAGGTTGTTCACGGTGGGCATCGGCTCGGCCCCTAATATGCACTTTCTGCGCGAAGCGGCCCGCTGGGGCCGTGGCGAGTTCACCGCGATACACAATACCGGTGAGGTGAATCGCGCCCTGAACGGGCTGTTTGCGGCCATGGAAGCCCCGGTGATGAGTGATCTGACCGTGCGCTGGCCCACCGGTGGCAATCCGGTGGAAACGGTGCCGGCCAGGCCCGGAGACCTGTTTCAGGGTAGCCCGCTGGTGCAGGTGGTACGCGGTGTGCCCGCCGGTGGTGAGCTGGAGGTCTCTGGCCGCTTGCCCGGCGGCCGGCCCTGGAACACCCGGCTTGATTTGGGCAATGCCGCCCCGGCCAGCGGCCTGAACCGCCAGTGGGCCCGGGGCCGGATAGACGAGCTGATGGATGCTGCCCGCCTGCAGGGTGAGGCGCCGGATGAGCCGGCAATCCTGGAGTTGTCCGTGCAACACGGGGTGATGTCGCCGTTCACCAGTTTTGTGGCGGTCGAGGAGCAACCGGCCCGGCCGGCGGACGAGAAGCTGGACACCGAGGCGGTTCCCACCTTGCTGCCAGCGGGTAGCCGGGATGGCATGTTGCGTTACCCGCAAACCGCAACCGCCTGGCCGTTGCTGGCGGCACTGGGCCTGTCCGGCTTGGTGCTGGCGCTGGCCATGTTGCTGCTGAACCGGAGGCCGACATGGTGAACCGTCTGTTATTGCTGTTGTTTGGTGCCTCCGCCACCGTATTGATGTTTGGCTTGTGGATTCCCTTCAAGGCGCTGGTAGCCCAGGAGCTGCTGGCACTGGCCTGGGCCGAAACCCAGGCGCGACAGGTGGAAGCCCGGCCCTGGCCCTGGGCCGATACCTGGCCGGTGGCCAGGCTGGAGTTGCCGGAGCTGGGGGTGTCGATGATTGTGCTGGAGGGCCTGCACGGAGAAAGCCTGGCATTTGGCCCGGGGCGGATGGTCACCGGGGAGCAGGGGCCGGTGATTCTGGCTGGCCACCGGGATACCCATTTCCGGCCCCTGGAGTACATTGAGCCGGGCCACCGGGTGCAGCTGCAGGGCCAGGACCAGCAGTGGCAGCAGTACCAGGTAACCGGAACCCGGGTGGTGGACAGCAGAACAGAGTCCATCGATACCAGCACCTTCGGCCCGGATACCCTGCTGCTGGTAACCTGTTACCCGTTTGATGCGCTCGATGCCAACGGCCCGCTGCGTTTCGTGGTGGAGGCAAAACCGGTTAACAGACCGGTACAAAAGGATACTGTTGCCGCCCTCTGATTTTGGCGTACACTTGTGCGCCAAAATTTCGAGTAACGGTAAAGCAGTATGGCAGTCGCAAGAAAAATTCTGGCCTGGCTGAGTGTTCCGCTGATTTGCATGCTGGCCCTGATTGGCTACATCGCACGGCCTTTCAACCCGGATAACAACCGTTTGCTGGCATGGACACTGGCCCGTGTGGGGCGCTGTCTGCTGGGTATGAAGCGCCCTTTGTATGGCGCCGAAAACATGCCGCAAGACCGGCCCACGGTAATCATCGCCAACCACCAGCAGAACGATGACCTGTTCGTGGTGGGCGACCTGCTACCGCCGCGCACTGTGGCGGTGGGCAAGTCCTCACTGGTGTGGTTGCCGTTCTTCGGCCAGGTGTTCTGGCTCGGCGGCAACATCATCCTCAATCGCGGCCGATCCCATAAAGCCGTGGCAGCCATGCAGGCTACCAGTGATGCTATCCGCAATGACCGCAAAAGCATCTGGGTGTTTCCTGAAGGCACCCGTAGCCGTGGCCGGGGGCTGGGCAGCTTCAAAAAAGGCGCTTTCCACACGGCTATTGCCGCCGGAGCCCCCATCACCATGGTGTGTGCCGGCGAGTATCACGGCCAAACCCGTGGCTGGGCCGGCCGCCGGAAACCGGTGCCGGTACATATCCTGCCGCCGGTAGAAACCACCGGCCTGACCCGTGACGATGTGCCGGAGCTGATGGCCCGGTGTCACCAGCAAATGGCAGACGCCATCACAGCCCTCGGCCACCGCCCCGGAACAGCTTGAATGCCTGCCCGAAACAGGGCAGTCTTCTGGCAGGATTGAACACCACATAAGGGGAGTGGATAAATGAGCTTTCTCTGGTTTCTGATTATCGGTGGCCTGGCCGGTTGGCTGGCGGGTCTGATCATGAAGGGCAAAGGCTTCGGCGTACTGGCCAATATCGGTATCGGTATTGTCGGCTCGGTGATTGGCGGTGTGCTGTTCAGCATGCTGGGCCTGGCGGTAAAGAGCATGGTCGGTGAGCTGGTGACCGCCACCGTGGGTGCTGTGCTGCTGCTGGCCGTGGTCAACAAGATCAAGCAGGGCTGACATGATTGTACCCGTAACCGCAGTATTCGCGGCCGTTATCGGCCTGTTGTTGCTGGTGCTCTCGGGCCAGGTGGTGAAATACCGGCTCAAGTACCGCATGGGTCTGGGGGTAAATGACGACCCGGAGTTTGAAGCGGCGGTGCGCGCCCACGCCAACCTGGTGGAATACGCGCCGGTTGGCCTGATCATGCTGGCTATTGCCGAGTTGAACGGTGTCGCCAGCGGCCTGGTCTACTGGACAGGCATGGCATTAGTGGTCGGGCGAATCCTGCATGCCTGGGGCATGATCAACGGCAAGGGTGGTCCCCACAAAGCCCGAATGATCGGTATTTTGCTGACCTGGCTGGCGATACTGGTGGCGGCGTTGTTGCTGCTGTGGAATGTCTGGCAGGTATACGGCTGAGTCGGATAGCTGTCTAAGGAACGGGGCCCTCGAGGCCCCGTTTCTGTTTACGGCGCGTGACGTTTCAGAGGGCCTGGGCCATATCCACGGTAAGATACTCCAGTTCCACCCGCCGGTTGGCTGCGTGGTCTTCCGGCCGGGTCAGGGGGCGTTCGGCGCCCCAGGTGGTCATCAGGATGGCACTTTGTGGCACGCCCTCCTGAATCAGCAACCGGGCTACAGCGTTGGCACGCAGCCTGGCCAGGAAGCGGTTGTACTCGGGTGAACCAAAGTTGTCGGTATGGCCGTGGATTCTGACCCGTACACCGGGGTGGTTTTTCAGGTAGGCGGCATGCTGGCGCATAATGGCAGCATCGCCGGCGTCAGGCACATGTTTGTTAAAGCCATAATGGAACCGGGTGCGGTGAGGGCGGCCGGCTTCTGTCCCCAGCGAATCTGCCATTACACCGGAGAGCAGGGCGGCCCGGGCGAGCATTTCGGGGTTGTCCAGAACGAGTACGGTCATGTGCAGTATCCTTGAGTCCAGTGTCAGGTTCTTCTTGTTATTGCCGTTTCACTATTCAGTTATAGAGCAATAACAACAATTGGCTAATGGTCGATAGCCCCTGACGGGGTTGTTGGTCACCGATTGAATGGCATTTGTGTGACCTGGTGATGACATTACACCGCGAAAAGAAGGCCCCGCTGTGGTAAAAAACAGCTTTTCAGGGACAGATTATGATGAATTGTGACCGCCCATGCTGATTATCCCCGCCGAGAACGCCATCAACTGGAAACGCCCGCCCTGGGTAACCCTGGGCCTGATGATGGCCTGTGTCATGGTGTTCCTGTTCTATCAGGGAGCAGACGACCGCAAGCTGGACGCAGCGATCGAGCAGTACCTCGATGGCAACCTGCTGGCACTGGAAGCCCCCGCCTACGAAGACTACCTGCAGCGGGAAATCCGCTTCGAAGCCGACCAGCAGAGTGTGCTGGAGCTTCAGGAATTCCAGGCCCTGAGGGAGCAGGATGAACAAGGCTGGCAGGCGGTTACCCTGCTGTTTGACCGGGATTATTACCAGTACCTGCAAGACAATCGTGACCTGATCTGGTCGGTGGCCGAGCGCAACCAGTGGTCGGAGCAGCGCGGTGCCATTGAGGAGCAGTGGATCAGCCGCATGAGCGCCTTCCAGCTGGGGCTGGTACCGTCAGACCTGTCGCTGTATACCCTGATCACCTACCAGTTCCTGCACGGGGGCTGGGGCCACATCATCGGCAACCTGCTGTTCTTGTTCCTGCTCGGTTTTACCGTGGAGCGGGCGCTGGGCCCGGGCAAATTCCTGGTGGCCTACCTGGTGTGCGGGGCCCTGTCCGGGTTGGTATTTACCGGGTTTTCCATGGGCAGCCAGGTCCCGCTGGTGGGCGCATCCGGTTCCATATCCGGGCTGATGGGTATGTACGTGGCCATCTATGGCCTGCAGAAAATCCGGTTTTTCTACTTCCTGGGTGTGTACTTCAACTACTTCCGGGCGCCGGCCATTGCCATGCTGCCGGTGTGGCTGGGCAAGGAGATCTACGATTACTGGTTTGCCGGGGCCACCGGTATTGCCTACATGGCCCACGCCGGCGGCCTGCTGGCGGGGGCTGCCCTGGTCTGGCTGTTGGGCAAGAGCTGGTTGCAGGTAAAAGAAGAGTTCTTCGAGCCGGAACCGGAGCAGCAAGACGAGCAGTTTACCCGAGGGTATGCCCAGGCCATGGCCAGTGTTGGCCGCATGGAATTCGACCTGGCCCGGCGCCAGTTCGAGGCTTTAAGGGAAAACTATCCGGACAGAACGGTATTGCTGGAGCACCTGTACCAGCTGGCCAAGTTGCGCCCGGACCTGCCGGAATACCGGGACCTTGCCCGAACCCTGATGGCCGATGCCATGAACCGACGGCAGCCAGAACAGATGCTGGAAGTCTGGAACGAGTACCTCAGCAAGGGCGAAGCCCACCACCCGCTGGCGGTGGAAGACCATAACCGGGTGCTGTTCACCAGTCTGAAAAACCACGACCTGAAAGCCGCTGAAAAGGCCTTCGAACGCATGCGCCTTAAGGCCGAGCCGGATATGGTGCAGGAAGCCTGCCGGTTGCTGCTGGCCGAGTTCGAAAAGCTGCAGATGGAACCCAAGGCCCGGCATTACCGGCAGTTGTTAAGGGGCTAGTCCGGCACCTGAAAGCTCGCCTTCGGCCCTTTCAAAGGCTGCCGGTTGCGGGCCTGTTCCAGCCACACCTCAATATCCTGGTGCACCGGATGGCCGGCGCATCGTTTCTGGATAAACGCCAGGAACGCGCTGGCCTTCTCCCATTGCTGAAGGCCATTGGCCAGGGCCTGGGCCACAATCAGGTAGGCGGGTGCCAGCTGGTCACTGTTCGGGAAGCGTTTGTGAAAGTCCTGCAGCAGGCGGATAGCCGTTTTCGGGTGGCCCCGGTGATACAGGGTATTGGCACAGGTTACCGCCAGTTCCGGGTCTTCGAGCTTGAAGCCGGGCTCCAGCGTCTGCAGGGTTTCTACCAGCCGGTTCAGCCCGTCACCGTCCTGCCGCGCGGCCAGCCAGGCCATGATTCTGGGGTGGAACCGGTACAGCTCCCGGGCATCGTTCCGGGCGGTCAGCAGCTGGTATAACTGGCCGACGCGCACCGGGTTATCCCGGTCATTCTTCAGGGCTTCCAGCAGCATGCTGTGTACCCGGTCGTAGTTGCCGTCTTTCAGGTTCATGTCCAGGTCGGCATCAAACCGGCTGCTGCGATCCCGCTGGTGGTTTTCGGTTATACCTTCCTCATCCTGCAGGTCTGACGCAAAGCCTAGCTCCTCCTGGTACTGAAACAGCAGGTAGCCAAGCATGTGGAACAGGATCAGGGTGAAGGTACTGTTCAGAAAGCCCGCTAGGGGTTGCGCTACCCACATGGGGAAGTGGTTAACGGCAAAGTCCTGGGCTGCACCGGAGGCCAGGGTCAGCAGAATCAGGTAGCCATAAAGCAGGAAGTAGGGGGTGCCGATTCGGGAGATCAGTACCGCCAGGTTCATGGGGTTTACTGCGGCACCCACCGACCGCTCCATGGCCAGCACCATGATGCTGGCGGGCAGGGCCAGTACCGCAAAGGCCAGTGCCAGCATCATCAGGATCGGCCCGCCGATCATGGCGGCGGCGCCCACAAGGCCGCCCATCAGAACAAACACCAGTAGCTGCAGAATCACGATATTGAACCCGCTACCGGTAAAGGCGACGGCCACGGGTGGCGGTTTGAGGTGGCCTTCGGCGGTGTGGTTGATCACCGCGTAGGTGTACTTGAACAGCGCCAGGGCCAGCACAATCCAGATCAGCACGCCGAACAGGTTGGGTGGTGCAATCAGCGGCACCAGGGTGCAGATGGCGATGACGATCAGCGGGTCGGTATGGAACGGGTAGCGGAAAAACGCGCCTACCCGTTGCCAGAAAGGGACCACTTCGGTGGCGGCGCCCAGATAACGCATGGCCTTGCTGCAGCGGGGGCAAAGGGCCCGGCGCTGCCGGGTGTCGGCATCGGGCATACAGCGGGTGCAATAATGCATTTGGCATTCACCGCAATGCCACTTGGCGGGCTCACCCGGGTGGTAATGACAATCGTGCTTCACGGAGAGGATCCTGGTCCGTCAGAAAACAGGCGCTAATGATGACAGAACTGGCAGGGGGTCGCAGCCATTGTGTTCACACTGCGGGATTCCGGTGCCCCGCAGCTCGTCCGGGCTATACCCGGTTGTTGCGCAGAAGGCCGGGTTGGCATAGAGAATCCGGTGTTGGGCGTCGGTGACCAGTATAGAGCTGAGCGACAACTCGGTTGCCGCGCGCAACAACGCAAGTGACTATTCACCAAGGAAATGTCGAACATTCATCGTCGCCGGTTGAAGTCTCACTTATCGGTGCAATAGTTAGTGGATAGAGTGTTACCAGACAAACTCCACGAGGAGGCAATGTATGTCGAACACATCACCAAGCAAAGACAGCCTGAATACCCTCTCCACCCTGAGCGCGGGTGGCAAGACGTACCACTACTACAGCCTGCCCAAGGCAGCAGACACCCTGGGCGATCTCAACCGCCTGCCGTTCTCCCTGAAAGTACTGATGGAGAACCTGCTGCGCAACGAAGACGACACCACGGTCGACCGTTCCCACATCGATGCCATGGTGCAGTGGCTGAAAGACCGGGGCTCCGACACGGAAATCCAGTTCCGCCCGGCCCGGGTGCTGATGCAGGACTTCACCGGGGTGCCCGGGGTGGTGGACCTGGCCGCCATGCGCGAGGCGGTGAAGCAGGCGGGTAAAGACCCGGCCCTGATCAACCCGCTGTCGCCGGTGGACCTGGTCATCGACCACTCGGTAATGGTGGACAAGTACGGCAATCCGTCTGCCTTCAAGGACAACGTCGCCATCGAGATGGAGCGCAACCAGGAGCGCTACGAGTTTCTGCGCTGGGGCCAGCAGGCCTTCGACAACTTCCGGGTGGTGCCGCCGGGCACCGGTATCTGTCACCAGGTCAACCTGGAGTATTTGGGCAAGACCGTCTGGCAGAAGGATATGGACGGCAAGACCATTGCCTATCCGGATACCCTCGTGGGTACGGATTCCCACACCACCATGATCAACGGCCTGGGTATCCTGGGCTGGGGTGTTGGCGGTATCGAAGCCGAGGCGGCCATGCTTGGGCAGCCGGTGTCCATGCTGATTCCCGAAGTCATCGGCTTCAAGATTACCGGCAAGCTGCGTGAAGGCATTACCGCCACCGACCTGGTGCTGACCGTGGTGGAAATGCTGCGCAAGAAAGGCGTGGTGGGCAAGTTCGTGGAATTCTATGGCGACGGCCTGAAAGACATGCCGGTAGCGGACCGCGCGACCATTGCCAACATGGCGCCGGAATACGGTGCTACCTGCGGCTTCTTCCCGGTGGATGACCAGACCATCACCTACATGCGCCTGACCGGCCGCGACGAAGAACTGCTGGAACTGGTCGAGAACTACGCCAGGGCCCAGGGCCTGTGGCGCGAGCCGGGCCATGAGCCGGTGTACACCGACACCCTGGAACTGGATATGGGCGATGTCGAGGCCAGCCTGGCCGGCCCGAAGCGGCCCCAGGACCGGGTGGCCCTGAAAAACATGAAGGCTTCCTTCGAGTTACTGATGGAAACCGCTGAAGGCCCGGCGAAGACCCAGGAAGGCAAACTGGAATCAGAAGGCGGCCAGACCGCAGTGGGCGTGGATAACAGCTACGAACACCCGGCCAGTCAGCCGCTGGAAATGAACGGCGAAAAGTGCCGGCTGGACCCGGGTGCCGTGGTGATCGCTGCCATTACCTCCTGCA
The DNA here is from genome assembly GCF_002375525.1 of Marinobacter sp. UBA3607. Taxonomy (NCBI): domain Bacteria; kingdom Pseudomonadati; phylum Pseudomonadota; class Gammaproteobacteria; order Pseudomonadales; family Marinobacteraceae; genus Marinobacter; species Marinobacter sp. UBA3607. The sequence continues at coordinate 88,641 of NZ_DFLY01000015.1, read as the reverse complement.
CCAATACCTCCAACCCGAGCGTGATGATGGCCGCCGGCCTGATCGCCCAGAAGGCGGTGGAGAAGGGCCTGGACACCAAGCCCTGGGTGAAAACCTCGCTGGCGCCGGGCTCCAAGGTGGTCACCGACTACCTGAAAGTGGCCGGCTTGCAGGACGACCTGGACAAGCTCGGTTTCAACCTGGTGGGTTACGGCTGCACCACCTGCATCGGTAACTCCGGCCCGTTGCCGGATGCCGTGGAAAAGGCCATTACCGATGGCGACATTACCGTAGCCTCGGTGCTGTCCGGCAACCGCAACTTTGAAGGCCGGGTGCATCCGCTGGTGAAAACCAACTGGCTGGCTTCGCCGCCCCTGGTGGTGGCCTATGCCCTGGCGGGCAACGTAAGGCTGGATCTGACCAAAGACCCGCTGGGTACCGACAAAGACGGCAACCCGGTGTACCTGAACGATCTCTGGCCCAGCCAGGCGGAAATTGCCGAAGCGGTCGAGAAGGTGAAAACCGACATGTTCCGCAAGGAATACGGCGAGGTGTTCGAAGGTGACGACATCTGGAAATCGATCAAGGTGCCGGAGAGCAAGGTGTACGAGTGGAGCGACAAATCCACCTACATTCAGCACCCACCCTTCTTCGAAGGCATGAGCGAGCAGCCCGAGCCCATCGAGAACATCAAGGATGCCAACATCCTGGCCCTGCTGGGGGATTCGGTGACCACAGACCACATCTCCCCGGCCGGTTCCTTCAAGCCGGACACTCCTGCCGGTAAATACCTGCAGGAACACGGTGTTGAGCCGAAAGACTTCAACTCCTACGGCTCCCGCCGGGGCAACCACGAGGTGATGATGCGCGGCACCTTCGCCAACGTGCGCATCCGCAACGAGATGCTCGACGGCGTGGAAGGCGGCTTCACCAAATTCGTGCCCACCGGCGAGCAGATGGCCATCTACGATGCCGCCATGAAGTACCAGGAAAGCGGCACCCCGCTGGTGGTGATTGCCGGCAAGGAATACGGCACCGGCTCCAGCCGGGACTGGGCCGCCAAGGGTACCCGCCTGCTTGGCGTCAAGGCCGTGGTGGCGGAATCCTACGAGCGTATCCACCGCTCCAACCTGATCGGCATGGGCGTGATGCCCCTGCAGTTCCCGGAGGGCGTGGATCGCAAGAGCCTGAAACTCACCGGTGAGGAAACCATCAGCATCGAAGGCCTGTCCGGCGAGATCAAGCCGGGCCAGACCCTGAAGATGACCGTGAAGTACAAGGACGGCTCCACCGAGAGCTGTGAACTCAAATCGCGGATCGACACCGCGAATGAGGCGGTGTACTTCCAGCATGGCGGTATCCTGCACTATGTGGTGCGGGAGATGCTTCGCACCGCCTGATGCCATCCTGCGGGGCCAGCCCGGCTGGCCCCGTGTCCTGCCCCGCATTTTCAGGTAAGCTGGCGGCCTTTTCTTAATCCCTGAATGAAGACAAGGTGCCATGGCTGACTCCCCACGCGACGACATCAAAGCCAAACTCAACCTCGAAACCTCCCGAATTCACTGGCACGAGCTGCAGACCTACTACGCCCGCGGGCAAGTTGTGCGGGTTGCGCCGGAGCTGGACTTGCTGGACGTAGCCGCAGAACTGACCGCCGACAACAAGGCGCAGTTCGAACAGTGGATGACCTCCGGGCAGGTGGGTGAAGTGGCACCGGACCTGGCGCGCGGCTGGTACGACCGCAACGCGGAACTCTGGGCCGTGGTCATTGCGCCCTGGGTACTGGTGCAGGATCGCTCGGGCGCCAGCCTGCACTGATCCTTTCCCTTAGCCGTTCTTTTCCGAGGTTGCCATGCTCACCGGCGCTTTGCTGATTCTTGCCCCGTTATTTCTGGGCTTTGCCTTTGCCCTGTCCAATCGCCGGTTGATGACGGTGATCCACTACACCGTGGAAGGGCTGGTGTATTTCATTCTGGCACTGCTAGGCCTGAGCCTCGGGCAGATGGAAGGGCTGCTGGGGCAGCTGGGCACCATGGCGGGACAGGTCAGCGCGCTGGTGGTGGTGTTACTGGTAGCGAACATGCTGGGGCTGTGGCTGTTTCATCGCTGGGCGCCACTGGATGTCGGGGAACAAACCGGCGAGGGTCGGCCGGGCTACCGGCGCCTGTTCCTGGCCGGGCTGAAACCCCTGTTGGCGGTGCTTGTGGGGGCTTTGCTGGGTTATTTCCTGTTTCCGGAGCTGCCGCTGGTGGACGATGTGGCCACCGGTGCCTTGATGTTTCTGCTGTTTCTGATTGGCCTGCAATTACGTAATGCAGGCCTCTCCCTGCGCAAGTTGCTGATGAACCGTCAGGGGCTGGGCATTGCCCTGGCGCTGGTGGCAAGCTCCCTGGTGGCGGGCCTGGCGTTGATTCCGGTATTGCAGGTGCCCTGGCACCAGGCCCTGGCGCTGGCGTCGGGTTTCGGCTGGTATTCCCTGTCCGGCATTGTCATTGGCGATGCCCTGGGTCCGGCCTGGGGTGGCGTAGCGTTCCTGAACGACGTGCTGCGGGAAATCATTGCTCTGGCTCTGATTCCGCTGGTGATCACCGCTCGCCCGGCCATGGCCATCGGTTACGGTGGTGCCACCGCGATGGACTTTACTTTGCCGGTTATCCGCAGCAGTGGCGGCCTGGCCTGTGTGCCGGTGGCCATTGCCTCCGGTTTTCTGCTGTCGTTTCTGTCTCCGGTGTTGATGGGCGTGTTCCTGTCTTTCGGCTAAGCTGAATATCAGGGTTCTGGTTGGGTCCGATGGCCCGTGCGGGTAGGCGGCTGCAGGACATCTGTATTACTATCCGACACATTGTGTTATTCGGAGCCTTTCATGCACCGCCGTCGCTTCCTCCAGCTCTCGCCAAGAACGGAACAATTGAAACAACGGCCATACGCCTGGCCGGGCTTCTGGAACGGGAGGGACTGATGGACAAGCACCCGGAACACGAACGGATCGCCAGCCAGCAGTTTCTGCCAAGGCGGGCAGAGTGAGTTGGTTATCGGTTCTTGCAGGTAACCCTGGGCGGGCGCTTGCGCTGCTGGTGCTGCTGGTTCTGGCGCCGCTCCCGGTGGCGGCAGAAGCGGATAGCGTGACGCTGGGGGTGCTGGGATATCGCCCAGACCCCCTGGTGATGGCAAAGTATCAGCCGCTGGCGGACTATCTGAGCCGGGAGACCGGCCGGGATATCACCATCCGTGTGCTGGCCCAGGAAGAAATGGACCGTGCGGTTGCCTCCAACCGCATTGATTTTTTCCTGACCAATCCGGCCCACTTCCTGATGATCCGCAGCGAGCGCAGCCTGACCGGCGTACTGGCTACCCTGCAGCGCGACTGGAACGGCATCACTACCGGCAGCATTGGCGGTGTGATCATCGCCCGAGCCGGGCGCAGTGATATTCAAGCGCTGGAAGACCTGCGCGGCAAAAGCATTGCTACCCCGGGCCTTCACTATCTGGGCGGCTACCAGGCCCAGGCCCTGGAGCTGCAGTCGGCAGGCCTGGATATCCGACGGGATAACCGGATCATCTATCTGGGCAACCATGACCGGGTGGTTCGGGCTGTGCTGGCGGGAGACACCGACATCGGTTTTATCCGCACCGGTGTTCTGGAAGAACTTCTGCAGGAAGACCCGGGGCTGGAAACCGCACTGAAGGTGATCAACGCCCAGAACCTCCGGGGCTATCCGTTCCGGCTTTCAACCCGCCTGTATCCGGAATGGCCACTGGTGTCGCTGCCCCATGTGGATTCCCGCACCATTCGCCAGATTGCCTCCGCCCTGTTTGCCCTGGAACCGGACGACCCGGCTGCCGTGGCCGCAGGCCTGGCTTCCTTCGCGCCCCCGGCCGATTACCAGTCGGTGGAACACCTGACCCGCAGCCTTCACCTGCCGCCTTACGACCAGGTCCCCCAGGTAACCTGGCTGGATGTACTCCACCAGTACCGGCTATGGGTAGCGGTGGTAACTGTGTTGGTGCTGTTATTGCTGGCTACCAGCATATGGCTGGGCCGCAAGAAGCGCCAGCTGTCCCGGGAAAGCCGCCGGCTTCAGGAGCTGGTGGCAAGCTGGCCCCAGCCCATGCTGATGATCCGTGGCCGGGCCCTGAGTGACTGTAACCGGGCCGCAGTGGAGCTGCTTGAGTGTCGCTCCGCCGCCGACATGCTGGGCCAGCCCCTGGAGCGGTTTTCCCCGGAGGTCCAGCCGGATGGTCAGGACTCCGCCCGAAAGCTGGCAGGACTGCTGCAGCGGGTTCAGGTAGGGGATGTTGCTCAATCCGAGTGGCTATTCGGCCGGGAGGATGGCAGCCACGTGTGGGTGGACATGACCCTGGCCCCGGTCTACGAAAATGATGACGACACACCTTCGGTGCTGTGTTCCTGGTACAACATCACCCGGCGGAAACAGGCCGAAGAACGCCAGCGGCTGGCCCTGAAGGTGTTTGAAAATGCCCGGGAAGCGATCTTCATCACCGATGCCCATGGTGTGGTCATCGACACCAACGAGGCCTACTTCCTGATTACCGGCTGGGACCGCAACACCGCAATAGGCCGCCTGCCACCGCTGCCGGTGGATGAAGGCAGCTCGATACTGGTGGCTGCCCGCAAACACGGAGTATGGAGCGGCGAGTTCGCCAGCCGTAACCGGGATGGCCGGCGGCTGATCCTGAGCCTGACCCTGAGCAGCGTGGTGGATGAGCAGGGCGAGAAAAGCCATTTCGTGGGTGTGTTCAGTGATATCACCCGGCTCAAGGAAACCGAGAAGAAGCTTCGCACCATGGCGCACTATGACGCCCTCACCAACCTGCCCAACCGGGTGTTGTTTGCCGAGCGCCTGCAGCAGGCCATGGCCCAGGCCAGGCGGCAGGATTACCGTTTGGCGGTGCTTTATATCGACCTGGATAAATTCAAACCGGTGAATGATGCCTTCGGCCATGACGCCGGTGACCAGTTACTGGTGGAAGTGGCCCGGCGACTGCGCACGGTGCTGCGGGAAGAAGATACCCTGGCACGGCTTGGTGGCGACGAGTTTGCGGCCATCGTAGTGAACGTGGCCGATGTGGACGCCATTGAAAACCTGATGGACAGGCTGCTGACGGCGGTTGCCGAGCCGGTCTGGGTGGCTGACCACATGGTGGAAGTCTCTGCCAGTGTCGGCTACACCCTGTATCCCCAGCCTGCGGAGCTGGACGGCGACCAGCTGCTGCGCCAGGCCGACCAGGCCATGTACCAGGCCAAGAACACGGGCCGTAACGGTTATTGCGGGTTTTCCGGCACCGGCTCCTGATGGTGGTAGCCGTTCAGGATATCGGTGCCGGCGCGCCAGTAGAGTGACTTGGCCCACTGGTCGCTCAGCCGGCGTACCGAGCTGAGGGTATCCAGCATCTGATCCCCGAGGGTGGTGGCCAGCCGCTGCCAGACAATTTTCTGCAGGGTGTCGTTCTTCAGGCTGTGATAAACCTGTTCGGTTTTTGCCAGCAACTCAGGAGCCGGTTCTTCCGACGCCACCAGTGCCCGCAGGGTGTCCAGATAGTCGCTGTAGGCCTGTTTGGAACCGGCAAATTCGGTGCGGTCTGCCAGTTCCCTGAGGGTCAGCAACCGGTCTGCCAGGTCGGCGGCTTCGGCCAGGTAGCGACAGGTGCGAACGCTGATCGTCAGGGCATCGACAATGGAGACCTGCATTTTCTCGGCCCGCAGCCGCCCGATATAGTCGGTAATGGCGCTGTTCAGGGCCTTGATGGCCTCCATTTTCGGGCGGATCTGGGCGACATTCAGGCCTTCCCGGTCCAGGCATACCCTCAGCAGGCCCCGGGTATGGCCGATCAGCCGTTTCATCTCCTGGTCTACGGCGCCGATCGCCAGTTCCGGGGTGGTGATCAGGGTGTCATCCAGGTGCCGGGGTTCGGCATTGTCCTCTTCCTTGCTGCGGAACAGCCGGCCCAGAAAACGGGCAAAGGGGGTGATAAACGGCAGCATCACGGCGGCGCCCAACACGTTGAACAGGGTGTGGAACAGGGCCAGCGATACTGCCGGGTTGGCTTCCAGGTCCAGCAGGTCGGTCAGTGTGGCGACCATCCAGAGCATCACCGGCAGGATCAGCAGGGCGATGATGCCGGTCACCACGTTGAACAGAATGTGGCCAATAGCCAGGCGCCGGGCGTTGGCGGTGGCTTTCAGGGCAGACAGCGCAGCGGTGGAGGTAGACCCCAGGTTGGCACCCACCACGGCTGCTGCGGCATTGTCGAGCGGGATCAGTCCACCGGCAGCTGCAGTCAGTACAATGGCCAGCGAGGCACTGGAGGACTGGGTCAGAACGGTGGCGATCAGGCCAATCATGAAGAACGCCGGCAGGCCGTAGTCCGGGCTGATGATGTCGCCACTGGTAAGGCCGCCGGCGGCGGATTCCAGCGCGGTTTTCAGAATCGACAGGCCCAGGAAAAACAGCGCAAAACCGGCCAGGGCCTCGCCCAGAAACTGGTTTCGGGGCGTGCGGCTGATGGTGCGGAATCCCACGCCGGCCGCCAGCAGGGGCAGGGCAATGGCTTCGATCTTGAAGCCGAAGCCCACCAGGCTGACCAGCCAACCGGTCATGGTGGTGCCGATGTTGGAGCCGAAGATCACGCCCAGGGAGTGTTTCAGGGACAGCAAGCCGGCGTTAACAAAGCCGATGGTGGCCACGGTGACCGCACCGGAGTGCTGCACAATACCGGTAATCACAAAGCCGGCCATCAGCCCGCGCATCGGGGTGCGGGTCCAGTGGCCGAGCAGGTGGCGCAGGGAATGGCCGGCGGCGTTTTTCAGGCCGTTGGTCATCATTTCCATGGCCAGCATGAACAACGCCAGCCCGCCGAGTACCTGAAAAACGGATGAGATCATGGTTGCGGGAAAAACACCCTGAGACTGTTTTGATAAGTCTGGCTCACAACCTGCCCGAGCGGTAGTTCTTTAACCTCGGCGATTTTTTCCGCCACGAACGGCAGGTAGAAGGGCGCGTTCTCCCGCCCGCGGTAGGGCACCGGCGTCAGGAACGGGGCATCGGTTTCCAGCAGAATCTGCTCGATGGGTGTCATGCGCACGATGTCCCGCACGTTCTCCGCCTTGTTGAAGGTGGTGATGCCGTTAAAGCCCAGACACCAGCCCTGGTCCAGGGCGTATTGCGCCAGGCCGGGGCCGGAGGTAAAGCTGTGAATGACGCCGCGCCGTTCCAGGGTGTTTTCGAATTCCTTGAGGATGGCGATGGTGTCGTCATCGGCATCCCGGCTGTGGATCACCACCGGGAGGTTGGTGTCGCAGGCAATTTGCAGCTGGCGGCGGAACACCTCCCGCTGCACTTCGCGGTCGGCGTTGTCGTAGTAATAGTCCAGGCCGATCTCGCCAATGGCGACGATCTTGCTGTCGCCCGCGTGCTGGCGGATTTCGGCTTCCACCGCATCGGTGTAGCTCTCGGCTTCATGGGGGTGGACACCCTGGGTGCCGTACACCCAGTCGGCAGCCTGGCTCAGTTCCCGCACTGCCGCCAGGTTGTCCGGCGACACCGCGATGGTGATGACCTTTTCGATGTTGACGTTCCGGCTGTGCTCGAGAATATCCGCCAGGGGCTGGTCTTTCAGATAGTCCAGGTGGCAGTGGGTCTCAATGATCGGGTGATCGAAAACGGGAATCTCGCGACGTTTTTTGCTCATATCCGGGGTTCTGGCTCCATCGCAGCACAGGGCTGCCTGCTATCCTGAAAGTTGATACCCTGAGTTTAACAGTTTGCATACAGCTTGACCTGCCCGGCAGGCCTAGGGAGTTTCCTTGATGAAGTACACGGCCTTTGCCCGTTCCTGGTTTCTGAACCCGAAACAACCGGGGCTGGGGCATTACCCCACAGAGCTGGATGACAGCGCCGGTGTGCCATCGCTTGAGGCCAGCCTGGAAGACATCGGGGAATACCAGCGCAGGCTCTGGGCCAACCGCAAACAGGCGCTGTTGCTGGTGGTCCATGGCCCGGATACCAGTGGCAAGGACAGCCTGATCCGCACACTCGCTACCTATGCAGACCCTGCCGGCTTCCATGCCTGGTCGTTCAGCCGGCCGACCGGGGCCGAGGCCGCCCATGATTTTCTGTGGCGGGTGACGCCTTACCTGCCGGCCTATGGCCAGATGGTGGCCTTCAACCGCAGCCACCATGAAGCGGTGATTGGCGAACGGGTGTGGCCGGTGCGGGCCGAAGACACCTACAACTGGCCGGCCCGGTACCAGGCAGTCTGTGACTTCGAACGGCACCTGGTGTCTGAAGGCACCTGTATTGTGAAAGTCTGGCTCAACCTGTCGGAAGATGAGCACAAACGGCGGTTGCTGAAGCGCCTGGACAAGCCCAGGAAACGCTGGAAATTCGATCATTCCGATATCGAAGGCTGGAAGCAGCGGGCCACATACCAGGAGTATGCCGAACAGGCGCTGGCGGCAACCCATACCGACGAGGCACCGTGGTTTGTTGTGCCCGGAGACAGCAAGCCGGTTGCCCGTGCGATCGTGGCGGCGCTGGTGGCGGATGTGTTGAAGCAGCTGGCACCGGAGTATCCGGCGGAACATCCGGAGGTGCTGGAGGAGTATCGGCAGTTGCTGGCCGAGAATGGCGTGAGTTAACGGAGGCAAGTCATGCACATTGTGGTGATAGGCGGCGGTGTGGTGGGTGTAACCACTGCCCGGGAGCTGATACGGCGGGGCCACAGGGTAACGGTACTGGAACGGCACCCGGTGGCGGGTAACGAAACCAGCAAGGGCAATGCGGCCCAGCGCTCCTACGGGGTGGTGTATCCCTGGGCGGACCCCTCCATGGTGTTCAAGTCCCTGCCATGGCTGTTGCAACAGGACGGCCCGCTGAAACTGGGCCTGCCGCCGTCGCTGGAGGCCTTGCGGTTCATGTTTGCCACCCTGCGCTACGCCTGGTCGCCGGGGTTATTCGGGCTGAACAAGCGGGCCATGTTGCGCCTTGGTATCTACAGCCGGGAACGTTTCCTGGCACTGGAACAGGAACACAAGCTGGCCTTTGACGGTGCCCATCAAGGCCTGCTGCACCTGGCCAGCACGCCAGGCGCCATGGAAGACTACCGCAAGCTGCATGAATTGCTGGCCGGCATGGGCATTGCCTCAAGCCTGCTGACCCCGGAGCAGGTGCGGCAGGTGGAGCCGGGCATGACCGGTGGCGGCCCCCTGTACGGTGCCATTCGCTACGACACTGACGGAACCGGTGACTGCCACCTGTTCAGCCAGGAACTGGCCCGGGCCTGCCAGGAGCTGGGGGCCGAATTCCGCTATGAAGTGTCAGTGGAACACCTGCTGGCGGACCAGCAGCGGGTGAATGGCGTGCAGATCCGGCGGGCTGATGGCCGTACCGAGATTGTCGAGGGGGATGCCTTCGTGGTGTCTGCAGGCTGCTGGTCGCCGGAGCTGGTGCGGCCGTTGGGGCTGAAGCTGCCGATATACCCGGTCAAGGGTTACAGCATTACCGTGCCACTCAGCGAGCCTGGCCGGGCGCCGGTGAGCACCATTCACGATGACAACTTCAAGGTGGTTTCCACCCGGCTGGGTAACCGCTTGCGGGCCACCGGGTTTGTGGAGCTGGCGGACTTCAACCGGGATATCCCCGGGGCCCGCATTGCCACCATTAAAAAATCCGTGCAGTCGCGCTTTCCGGGGTGCGCCAACCTGGATGACGCCGAAACCTGGACCGGGTTCCGGCCGATGACGCCGGACGGCCCCGCCATTATCGGGCGGGGCCCCAGGGACAACCTGTTCCTGAATACCGGGCACGGCACCTTCGGCTGGACCCTGTCGGCAGGCAGCGCGGCGGTGATTGCCCAGGTAATTGATGGCGAGGAGCCGGCGGTGCAACTGGACGCCTTCCGGCCCGGGCGGTTTTCAGAATAGCTCAGAGCTTGCGCTCGATGTTGCCGCACAGGGTGTGCACAAAGCCGATATCCCGCTCCGACAGCAGGGGCAGGCGCTCGAACACCCATTGCGACAGCTTTTCATCGGCTGGGGCATCCAGTTTCGGCAACAGGGTTTCCAGCCGGGTACGCAGGGCACCAAGACCGGCGGCTTCCGTTTCTTCGGCAGGGCTGTCGGTGCCGGCACCGGCGAGCCCCGATAGTTCCCAGGCGTAGAGCATCACCGACTGGGCCAGGTTCAGTGACGGATAACTGACCGCCATGGGGAAGCCGGTCAGCAGGTCACACAGGGCCAGTTCGTCGTTCGACAGGCCCCGGTCTTCCCGCCCGAACACCAGGGCCGCGGTAGCCACTGCCGCGCCCTTGTTGGCCAGTACCGATTTCAGTTGCGCCGGCGGGTGCCAGTCCTGCCGGTTATGGCGGGGCTTGGCCGAGGTGCCCATCAGCAAATCCGCGGAGTTTCTAACCGCTGCCAGATCAGGGAAAATGCGCGCGTTATCCAGGATGTGATCGCTGCCGTGAGCCAGCCAGTGGGCTTCAGGCCGTGTGTGCAGGTCGGAATTGACCAGCCACAGCTCGGCAAACCCCATGGTGCACAGGGCCCGGGCAGCCGCGCCTACGTTTTCCGGAACTTTTGGTTCAACCAGTACAAAGGCCAGTTTCATGACGTTACCTCCGGCGGCGAGTTTACACCAGCCAGCGAGATCTTTTTACAGCCACTGGCAGCAGGTGAATGACTGGCTGGTCCGGCACCAGGAGTTGTGGCAACCGGCACCGTTTATGGAGCCGGAACCGGCCTGGTGCGAACGTTATCCGGAGCTTGCACACTGGCTGGACACGCTGACGCTGGACGCCTGCGAAGCCTTTGAAGAAAACCTGACGGCGTTTGCCGTCGAAGCTGCCCGGTTTGTGCCGGGCCTTGCTGACTACGGGCCCCTGGTAGAGCTGCCGGAACTGTCACCTCCCGACAGCGGGGCCCGGTCGGCACTGCCGGAGCTGCAGGCCGTGGATATGCCCGGTCGCAAGCGTTTGCAGGCCGGTGCCTTTGCCGCCGCGGTGCTGCCGCTGGAACAGCCTGTGCTGGATTGGTGCTGTGGCAAAGGCCACCTGGCACGAACGCTGGCGGCCCGGGGGGCGGCGCGCGTGCGGGGCTTCGAGTGGAATGATGAACTGGTTCAGGACGGCAACCGGCTGGCCCGGCATTACGGCGATCCGGTGCAGTTGCACCACCAGGATGTGATGGCGGATTCCCTGAACTGGCCTGCGGGAGTGCATGGCGTGGCGCTGCATGCCTGTGGCGACCTGCACCGGCAACTGCTGAAGCGCGGGGCGGCGGCCGGTACGCCGAGGCTGAGTTTTTCGCCGTGCTGTTATCACCTGACGGCCCAGGAGCCGTATCAACCCCTGGCACAAGGCAGCCGAAACCACGCACCCGCCCTGAGGCCAGGCCGTAACACTCTGCGCCTGGCCGTGCAGGAAACGGTCACAGCGCCCGCAAGGGTGCGGGAGCAGACGGCCCGAGTAACGGCATGGCGGCTGGGCTTTGATGCCCTTCAGCGCCATCTGCGGGCAGCAGACAGCTATCTGCCGGTGCCTTCCCATCCGCCGTCCCTGAATAACGGTGACTTCGAAGGCTTCTGCCGCTGGGCTGCGGGCAAGAAACAGCTGGACTTGCCGGATAACCTGGACTGGCAGCACTGGTTGACGCGGGGTGAACAGCGGGCGTTGCAGGTTCAGCGCCACGAGTTACTGCGGCATCTGTTCCGCCGGCCACTGGAGCTCTGGATGGTGCTGGATTACGCGGTGTTTCTGGAGGAGCAGGGCTACAGGGTGCGCCTGGGCCGTTTCTGTGCACGGGAACTGACGCCCAGAAACCTGCTGGTGGATGCGGTTCGGGTGGAATGACTGCGGTTGAAACAAGTAAGGCGCCCGAAGGCGCCTTACTTATTCACTACCCGTCCGGTTGGTCTTAGCGACGAACCTGGATGCGGGCTTCTACACGGCGGTTCTGGGCACGGCCAGCTGCAGTGTCGTTGCTGGCAATCGGCTCGACTTCACCGTAACCAACTGCAGTTACACGGTCCGGATCCACACCCAGTACGGAAGTCAGGCGATCAGCCACGGCTTCGGCACGGCGCTGGGACAGGGCGCGGTTGTACTCGGCATCACCAATGCTGTCGGAGTGTCCGGCAATCTCAACGGTAGTTTCCGGGTACTCTTCCATGAAGTCCGCAGCCTTGCGGATTTCGGCGTCGTAGGTGGCGTCAATCACGGAGCTGTTGGTGGGGAACTGAACCCGCAGCTCGATGGTTTCGATGGTCTCGGTGACACCTTCGCAGCCGGTTTCATCCACTTCAGCACCAGCGGCCGTGTTCGGGCACTGGTCCTTGCTGTTCACCACGCCATCGTTGTCGCTGTCCAGCTCACAACCACGGCTGTTTACTTCAGCGCCAGCCGGGGTGTTCGGGCACTGATCCTTGCTGTCGGCAACGCCATCGTTGTCGGCATCCAGTTCACAGCCGCGGCTGTCTACCTGGGCACCGGCCGGGGTGTTGGCGCACTGGTCACGGGAATCGGGCACACCGTCGTTGTCCGCATCCGCCGGTTTGGGCTCGGTGGTGGTGCGGTGGAAGGCCAGACTCAGGCCCAGAGACACCATGGTGTCGAAGGTGCTTTCGTCGATGCCGTGGAACTCGCGCAGGTCACCGCGCAGGGAAATCATGTCGCTGATGTTGTAACGCACACCGGCGCCCACGTTTACACGGGTTTCGTCATGGTTGGTGCCAGCGGTAAATACCGGGCCGTCACCGAAATCAGCATGGCCGGCACCGAAGGCCAGGTACGGGTTCCAGGCAGAATCCTGGCCACGGAAGTAATACAGGCCGTCCAGGCGCAGTTCTTCGAACTCGGAATCGCCGTCCACGTACTTGCGGTCTGCATCAGCGCGTGAGTAAACCGCTTCTACCGCCCAGTGGGGTTTGAACCGGTATTCAATACCAACGCCGTAGGTGTCGGTTTCGCTCAGGTCACGCTTGTCGTCAAACAGCTGGTAACCGGCGAACGGGTTCAGGTAAATGGATTGCTTGTCGGCGGCCAGGGCTGGCGCAGACAGGGATGAAGCTAATACGGCCAAAGCGACCGGGCGCACGATGTTCATGCAGAACCTCCTGTTTCATTTTTATGTTCCCGTTCTCTCATCAGGAACGCAGACAAATCCCTAGATTTAATGCCTTATCTGGAATCTAGGTTAGTAAGCCAAAAAATACAAAAAATTACACCTTTACCGGGGTCAGGATTTGTACGCAGGGAATTCCATTTATGGATCAGTCTGTTACCGGGGTGAAGTACAGGTGGGCGCTTTTCTTGCTGAAATTCAGGATGTCGCCATTATCAAAGCGTACCTCGAATGAGCTTTCGTCTTCCCCGGTTACGCGGCCGGCGCCAAAGATGGCGTGAATGAGCCGGGGCTGGTGCCATACGGGTTGTGAGGCGTCCGGGGTGCTGGCTGGCGCCTGGCCATCCAGGGTGATTTTGGCCCTTTCGGCATAGCGCAGGCTGACCGGGGTGAGGGGATGCCGGAGCGTTATGGGCTGGGCAGAGGCGGGGTTACCTGCGTCCAGAACCTGCCCCAGCTCACGGGCCAGGGGGAAGCAGAATTCTGCCACGAAGCGGCTGGGGCCCTGATCACCATCCAGGTGCGGGTGGCTGCTGTCGGGGCGGGTAATCAGGTGCAGCTGCTCCCGGCAACGGGTCATGCCCACGTAGAGCAACCGCCGTTCACTCTCCAGCAGGGCCCGGGCATCGTCCTGCGGGCGGGGGCTGTAGGGCAGGTACTTTTCCTGCAGGCCGGGAATGATGACCACCGGCCACTCCAGACCCTTGGTGCGGTGGATGGTGGATAAGAGTACGCCCTGCTCCCTCTGTTCGCCGGCTTGCTGTTTCAGGGCCTTGAGGTGGTCCAGCGCACCGGCGGCGTCAACATCCAGGCTTTTCAGGTAGTCGCGGAAGCCCTGGATGGTGTCGATGCGCTCTTCGGCGCTGTCGTGGGTCAGGGCGAGGCTGCGAATGCCTTCGTACAGATCGGTATGGTCGGCGTAGACGCTGATCAGTCCGGCCACGGGGCCCTTGTAGTTGCGCAGCTGCATCAACACTTCGCCCAGTTTTTTCAGCTTGCGGGCGGCCATGGGGGCCAGGGCGTTGAAGTCCATGGCCAGCAGGCGTTCGTGCCAGTCGCTGTCGAAGCCGGCGAGGAACTGCGCCAGGTTTTCCAGTTCCGGCTCTTTCAGGCCGACGTGGGGAAAACGCAGCAGTTGCCGGGCCAGGTCCAGCCGGTCGCTGTCCGGCAGCTGTTGCAGGCGGCCGCTGACCACCATCAGCAGTGCGATGATGGCCTGCACTTCCCGGCTGAACAGGGCCCCTTTGCCGCTGTCGATGCGATAGGGGATGTGCCGGGCCAGCAGTTTCAGCTCGATCGGTACGCTCTGGCTCCAGACCCGGAACAGGATGGCGCTCTGGCTGGTTTGCTCCGGGCTTTGTCGCTGCAGGATTTTCAGGATCTGGTCGCTGTCGTTGTCTGCCCGGTGCAGGTTTACTTCGGTAGCCGGAGTGGATAAGTGGGAGTGGCACAGGACATCCTTGCGGCCAGTGTTGTGGCAAATCAGGTGGTTGGCCAGCAGGGCGACCTGGTGGCCGTACCGGAAGGTGTAGCTGAGGGTCTGTTCCAGGGGGCTTTCGAACTCGTCGCTGAACCGGCGCAGGATAAATTCAGGCTTGGCGCCGCGGAATTCGTAGATGGTCTGGTCCGGGTCGCCGACCACGGTCACCCGGGCGCGGTCGCCGGCCACGTAGCGCAGCAGCAGGTGCTGGATTTCGTTGGTGTCCTGGTATTCGTCCACCAGGATCAGGTCCATTTTATTGCCGACGAGGCGCTGCAATGGCGGGTTCTGGTGAATGGCCATGACCGGTTCGTACAGCATGTCGGCGTAGCTGATGCGGCTCTGGCTTTTGCGCCATTGCTCAAAGCTGTGGAACAGGTCGATCAGGTATTTGTGTTTTTCCGAGTAGCCCAGTTCTTCGAATACGATTTCTGCCGGCGACAGGCAGGTTTTGACCAGGTCGACAAAGCCGGTGGCGGTTTCCACATAATCTTTTTTGTTGCGGCGGATTTCGTCGGCCAGGTCTTCCGGTGCCAGCCGGCGGGTGAGCAGCCAGGCCTGGTAGCCGATTTCCTGTTCGGTGAGGATTTTTTCAGAGAATCCGGGCAGGTAGCCTTCCCGCACGAAGCGTTTGTACAGCCGCAGGCCCATGGCGTGGTAAGTGCGGATTTCCGGCAGGGCCAGGCCGGACTGGTGGCACACCTCTTGTAGCTTGCGCTGGAAGTCGATGCGGGCGCTGCGGTTGAACATGAGTACCAGCACGCGGTCCGGGTCGTGGCCCTGTTGCAGCAGGTGGCGTATGCGCCAGGCCAGGGTGGAGGTTTTGCCGCTGCCGGCCACGGCGGTGATCACCGAGTGTTCGAAGCCGGCGGTGATGATGGCCCGCTGTTCGTCGGTTAGGTGGGGCGGCAGGTAGCTGGTGTCTGGCATCTGGGGCTGGTTTGGCATGGCGGGTATTGTACTTGGCTGCTGGCAGCGGGAGTAGCCGTGCCGCATAATTGCCTGAGACTTTTGTCATTCATGCCCGCACTGCGCCGGGGGTGGCCTTCAAAAAAACGCTCCTGTCGGCACATCCATGTGGCGCTTCTGCTCCGCCATCCATGGCTCCGCAAATTTTTTGAAGGCCACCCCCGGCGCAGCGCTCCATCGGAGTTGCCTTCAGATTATGCCTTCCTCGATCACACAGAACTGGCAAACCTTTTCGGCTCAATTGGCCCATACCGGTCAACGCCGCCTCGTTCTGGTGGAGGGTGAACAGGAGTGGGCCCGGGGCTGGGTGCAGGAGCGGCTGGGTGGTTTTGATGTCGCCGGGGCGCTGTGGGTTGGCCGTGATGAGGACGCCGGGGTTGCGGGTGTCCGTGGTGTCTCGGCGGGGCAGTACAAGCGCTGGCTGGGGCGGGAGGCCGGGGTGTTGGTTTGGGATGGCTGGCAGGGGAATCCGCCGGATGGGTTTGCGGGGTTGGCGGGTACGTTGAGGGCCGGTGGGTTGTTGTTCTGGTTGATGCCGCCGCTGGCGCAATGGCCGGGGTTTGAGGATCCGGATTACTTGCGCACGGGGCTGGACGGGGCGGGGGAGCATCCGTTTTTGGCGCGGTTGGCGGAGGTTGTGGCGTCTGACGGTGCGGTGGTCCGGGTTCGGCAGGGTCTTGATGAGCGCCCGCTGCTGCCGGATGTCCGGTGTGATGATGCAGCGTTCAGGCCGGGGTCGACGCCGGAGCAGTCGGAGCTGGTGGCGCGGCTGGTGCGTTTCGGGTTGGGGCGGCGTCGGCGGCCGGTGGTGGTGACGGCAGACCGGGGCCGGGGGAAGTCGGCGGCGTTGGGGATGGCGGCGGCGGAGTTGTTGCTGGCGGGGCGGCAGCAGGTGTTGGTGACGTCGCCTTCGGTGGACAATCTGCAGAGTTTTTTCCGGCATGCGGCGGAGGTTATGGGCGACCGGGTTGAGAGCCGGTCGGAGTCGGAGCTTGTGCTGCCGGGCGGGCAGGCGATTCGTTTCCTGCCGGTGCCGGAGTTGCTGGCGCAGAAGCCGGAGGCCGAGGTGGTGATGGTGGATGAGGCCGCCGGTTTGCCGGCTAGCTGGCTGCGGGAGGTTTTGCTGGGTTGGCCTCGGGTGGCGTTTGCCAGCACGGTGCATGGCTATGAGGGCACCGGGCGGGGCTTTGCGATCCGGTTCCGGCAGGTGCTGGACCGGGAGGCGCCGCACTGGCAATCGGTGGAGCTGAAGCAGCCGGTGCGCTGGGCGCAGGGTGATCCCCTGGAGCGGGTGTTGTTCCGGATGTTTCTGCTGGGTGCCCGGGGGCCGGACACTAGCAAGCCGGAACCCGGTGCGGTGCATGTCGAACCCTGGAATCTGGCACAGGCCAGCGAGGCGGAACTTGCCGAGGCCTTCGGCTTGCTGGTGGATGCCCATTACCGCACCACGCCGGCGGACTTGCGCCAGTGGCTGGACGATCCTGCTGCCAGCAGCTGGCGGGCGGTGGTGCAGGGCAAAACCGTGGGTGTGCTCTGGGGATGTGTGGAAGGTGGCCTGGATCAGGACCTGGCCGCCCAGGTGGCCATGGGCCAGCGTCGTTTGCGGGGGCATTTGCTGGCGCAGTCCCTGGCCAGCCATGGTGGCTTTGCGGAGGCGGCGCAGCAGCGGTGTTTTCGGGTGGTGCGCATTGCGGTGGCAGAGCCGGCCCGGCAGCTGGGCGTGGGCCGGGCGCTGGTGGCGGCGGCGGAAGAGTTTTGCCGGAGCCAGGGGCTGGATTCGCTGGGTACCAGTTTTGGTGGCGAAGCGGGTTTGCAGTCGTTCTGGCAGGGTTGTGGATTACGCCTGGCGCGTATCGGGCTGACCCGGGAGCGTTCTACTGGCGAGTTTCCGGTGCAACTGTTCAAGGGTGTATCCCCGGCGGGCTGCGACCTGGAGCAGCGCCTGCGCCGCCGGTTTGCCGGGCACTGGCAGGTGCTGATTCCCCGACACTGGGCCGACATGCCCCAGGAATTGCTGGCGCAGCTTGCCGCAGACCTGCCTGCCACGGCAAAGCCCGGGCCGGACGACTGGCAGGATTTGCGGAGCTTTGCCGAGGGCTATCGGGGGTTTGAAGTGACTTTGCCGCTGCTGCGTGAAGTCTGCAGCTGGCCTGGCTGGATGGCCTGGCTGGCCGGGCAGGAGGATGCCGGGCTCTGGTGCCGTGCGGTGCTTCAAGGTTGGGCCTGGCCGCAGTTGCAGGCGCTTGGGCTGGTCACCGGCAAGGGGGAGGGTGAAATGCGGCTGAGACAAATCGTGGCCCGCTGGTCGGCACAAGTGTCGGAGTTGTGACCGTTTCGATTTAATTATGACCACCCGGCCCGCAAAATAGCTGAAAAAATCAAACAAGAGAGTACGAATGATGAGCAGGGGTGCGGGCAGTCGCTTTCATTTTGTGGTTTTGGTGGTGCTGTCGTTGCTGGCCGGTTGCAGCAGCACGGGCGAGGTAGGCGATACCGGGGCCACCGGCGCGGATTTGCTGGCAGCGGTTGCGGCCAATGAAGACCGGGCGGTGCTGGATATGCTGTCGCAGGGCGTGGACCCGGACCCAAGGGCAGGTTCTTCCAAAACCCCGCTGATGCTGGCAGCGGCGGAAGGTAACCGGCGTATTGTCCGCTTGCTGCTGGCGGCCGGTGCCGATGTGAACAGCGAAGACAACAGCGGTTACACGCCGGTGATCCATGCGGCGGAAAACGGGCATTTGTCGGTGGTTCGGGCCTTGCTGGCGGCGGGAGCCAACGTCAATGTCAGCCAGGACGGCGAATCCCTGCTGATGAAAGTGGTGGAAGCCGGCGACCTGCTGACCGCCGAGATGCTGCTGGCCGCTGGTGCTGATGTGCACTACCGGCGCACCGATGGCACCACGGCCCTCGACATTGCCCGGGCCCGCAATAACCAGGACCTGGAAATGCTGCTGGTGCAAGCGGGCGCGGCCCGCTGATTTCCCGGCCCGGTGTCAGTCCAGCTGCATCGGGTCGTTCAGGTCGTCCCACACTGGCTCGAAATGCCGTTCGATCACCTCTTCCGGAACCTCTCCGGCGGATTTGAACGACCACACCGGCGCTTTATCTTTGTCCACCAGCAATGCCCGGATGCCTTCGGCGAGGTCGGGGCGGCGGGTGCATTCCAGAGCCATGGCCAGTTCCATCCGGAAAATATCCTTCAGTGACATCTGCTGACCTTTGCGCAGCTGGTGCCAGACCAGCCAGGCGGTCACCGGGCAGCCATTCTTCAGGTTTTCCGCACAGGTTTGCCACCAGGGGTCGTCAATGTCGGCGGCGAGTATCTGTTCGATGATGGCGGGCAGCTCGGTGCCTGCGGTCAGCCGGGCGATGGTCTGTTCGTGCCGCTCCAGGTGGCCCGGCGCCAGGCTCCGGTAATCCAGCGCTTCCACCTGGTTCAGCAGGCGGAACAGCCGGTTGTCATCGGCGGCGGCCTCGCCGGTCCAGCGCTCATCCTGCAGGCGGGCCAGCAGGGTTTCGATCTGGCCGGCATCAATCACCAGGTCTGCCAGCCCCACCCGCAGGGTGTCGGCCACGTTCAGGCGGGCCCCGGTCAGCCCCATAAACAGCCCGAGGCGCCCCGGCAGTCGGTTAAGGAACCAGCTGGCACCGACATCCGGGAACAGGCCGATGCTGATTTCCGGCATGGCCAGGGTGACATCGGGTGTGACCAGCCGGTAGCGGCAGGCCGACAGCAGGCCCAGGCCGCCCCCCATCACAATGCCCCGGGCCAGGCCCACCACTGGCTTCGGAAAACGGTGCAGGCTGTAGTCAAGCCGGTACTCCCGGGTGAAGAAGCGTTCCGGAGCCGAGGTGTCGCCTTCACCTTTCAGGGCCTGGTAAAGGTTGCGGATGTTACCGCCGGCACAGAAGGCCCGTTCGCCGCTGCCTTGCAACACCACCATGCAGATGCGGTCGTCTGTGGCCCAGCGATCCAGGGTTTCCTGGGCCTGGTTGACCATGTCCTCGGTCAGGGCGTTGAGGGTCTGGGCTGCATTCAGGGTAAGCAGACCGATGTGGCCCTGGCGGCAGGCGAGTTCCTGAACCTCTACAGACATGTGGTGTGATCTCCGGTGGGCAGGTGATTTTGTTAATTAATGTATTTTTACGGTTTGTTCGTACTGTCCTATAGTCAGCACGAGAGTAAAACAGCACTATGGTCGCACGAATGTCCTTGACCTATCACATTTGAGGCCTTGGATGGCTGTGCTATAAAGAAAGTCTGACTTACGGTCCGGTTGATAAAAAACTGAATTGTAAACGTAAAAACGATGAGAGGATGAACTCTATGAACCTGAAACACTTCGCAGTTGCTGGTCTGTTCGCACTGGGTGCTGCTGCGCCTGCCGCTTCCATGGCAGCCGATGCCGAAGCCGGTAAGGCCAAGGCTGGCGTTTGTGCCGCGTGCCACGGCCAGAACGGTATCTCCCAGGTGCCCATCTACCCGAACCTGGCAGGCCAGAAAGAGCAGTACCTGGTTGCTTCCCTGAAAGCCTACAAGGCTGGCCAGCGTCAGGGTGGCCAGGCTCCGGTCATGCAAGGCCAGGCAGCTGCCCTGAGCGATGAAGACATCGCTAACCTGGCGGCTTACTTCGCAAGCCTGCCGGCTGGCGGCAAGTAATTGCCCGGCAGTGGTGCGGCTCAGGCCGCACCACTGACAATCCGGTAACTGGGCCGATAGGCGGATGATCCCGGCAGTTTCATCCGGTCCTGGGCAATAAACTGCTCCAGCATGGCCTCAAGGGGTTTGATCAGCGTCGGGTCTCCGGCAATTTCAAACGGTCCCTTTTCCTGAATCTGCCGAATTCCGCTTTCCTTCACATTTCCCGCCACGATACCGCTGAACGCCTTGCGCAGATTCGCTGCAATCAGGTGTGCCGGTTGATCCCTGTGTAATTCCAGCGCCCGCATGTTGCTGTGGTTGGGCTCGAACGGTAACTGGAACACCGGGTCGATCTTCAGCATCCAGTTGAAGTAGTAGGCATCCTGCATGGCGCGGCGGAAGGTCTCCACATCCTTGATGCCCTGCTTCATGGTCTGGGCTACCCGTACCGGGTCATCAATGATGATGTCGTACTTGCTGGCGGCTTCGTCGCCCAGGGCATTGCGGATGAACTTGTCGATCATCTCGAAGTATTCCGCATTTTCCCGGCGGCCGGTAAACACCACCGGGAACGGCAGGTCGGCGTTGTCCGGATGTAGCAGAATACCCAGAAGATACAGAATCTCTTCGGCCGTACCTACGCCACCGGGGAAAACGATCACCCCGTGGCCGCAGCGCACAAAGGCTTCCAGCCGCTTTTCGATATCCGGCATGATCACCAGTTCGTTGACAATCGGGTTGGGCGCTTCCGCCCCGATGATGCCCGGTTCGGTAATGCCAATGTAACGACCGTTCTTGATCCGCTGCTTGGCGTGGGCAATGGTCGCGCCTTTCATGGGGCCTTTCATGGCGCCGGGGCCGCAGCCGGTGCAGATGCTCATTCCCCGAAGCCCCAGCTGGTGCCCCACTTCCTTGCTGTACTGGTACTCGTCATGGCTGATGGAATGGCCACCCCAGCACACCACCATGTCGGGCTGGCGGCCGGGCTCCAGGGCCCGGGCATTGCGCAGGATATGGAACACCAGGTTGGTAATGTCTTCCGGATTATCCTTGCGGAAGCCGGAGACGGTGTCTGGCAGCGAGTGGCTGTAGACAATATCCCGCAACACCGAGAACAGGTGTTCCCTGATGGCCCGCAGCATTTCGCCGTCAACAAAGGCGTGCGCCGGGGCGTTGATCAGCTCCAGCTTCAGGCCCCGGGGCTGGGGAACCAGCCGCACATCGAAATCGCCGTGGGCTTCCATCAGTTCCTTGCAGTCGTCGGTTTCCATGCCGGTATTCAGCACTGCCAGGGCGCATTGCCTGAACAATCGGTACAAACCCCCTTCACTCTTGTCCTTGAGCCGGTTTACCTCGTGGGTGGAGAGAATTTCGAGGCTGCCCTCCGGAGAGACCAGGGCATTCATGGTGGGTTCGGTCATCGGTGTTGGAACTCCTGCTGTTTCGGCAATGACGGATTTTGAGCCACTCAGGCGAAAGGGTACACTAAGCGCTTTCCGCCTTTTACGCTACCCGACGTTCCTCCGATCAAAGTCCTTTTTTATGAAATTACTGATTCGTCCCGCCGCTGAAGTGGCCATCAAAAGCAAACCCGTTCGCCAGCAGCAAATGCGCCAGTTGCGGCAGAATATCCGGAAACTCCTGGCTCGCCTGGATGCCGACATCCGGGTGGATGGCAGCTGGGACCGGGTTGATGTGGAGGTGCCCGAAGGCCGGGGCCTGACCGGCGCGGTGATTGATGAACTTACCCGAATTTCCGGCATTTCCACCATCCAGGAAATCGCGGTTTACCCGTTTGTGGACCTGGACGACGTGGGCGCCAAGGCCATACAGGCCTTTGCCGGTCGACTGAAAGGCAAAACCTTTGCAGTACGTGCACGGCGCCATGGCCAGCACGAGTTCCGTTCGATTGACCTGGAGCGACTGGTCGGCGGCGCGCTGATGCAAGCCTCCGAGGCCCGTGGGGTCGATCTGAAAAATCCGGAAGTGGAAGTGCGCATCGAAGTGAACGATGACCAGTTCCACATTGCCCATCGCCGTCACGAGGGCTTGGGCGGCTATCCGCTGGGTACCGTGGAAACCGTGATGACATTGATCTCCGGTGGCTACGATTCGTCGGTAGCGGCTTACCTGATGATGCGCCGCGGTATCCGCAGTCACTTCCTGTTCTTCAACCTCGGCGGCACCGCCCATGAAGTGGGTGTGCGCCAGGTGGTGCACTACCTGTGGCAGCGTTATGGCGCCTCCCACAATGTAAAGTTTATCTCGGTGCCTTTCGAGGGCGTGGTGGCAGAAATCATGCGTTCGGTAAACCATCGCCACTGGGGCGTGGTGCTCAAGCGCATGATGCTGAAAGCCGCTGCCGAAATTGCCCGGGATTACACCGCCACCGGCCTGGTGATGGGCGATGCCGTGGCCCAGGTGTCGAGCCAGACCCTGACCAACCTGAACGTGGTCGATCGCGCCAGCGATGAAGTGGTGCTGCGCCCGCTGATTGCCATGGACAAGCAGGAAATCATCCGCATTGCCCGGGACATCGGCACCGAGCCCTTCGCCCGCAACATGCCCGAATACTGTGGCGTGATTTCCAGTAAGCCGGTCACCCGCGCCAAGCTGCACCGGGTAGAGGAAGAAGAAACCCACATGGACCCGCAAGTGCTGGCCAGCGCCATTGCCAACAGCGAGCACACCAAGGTGAGCGAACTGCTGGACAGCGTGGTGACTCCGGAAGAGGTGGAACTGGTGCAGACCCCGGCGGTAGACGATGTGATCATCGACGTGCGCCACCCTTCCGAGGAAGAGCGGGCGCCGTTGACGCTTACCAACAACGAGATCCTGAAGATCCCGTTCTACGAGCTCAACCAGCAGGTGCCGGGGCTACCTGCAGGCCGCCAGTACCTGTTGTACTGTGACCGGGGCACCATGAGCCGCATGCACGCCGGTCACCTGAAGGCGGAAGGCCTTAACAACGTGAAGGTTTATGCTCCGGGCGCCTAACCTTCCAGCCCCCTGAAGAACTGCTGGACGTTCTCGCTGAGGGCGTCCAGGTCATATCCCCCCTCCTGTACGATCAGCGTCGGCAGCCCCAGCTGACGGATGTGGGTGCTGAGCCGGCAGAAGCCCTCGGATGACACCGACACCTTGGCCTGCGGGTCGTTTTTGTAGATATCGAAGCCCAGCGGCAGGATCAGCACATCGGGCTGGTACAGCCGCACGGCCGCCAGTGCTTCCTCCACGCGGGCAAAGAAATCCTCCTCGCTGGAGCCGTGGGGCATAGGCAGGTTGATGTTATAACCGTAGCCTTCGCCTTCACCACGCTCGTCCTCGAAGCCGCTCACCACCGGGTAGAAGTTGGTGGGGTCGCCATGGATGGAGATGTACAGCACATCACTGCGATCGTAGAAGATTTCCTGGATGCCCTGTCCGTGGTGCATGTCGGTATCCAGGATCACCGTACGCGGGAACCGGCTTTTCATATGCTCGGCAGCGATGGCGGCATTGTTCAGGTAGCAGAAGCCCCCGGCGGCGTCTTTGCGGGCGTGGTGGCCGGGTGGGCGGCATACTGCGTAGGCATAGCGTTCGCCGCCAATCAGCGCATCCGCCGCCCCGAGTGCGGTCTGGGCCGACCAGTAGGCAGCCTTCCAGGTATTCTCGCCAATCGGGCAACTGCCGTCAGCCAGGTAACGGGCCGCTTCCGCCAGGATACCCCGCAGGGCATTGGGGGAGCGCACGAAGATGTTGGACATCACCTCGTCACCCCAGTCTTCCATTTCCATCCAGCGCCGGTGGGCGGATTCCAGGAATCGCAGATAACCCAGGTCATGCACCTTCGAGATTGGCGCCGCACCCTGGTCGGCGGGCTGTAACACCGGAATGCCCAGCGCTTTCAGGCCTTCCACCATCTGGCCGGTACGATCCGGCACCTCCTGGGGCTGGCGCATCTGGCCCCGGGTGAAATACGTCTTCGGGATGTGCAGATCCTGTGACGGATGGAAAAATGCTTTCATGTCCGGCCTCCTTGATTCACTCCCCCGAGTATAGGCAGAGACCGGGATGGGTCAAAAAATCCCCGCTGACTTTACAGGCTGGCCCTCAGCTACCACTATGAAGGCAACAACCTGAACCCCAGATCCCGGCCCGCAACCGGGCGTGATCCGGCACAGAAAAGGAGTCGAGATGATCGAATCACCACTGCTGCAGAATCTTACCGGCTACATTGGCGGGCGCTGGACAGACAGCGCCGGTGGCAGCACCTTTGATGTCTACAACCCGGCCACGGGCGAGGTGATTGCCAAAGTACCTTCGATGCCGGAGCCAGACATACTGGATGCGGTCGAAGCCGGCAAGCAGGCCTTGCGGCTGACCAACCCCTATCCCCTTGAAACCCGGCGCAAATGGCTGGAGGACATCCGCGATGCCCTGAAGGACAACCGCGAGGAAATCGGCCGCATCCTGTGCATGGAACACGGCAAGCCCTGGAAAGAAGGCCAGGGCGAGGTGGACTACGCTGCGGGCTTCTTCGATTACTGCGCCAAGCACATCCAGGCGCTGGATGCCCACACCATTCCGGAAAAGCCGAAAGACTGCACCTGGACCGTCCACTACCGGCCCATCGGCGTCACCGGCCTGATTGTGCCCTGGAACTTCCCCATCGGCATGATCGCCAAGAAACTTTCGGCGGCCCTGGCGGCCGGCTGTCCCTCGGTGATCAAACCGGCCAGCGAAACCCCGCTCACCATGATTGCCTTCTTCAGCATCATGGACAAACTCGGCCTGCCCGATGGCATGGTCAACCTGGTGATGGGCAAGGCCAGTGTCATCGGCAAGGTGCTGTGCGAACACAAAGACGTGCCCATGCTCAGCTTCACCGGCTCCACCGAAGTGGGCCGAAAACTGATCGTCGACACCGCCGAGCAGGTGAAAAAGCTGTCACTGGAACTGGGTGGCAACGCCCCGTATATCGTCTTCGACGACGCCGACCTGGACGCCGCCGCCGACAACCTGATCGCCAACAAATTCCGTGGTGGCGGCCAGACCTGCGTGTGTGCGAACCGCATCTTCGTCCATGAAAAAGTGGCCGACGCCTTCGGCGAAAAACTCGCCGAGCGGGTGAACAAAATGACCGTCGGCGACGGCATGAACGATGGCGTCGACATCGGCCCGCTGGTCAACAAAGCCGGCTTCGACAAGGTCAAGCGCCACCTGGAAGACGCCCTTGCCAAAGGCGGCAAACTGGTTGCCGGCAAGCAGCCGGATGAGTTGGGTGAAGGCCTGTTCTTCCCGCCTACAGTGGTGCAGGGCGTTGACCGCAACATGGCCTGCTACCAGGAAGAAACCTTCGGCCCGCTGGTGCCCATGGCACTGTTCCGCACCGAAGAAGAAGTCATCGAAGCCGGCAACGACACCGAATTCGGCCTGGCCTCCTACGTCTTCACCGCCGACGCCGAACGCGCCCAGCGGGTAGCCGCCGGCCTGCGTTTCGGCCATGTTGGCTGGAACACCGGCACCGGGCCTACTCCGGAAGCGCCGTTTGGTGGCATGAAAGCGTCCGGTATTGGCCGGGAAGGTGGTCTGGAAGGCTTGTTCGAGTTCGTGGAAGCGCAGACGGTTCCACGAGGCTTCTAAAGTCCTGAGCCCTCATCTCCTGGAGTTGTCGCACGGGGGAGGTGCCCCTTCAGGACACGCTACGAGCACATCCATGTGCGCTTGACTGTGGCCATCCATGGCCACAGACAGTCCTGAAGGGGCACCTCCCCCGCGCTCTTCCTGACTGCGAGTGAGGGCTTTCAAGCTGAGCATAGTTTGCTCTGGGAAGAAGTCCCCGTTCCTGTGCGTTAACTCCAAAGATCCTGAGCGTTAACTCCAAAAGAGCGGCGCCAATCCCTGCCCGACAAACCTGCTTTTCTCCTGTTATACTCTCAGGCCTGTTTATTTAACCAGTAAAAGCCAGGTGCTATGGACGTTTCCCACATTATTGATCCCCTGAACGATGCCCAGCGCGAGGCCGTTACCGCCCAGAACGATCACCTGCTGGTACTGGCCGGCGCGGGCAGTGGCAAAACGCGGGTGCTGGTGCACCGGATTGCCTGGTTGATGACGGTGGACCGGGTGCCGCCGACCGGCATTCTGGCGGTGACCTTTACCAACAAAGCTGCCAAGGAAATGCGCTACCGCATCGAAGAAATGATGAACATCCCCTCCCGGGGACTGTGGTTCGGCACCTTCCACGGCATCGCCCACCGCTTGCTGCGCTCGCACTGGAAAGACGCCGGCCTGCCGGAGAATTTCCAGGTGCTCGACAGCGACGACCAGCTGCGCATGGTCAAGCGGGTGATGCGCGAGTTCCAGATTGATGAAAGCCAGTGGCCGCCGAAACAGGCCCAGTGGTTTATCAACAGCCAGAAAGACGAAGGCCTGCGGGCGGACCATATCCAGGAAAACCCCGGTGACCACTTCACGAGCACCATGCTGAAAATCTACCGCCAGTACGAAAAACTCTGCCAGCAGGGCGGCCTGGTGGACTTTGGCGAACTGCTGCTGCGCTCCCACGAGCTGTGGCTGCACCGGCCGGAGCTACTGAGTCACTACCAGCAGCGCTTCCAGCACATCCTGGTGGACGAGTTCCAGGACACCAACACCATCCAATACGCCTGGCTGCAGGTGCTGGCCAGCAACCGCGTGCCGCTCACCGTGGTGGGTGACGACGACCAGTCTATCTACGGCTGGCGTGGCGCCAAGATCGAAAACATCCAGCAGTACCAGCGGGACTTCCCCAACGCTCGTCTGGTGCGGCTGGAGCAAAACTACCGCTCCACCCAGATGATCCTGAAGGCCGCCAACTCGGTGATCGCCAACAACCAGGGCCGGCTTGGCAAAGAGTTGTGGACCGACGGCCCCGAAGGCGAACCGATCAGCCTGTACGCGGCGTTTAACGAGCAGGACGAAGCCAACTACATCGCCGATTCAATCACCGCCTGGGTCAACGATGGCAACCTGCGCAGCGAATCCGCCATCCTGTACCGTTCCAACGCCCAGTCCCGGGTACTGGAAGAAGCCCTGATGCGCCAGGGCATTCCCTACCGGGTGTATGGTGGCCTGCGGTTCTACGACCGCCAGGAAATCCGCAACGCCCTGGCCTACCTGCGCCTGGTGCAGTACCACCGGGACGACGCCGCCTTCGAACGGGTGGTCAACATCCCGACCCGTGGCATTGGTGCCAAGAGCCTGGCGGAATTGCGGGAATACGCCACAGAGCAGGGCATTTCCCTGTGGGAATCTGCCGAACGCCTGCTGGCAGCAGGGCAGGTGAAAGGCCGGGCGAAAACCGGGCTGCAGTCGTTTATGGAAATCATCAACGGCCTGTCTGTAATGGTGGGCGAAGCCTCATTGCAGGGGATGATGAAGCAGGCCATCGAAGCCAGTGGCCTGAAGGACTACCACGCCAGCGAAAAAGGCGAGAAAGGTCAGGCAAGGGTTGAGAACCTGGAAGAACTGGTGAATGCCCTGTCCGATTTCGAGGTGGAAGACGGCGTCGACCCGCTGGCAGAATTCATCGCCCAGGCGGCACTGGATGCCGGCGAAGCCCAGGCCGATGCCCATGAAGACAGCGTTCAGCTGATGACCCTGCACTCCGCCAAGGGCCTGGAATTCCCGCTGGTGTTCCTGGCCGGTGTGGAAGAAGGTTTATTCCCCCACAGCATGTCGCTGGAAGAGCCGGGGCGTATGGAAGAAGAGCGCCGTCTGGCCTACGTAGGCATTACCCGTGCCATGAAAAAGCTGGTGCTCACTTACGCCGAATCCCGCCGCTTGTACGGGCAGGAAAAATTCCACGCGCTGTCCCGCTTCGTGCGGGAGATTCCGGGCGACTGCCTGCAGGAAGTGCGGTTACGCAATACGGTGACCCGACCGGCGATGGTGTCCCGCCCGAATGAGAGCATGTTCAGCCAGGATTCGGCGCAGCAGTCCGGTTTCAGCCTGGGGCAGCGGGTGCGTCATCCGAAGTTCGGCGAGGGTATCGTAATGAACTCCGAGGGCACCGGGCACCACACCCGCGTGCAGGTAAACTTCGACGAGGGCGCCAAGTGGCTGGTGCTGGCCTATGCGCCGTTGGAGGCCTGCTGAGCTTGGTTGCAGGCATCTTGTAGCCTGATGGTTTTGGCGATGGCATGGGTGTGGGGTCGTCTTTCCAAAAAGCGCTCGAGCCGTCCATGGGCGCTTGTGTTCCGCCATCCATGGCTCCACAAATTTTTGGAAAGACGACCCCACACCCATGCTTCGTCATTCTGAGAATCCGAAACGGAAAAGCTTAGGAAGAAGTAGATTGTTGTTTAGAAGTATTGGGAACTCGTTGTGGTGTCTGGGGCAGGTATCGGGAAGGGCTGTCCAAAAATGTGCGGAGCCATGGATGGCGGAGCAGAAGCGCCACATGGATGTGCCGCCAGGAGCGGTTTTTGGACAGCCCTTCCCGATACCTGCCTGACTCCGAAGTCCTGGCCCGGAGCCGAAAACTCCCAAACCGCGATTACATCAGAACCGCGTAAATCACCCCAGCCAGGACAATCCGGTAGAGAACATACGGCCACATGCCCACTTTGTTGAGCCACTTCAGGAAGAAGTGGATGGCGGTGATGGCCATCAGGAACGACGTTACGCCGCCAATCAGGAAGCCATTCCAGTCTACGATCACATCGGATGAGGCCACTTCCAGCAGCTTCACCGCAGACGCCAGCACGATAATCGGAATCGCCAGCAGGAACGAAAACCGCGAGGCGGTTTCCCGCGTCATGCCCAGGAACAGGCCGGCGGTGATGGTGATGCCGGAGCGTGAGGTGCCGGGGACCAGGGCCATGGCCTGGGCGATGCCGACGACGACGGCGTCTTTCCAGTTCAGGGTATCCATGGTGCGCTGGCGTTTCGGCAGCCAGTCGGCAATGCCAAGCAGAATGCCGAACACCAGGGTGGTGAAGAAGATCACCGAGGCGCCGCGCAGTTCGTTGTCGATCATGTCGAGCAGGGCCAGGCCAGCGAGGCCTGCGGGAATGGTGCCGATGACCAGGTACCAGGCCAGGGCGCCCTGGCCGACGATTTTGCGCTGGTGGATGGAGATCAGGCCGTCCCGGGCAACGCCAAAGACATCCCGGCGGAAGTAAAGCACCACGGCCAGAAGCGTGCCCACATGCACCGACAGGTCAAAGCCCACGCCCTGGTCTTCCCAGCCAAAGAAAGCCGGTGTCAGAATCAGGTGGGCGGAGCTGGAGATGGGCAGGAATTCGGTCAGCCCCTGGAGGAGGCCAAGGAAAAGGGCCTGGTAAACATCCATTCTTTTGATTCCGGTCGGTGGTGCGGATTAACGGGTTTGGCGCGCTCAGAAAACGAGCGGGATATTAGCAGGGTGGCTGCCGGCTGAACAGGCGCGGCAGGTTACGCTCCCAGCAGCACGCCGCCGGCGGCCATCACGATCACCACGCCCCAGGCCGGGAGTTTCCATACGCTTAGCAGCATAAAACCGGTCAGGCCAAGGGCAAACTCGCCGGGGCCGACGATGGCGCTGGTGAAGACCGGCTGGTACAGCGCGGCACCGAGAATGCCCACCACGGCGGCGTTGGCGCCGCGCATCAGGGCCTGGGCCCGGTGCCAGCGGCGGAAGTTGTTCCAGTGTGGCAGTACCGCCATCAGGATCAGCATGCCGGGCAGGAAAATGGCCAGCAGGGCCAGCGCGGCCCAGATAATTGGTGCAGAGGGCCCCATCACGGCACCCAGATAGGCGGCAAAGGTGAACAGCGGGCCGGGGATGGCCTGGGCGGCGCCGTAGCCGGCGAGGAATTCATCGGCGGTTACCCGGCCGGTCTGTACCACTTCCGCTTCCAGCAGCGGCAGCATCACGTGGCCGCCGCCGAAGACCAGGGCCCCGGCGCGGTAGAATCCATCAAGCATATCCAGCAGGGTGGAGGGCGCGAGCCACGCCAGTAGGGGCAGGCCGGCCAGCAGGAAGACATACAAAACAGCCGTCAGCCGGCCGGTTCCCGCCGACACTGAGATGCCGGAATGTCCGGCGGCGCCGTCGTTGGCAGAACGGCACAGCACCAGGCCCGCAAGGGCGCCGACCAGAATCGCAGAAACCTGCCCGGCAGTACCGCCCACAAACACCACCATCAGGACCGCTGCCAGGGCGATACCGGCCCGCTGTTGATCCGGGCACAGTGAGCGCGCCATGCCCAGCACGGCGTGGGCTACCACGGCGACAGCGGCCACTTTCAAACCATGGATAATGCCCTGGCTGACAGTGCCGTCCAGCAGGCTGGCGCTCAGGGCAAAGGCCACCAGAATGATGGCCGAGGGCAGGGTAAAGGCGGTCCAGGCGGCGGCAGCACCCCAGCCGCCACCACGCTGCAGGCCAATGGCAAAGCCAACTTGACTGCTTGCGGGCCCGGGCAGGAACTGGCACAGGGCGACCAGGTCTGCATAGTCCTGCTCTGACAGCCAGCGGCGCTGGGCCACAAACTCATTACGGAAATAACCCAGATGGGCCGCCGGGCCGCCAAAGGAGGTCAGGCCGAGGGCCAGGAAGGCCAGGAAGATTTCGCGAATTCGTCCTGTTGTCGAACCGGAGGGCATGGTTGCTCCTGAAAGTCCCGGTGATCAGGCCGGGAACCTGTCCCGGGTGTTATTGGCTATGCGCACCAGCATCAGCATCAACGGCACTTCCACCAGCACGCCCACCACCGTGGCCAGCGCCGCACCGGATTGCAGGCCGAACAGGGCGATGGCGGCGGCCACCGCCAGTTCAAAGAAGTTGCTGGCACCGATCATGGCACCGGGTGCGGCGATGCAATGGCGTACCTTCCATAATTTTGCCCAGCCGTAGGCGATAAAGAAGATCAGTACGGTCTGGATAATCAGCGGCACGGCAATCAGGGCAATATGCAGCGGGTTTTCCAGAATGACTTCGCCCTGAAAGGCAAACAGCAGAACCAGGGTGACAATCAGCGCCGCCGGGGTCACCGGGCCGAGGCGTTTCATAAAGACCTCGTCGTACCACTGCTGGCCGTTGCGGGCGATCAGGATGCGGCGGGTCAGGTAGCCGGCGGTGAGCGGAATCACGATGTACAGCACCACCGACAGAATCACCGTATCCCAGGGCACCTGGATGTCGGAAATGCCCAGCAGGAAAACCACAATCGGCGCAAAGGCGAACAGCATGATGATGTCGTTCAGGGATACCTGCACCAGGGTGTAGGCGGCATCGCCGCGGGTCAGGTGACTCCAGACAAACACCATGGCGGTGCAGGGGGCGGCGCCCAGCAGAATGGCGCCGGCCAGGTATTCGCTGGCCAGTTGCGGGGCGATCCAGGGCTCGAACACCACCATCAGGAAGAACCAGGCGATGGCGAACATGGTGAAGGGCTTGATCAGCCAGTTCACGATGGTGGTGATGGCGAGGCCTTTCGGCTCCTTGCGCACCCCGACCACGGCGCTGAAATCAATCTGCGCCATCATCGGAAAAATCATCGCCCAGATCAGGATGGCGATGGGGATGGACACCTGGGCGTATTCAAAGCGGGACAGGGTCTCGGGAATCGAGGGGGCGAGCTGCCCGAGGGCTACACCGGCCACAATAGCCAGTGCCACCCAAACCGAAAGGTAACGCCCGAACAGGTCCATTCCGCCTTCGGTGGCTTCAGCCGGGTTCACATCGCTGTTACTGCTCATGGGTCGCCTCTCAGATGGAACGTTGGTTCACACGCTTCGACAGTTCTTCGGCGCTTTCCTTGCGTTCGGAATAGCGGTCGGTCAGGTAATCGCTGCGGTCCCGCACCAGCAGGGTGAACTTTACCAGCTCCTCCATGACATCCACGATACGGTCGTAGTAGGCCGAAGGCTTCATCCGGTCGTTGTCGTCAAATTCCATGAACGCCTTGGGTACGGACGACTGGTTCGGGATGGTCACCATGCGCATCCAGCGGCCCAGCACCCGCAACTGGTTGACTGCGTTGAATGACTGGGAGCCGCCGCACACCTGCATCACCGCCAGGGTTTTGCCCTGGGTCGGCCGAACGGCGCCCATGGACAGCGGTATCCAGTCGATCTGGGTTTTCATGATGCCGGTCATGGCGCCGTGCCGCTCCGGGGAGCACCACACCATGCCTTCACTCCACTGCACCAGCTCCCGCAGTTCCTGAACCTTGGGGTGGCTGGCGTCTTCGGCATCGGCCAGGGGCAGTCCTTTCGGATTAAAGACGCGGGTTTCCGCACCCATGGCTTCCAGCAAGCGGGCGGCTTCTTCCACCGCCAGGCGGCTGAAAGAGCGCTCGCGCAGGGAGCCGTACAGCAGCAGAATCCGCGGGCGGTGGCTTGAATGTGTTGCGGCGAACAGGTCCGCATTGGTGGGTGTTTGGATCAGGTTGGTGTCAATGTTCGGTAGGTCGTCGAAGTTCATCATGGGGCCAGTTTGCTGTCTTTACTCTGTCACAGTTGACGGCTATTATCGCAAAAACTGAATATATGGCAACTCGAATATACGGAATCTCGCATGAAAAGAAGAGTCCTGTTTGTCTGCACCGCCAACAGCGCCCGCTCCCTGATGGCAGAAGCCTTGCTCCGGCACATGGCTGGCGACCGGTTTGAAGTGGCCAGCGCCGGTACCGAGCCCGGTGAACCGCACCCGCTCGCGCTACAGGTGCTGCAGGAAGCCGGTATTCCGGTGGACGGGCTTTACAGCAAGTCGCTGTCTGAGTTGCAGGGCCAGTACTGGGATTACGTGATCACCCTGTGTGAAAAAGCGGCCCGGGAGTGCGCCAATGTATCGTCCGGTGCCCAGCAGATTGCCTGGGACTTTCCGGACCCGGCCGAGGCCAACCGGCACGCCACCTTTGCCTTGACGCTGAAAGAGATCAGGGAGCGTATCGGCCTGTTCACCCTGGTTCATCAGAAAGAGACTAGCCTGAAACCGGCGGACTACAACCCGGTGACTGTGTTCAAGGCCATGGCCGACGACCTGCGCCTGGCGGCCCTGCTGCTGATCAAAGACCAGGGCAAGCTGTGCGTATGTGAGCTGACGGAAGCGTTTGAAGTCTCCCAGCCAAAAGTCAGCCGCCACCTGGCCTCACTTCGGGATGCCGGCCTGCTGGAAACAGAGCGACGGGGCCAATGGGTCTATTATTACCTTCATCCGCATCTGCCAGACTGGGTGGTGCGGGTTCTGGAGGAAACCGCCCGGAACAATACGGCACTGATCGGGCAGCCCCTGGCCAGGTTGCAGGCCATGGCGGACCGCCCTGCAGTGCAGTGCCCCTGATCACGAATTTACACGGATTGCGAAACTCGCAAGGAGAACACCATGAGCAAGATCAAGGTAGGTATTAACGGATTTGGTCGCATTGGCCGTTTGGCTCTGCGGGCCGCCTGGGGTTGGCCGGAGCTGGAATTTGTGGCCATCAACGACCCGGGGGCTGACACCAACACGCTGGCGCACCTGCTGAACTTTGACAGCGTGCATGGCCGCTGGAACCACGAAGCCACGGCCGATGGCGATGACATGGTGACTGACGGCCAGCGCATCCGCGTGACCCACAACAAAGCCATTGCCGATACCGACTGGTCCGGCTGCGACCTCGTGATTGAGGCCAGTGGTGTGAACAAGAAAGTTTCCGTGCTGCAGGGCTACCTGGACCAGGGTGTGAAGCGGGTGGTGGTGACCGCGCCGGTGAAAGAGCCGGGCGCGAAGAATATTGTCATGGGCGTGAACGAACACATTTTCGATCCGGCCAATGACCGCATCATCACCGCGGCCTCCTGCACCACCAACTGCCTGGCGCCGGTGGTGAAAGTCATCCACGAGAAACTGGGCATCAAACACGGTTCCCTGACCACCATCCACAGCCTGACCAACACCCAGACCATCATCGACGCGCCCCACAAGGACCTGCGCCGGGCCCGGGCCTGTGGCAGCTCGCTGATTCCCACCAGCACCGGCTCCGCCACCGCGATCATCGAAATCTTCCCGGAGCTGAAAGGCAGGCTGGATGGCCATGCGGTGCGGATTCCGCTGATCAACGCGTCGTTAACCGATTGCGTGTTTGAAGTAGAAACGCCGACGGACCGGGATACGGTCAACCAACTGTTGAAAGCAGCGGCCGAGGGTGAACTGAAAGACATCCTGGGCTACGAAGAACGGCCGTTGGTGTCCATCGACTACAAAACCGACCCCCGGTCTTCCATCGTCGATGCCCTGTCCACCCTGGTGGTCAATGGCACCCATGTGAAAATCTACGCCTGGTACGACAACGAATGGGGCTACGCCAACCGCACCGCGGAACTGGCCCGCAAGGTAGGGCTGGCCTGAGATGAGCGCTGCCATCCGCCAGTACCTGGTGATCACCGGCAACTACTGGGCCTTCACCCTGACCGATGGTGCCCTGCGGATGCTGGTGGTATTGCATTTCCATCAGTTGGGATACTCACCGCTGGAAATTGCCCTGTTGTTCATCTTCTACGAGTTCTTCGGGGTGGTGACCAACCTGGTGGGCGGCTATCTGGGGGCCCGCATGGGCCTGAACCGCACCATGAATATCGGGCTGTTTCTGCAGATTGTGGCGCTGGCCATGCTGGCGGTGCCCGCGGCCATGCTCACGGTGCCCTGGGTGATGGCAGCACAGGCGCTGTCCGGCATCGCCAAAGACCTGAACAAGATGTCTGCCAAGAGCGGCATCAAGTTGCTGGTGCCGGACGAGCAGCAGGGCACCCTGTACAAGTGGGTGGCGATTCTGACCGGTTCCAAGAATACCCTGAAGGGCGTGGGTTTCTTTCTGGGCGGTGTCCTGCTGATGGCCGCCGGCTTTACCGGCGCGGTGATCCTTATGGCAGTGGCGCTGGGCCTGGTTTGGCTGGCCAGCCTGTTCCTGCTGGGGCAGGATCTGGGCAAGAGCAAGGCGAAACCCAAATTCAGTGAGATTCTGTCCAAGAGCCGGGCCATCAACGTGTTGTCGGCGGCCCGGATGTTCCTGTTCGGCGCCCGGGACGTGTGGTTTGTAGTGGCGTTGCCGGTGTACATGGCCACGGTGTTCGGCTGGGACCACTGGAAAGTTGGCGGCTTTATGGCCAGCTGGATTATCGGTTACGGCTTTATCCAGACCATTGCGCCCAGAATCACCGGACACTCCAACGGTAAATCCGGTGCCGTGCGTTGGGCGGCAGTACTGGCGCTGGTTCCTGCCGCGATTGCCGGGGCTCTGATGGCCGGTTGGTCGGCACAGGTGGCGGTGATTGGCGGTTTGCTGCTGTTCGGGGTGCTGTTTGCCATCAACTCTTCCCTGCACAGCTACCTGATTGTCAGCTATGCCCGGGGTGATGGCGTGTCGCTGGATGTGGGTTTTTACTATATGTCCAATGCCGCCGGCCGCTTGTTGGGTACCATCCTGTCTGGCTGGGTGTACCAGGCTTATGGGCTGGAAGCCTGTTTGTGGATTTCCGCAGCCCTGGTAGCCACAGCGGCAGCGTTGTCAGTATGGTTGCCGGAACGAGCGGAGAAACCAATAGGAGAAAAAGGCTATGTCTGATTCCAATGTGGTGGTCATTACCGGTGCCAATCGTGGTATTGGTCTGGAACTGGCCCGGCACTATGCCGCTGAAGGCTGCGAAGTGATTGGCGTGTGCCGGCAGTCATCGGACGAACTGGCCAGTGTGGCGGTCCAGGTGATCGACGGCGTGGATGTCGCCACAGATGCCGGCATCGATAAGCTGAAATCCGGTCTGGCGGGCAAGCGTATCAGCCTGCTGATCAACAACGCCGGGCTGCTGCAGGACGAGCAGCTGGGCAGTATCGACTTCGATTCCATCCGTACCCAGATGGAAATCAACGCCTACGCCCCGCTGCGGGTGGCCGAAGCCCTGGCGCCTCTGATGGGGCAGGGCAGCAAGATCGCCAATATAACCAGCCGAATGGGCTCTATCGCCGACAACGACTCAGGCGGCCGTTATGGCTATCGGGCCTCGAAGGCTGCGCTGAACGCTTTCGGTAAGTCCCTGGCGGTGGATTTGAAGCCTAAAGGTATCGCCGTGGCGCAGCTGCATCCCGGTTATGTCAAAACGCGAATGGTGAACTTTGGCGGGCTGATCACGCCGGAAGAGTCTGCCAGGGGGCTGGCCGAACGCATTGCTAATCTGACCCTGGAGAATACCGGGTCGTTCTGGCACAGCAACGGTGAGGAACTGCCCTGGTGAGCCGGCTTTGACAGGGTTGTTGCTTCAAGGTGTCAGCATTGGTGTGCTGAATGAGGCATCGCTGACCGTTCCCCGCGGACAGGTGGTGTGCCTGTCGGGCCCCTCTGGCAGTGGCAAGAGCTGGCTGCTGCGCGCGGTGGCCGATCTGGAACCCCATCGCGGCCGGATTTCGCTGGATAACCTCGATCAACAGAGTGTGCCGGCACATCAGTGGCGGCGCCAGGTGGTGATGGTGCCGGCGGAAAGCCAGTGGTGGTTTGATGAGGTAAGCGCCCACTTTCCCGAGGGGGCTGGTGAGCGTTTGCCTGCCGCTCTGGGTTTCCCTGCCGAGGTGATGGACTGGTCGGTCAGCCGGTTGTCCTCCGGCGAGCGGCAAAGACTCGCGTTGTGGCGGGCCCTGGTTCTGGAACCGGACGTGCTGCTGCTGGATGAACCGACCGCCAACCTGGATAACGAATCGACAGAGGCGATCGAACGCTGGCTGTTGCAGGAGATTGAACAGCGGCAGATCGCCACCTTGTGGGTCGCCCATGATTCCGCCCAGATTCGCCGGGTTGCCAACGCTCACTATCGGATTCGGGGAGCCGCACTGGAGCCTGTCCATGGAAGTGATTGACCTGGCCTGGTGGAAGCTGGGCCTGGCGGCCTTGCTGGTACTGGCGTTGGCAGCGACAGCCTACCTGGGGCGGCTGGATATCACCCGCAGCCTGTTGGTGGCGGCCATACGAACGGTTATTCAGCTGGCTTTGATTGGCCTGGTACTGGAAGCCCTGTTTGCCTCTTCCGCCTTCTATTGGATTGCGCTTCTGGCGGCGGTCATGCTGCTGGTGGCTGGCCGGGAAGTGGTGGCGCGCCAGGGCCGGCGCCTGAAAGGCGGGTGGGCGTTCGGCATCGGCACCGGCGCGATGTTCGTGTCGTCGTTTACCGTGACCGTGCTGGCACTGGCGGTGGTGATTGGTCCGAAGCCCTGGTATACCCCTCAGTATGCGATTCCTTTGCTGGGTATGATGCTGGGCAACACCATGACCGGGGTCAGCCTGGCCCTGGATCGTCTGAATGATTCGGTCTGGCGCCAGCGGGCGGTAATCGAGAACCGGCTGATGCTGGGCCAGACCTGGCAGCAGGCACTGGAAGACATCCGTCGGGAAGCCATGCGCAGTGGCATGATGCCCTCCATTAACGCCATGGCGGCGGCTGGCATTGTCAGCCTGCCCGGCATGATGACCGGTCAGATTCTGGCGGGCAGCCCGCCCGCGGTCGCGGTTAAGTACCAGATATTGGTTATGCTGATTATTACCGTCGGCACGGGGTTTGGCGCGGTGATGGCGGTCAGTTGGGGAGGCCGGCGGCTGTTTGATGACCGGGAGCGCCTGCGGCTGGATCGTTTAACCAAACCCTGACCGGGCACCAAAGTCGCATGGGGTCTCAGTCGGGTTTCGAGCTAGGCTTGGCTTTCCGGTAACCACAAAGACAATAATATGACCAGCCTACTGCAACGTTATCCTTTGCCAGTCATTGTGCTCGCACAATTGTTCGGCACCTCCCTCTGGTTCAGTATCAACGGGGTCTGGCTATCCCTGGCCGCCGAACTCGGGTTAGCGGAATCGGATCTGGGCCGGCTGACGCTGTCTGTTCAGGCGGGTTTTATTGCCGGTACGCTTGCCCTGGCAGTGACCGGCCTGGCAGATCGTTTTGGCGCAAGCCGCATCTTCCTGGTATCGAGCCTGCTGGGCGCACTGGCGAACGCAGGCTTTGTAGCGGTGGCCGGGGTGTTTCCGCTGGACAGCCTGCTGCGATTCGCCACGGGCTTGTGCCTGGCCGGCATCTATCCCCTCGGTATGAAACTGGTGATTGCCTGGACGCCCAAATATGCCGGCGCCGCCCTGGCCTGGCTGGTGGGTATGCTGACTCTGGGCACCGCTTTGCCACATCTGATGCGAGGGGCAACATCAGGTATGCCCTGGGAGTGGCCACTGTTTGCATCCTCATGTCTGGCGCTACTGGGCGGGCTGTTGGTATTTCTGTTAGGTGACGGGCCGCACCTGCCCAAAGCCAGCGGGCGCCTTCCCCTGAGACAGGGATTGTCGGCTTTACGCCTGCCCCGGTTCCGCGCCGTGGCGGGCGGTTATTTTGGTCACATGTGGGAGCTTTACGCGTTCTGGACGCTGGTGCCGCTGTTGATCGGGCGAGAACTTCAACGGCTGGGGCAGGGTGAGGCTTTGATACCCTGGCTGTCATTTGCGGTGATCGGGATAGGTGCGGCTGGGTGTATTGGCGGCGGCCGGTTCAGTCGGACTTTGGGCAGCGAGTGGGTCGCCCGGCGGGCGTTGATGGTGTCCGGGGCCTTGTGTCTGCTCTATCCCTGGATGAACGGGTTACCGCCGGAGTTATTAATGGCTTTGCTGCTGGTTTGGGGCGTGGCGGTGGTGGCCGATTCACCGCAATTCTCTGCACTGGCGGCTGCGACCGCACCGAAAGAAACCGTGGGTTCGTCGCTGGCGGTGATGAATGCGGTCGGCTTTGGCCTGACACTGCCTGCCATCTGGCTCACCAGCGGGTTCTGGAGCGCCTGGGGTGTCTGGGTGGCGCTTTTGCTGTTGCCCGGGCCGGTGTTTGGCCTGTGGTCCCTGAGCCGAGGAAAGCCCGAGGCCTGATACACTTGCCGACTCCTTCGTCCTCCAGCTATGGATCGCCATGACCCAACGCATTCTTCTATTGTCAGGCTACGATGCCGCCAGCCATCGGCGCTGGCGAGAGCAATTGGTCACCCTGCTGCCCGGTTATCACTGGCAGACGCTGGCGCTTCCGCCCAGATTCTTCCAGTGGCGGATACGAGGTAATCCGGTGAGCTGGCTGGACGAGCCCTGCCTGCAGGAATCCTGGGACCTGGTCATTGCCACCTCCATGGTCGACCTGGCCACATTGCGCGGGTTGCACCCCTCGCTGGCAAACACGCCGTGCCTGCTTTATATGCATGAAAACCAGTTCGCCTTTCCGGTCAGCGATCAGCAGCGGGGCCGGGTAGAGCCGCAAATGGTCAATCTCTACAGTGCCCTGGCGGCCGATGCGGTGGTCTTCAACAGCGCCTGGAACCGGGACAGCTTTCTGCAAGGCGTGGAAGGCTTTCTGAACAAGATGCCGGATGCGGTGCCCGATGGGGTGATGGAAAAACTCAGGGAAAGGTCTTCGGTGCTGCCGGTTCCGATTGAAGACCGCTTGTTTATCGACCAGCCCCGGCCTGTGAACCGGGCGTGTCCGCACCTGCTGTGGAATCACCGCTGGGAATACGACAAGGGGCCGGACCGATTGTTGGCATTGCTGGAGCAGCTGACAGAGCGTGCAATGCCTTTCCGTATCAGCGTGGTGGGCGAGGGCTTTCGCAGTCGCCCGGAAGCATTTGACCGGATTCACCGGCTATATTCAGGACACATCGAACACTGGGGCTTTCTGGAGCGCCGCGCAGATTATGATCGCTTGCTGGGCCGTGCCGATATTGTGCTGACGACAGCGCTTCACGATTTCCAGGGGCTGGCGATGCTGGAGGCCATGGCTGCCGGGTGCTTGCCACTGGCACCGGACCGGCTGGCCTACCGGGAGTATGTGCCGCCGCAGTGCCGGTACGCCAGCGTTGAGTCTGACCCGGCGGCGGAAGCCCGGGCGGCGGCTGACCGGCTGGCCAGGTTGCTTGAACAACCGCCTGTTGCAGAGCCGCCGAATCCATGGCGGGCTTCAAGGCTGGCGCCCCGGTATCAGGCTCTCATCGAGCAGCTGATGTCGAAAGGTCAGTGATTCTGCTCCGGCACTTCCCGGATGCGGCCGTGCTCGTCTATGGCTACGTATACAAACAGGCCTTCCGTTACCTTGCGCGGTGTCTTTGAGCTGCGGTCCAGGGTCCAGACTTCCACCTGGATCTTCATGGAGCTGCGGCCAATGTCCACCAATTCGCAATAACAACCTACCTGGGAACCCACCCGCAACGGCGACAGGAACTCCATGCGATCCATGGCCACGGTGGCATTGCGGCCCCGGGAAATGCGCCCGGCCATGGCAGCGGCGGCAATATCCATCTGTTTGACTAGCCAGCCGGCGAACACATCGCCATTGGCATTGGTGTCTGAGGGCAGGGGAATCACCTGCAGCATCATTTCCCCGCGGGGGGCGGGTTTGTCGTCATCGTATGCTTTCATGAATGATTTGCCTTACGGAAGCTTATGAATTGTTTTCCGTGCATGGTAACGGGCTGGCCGCGCGCTGCAAGAAAATTTCGCTAATGACGGCTATATTTCAAAAGCTGTAACAAAGTTGTCACAGAGTCTCCCTAGGATGCACTCATCGGTAAAGCAGATACCAACATAACGTCCACCGATACTGGAGACATAACGTGATGAAATTGAAAGCTGCAATCGCTTCTGTTGCCCTGGCGGGCAGCATTGCCGCCGTGTCCACCCCGGCCATGGCCCGTGATACCGTCAATGTCGTCGGTTCTTCCACTGTTTATCCGTTCGCCACTGTAGTTGCCGAGCGTTTTGGCCGTAACACCGACTTCCCGACTCCGAAACTGGAATCTACCGGTTCCGGCGGTGGTCTGAAGCTGTTCTGTGCCGGTATCGGTACCCAGCACCCGGACATCACTAACGCTTCCCGTCGCATGAAGAAGAGCGAGTTCGAGCTGTGCCAGAGCAATGGCGTGAAGGAAATCACCGAAGTGAAAATCGGTGCTGACGGTATCGTTATCGCCAACTCCAAAGATGCTGGCAAGCTGGACCTGAGCCTGAAGCAGGTGTTCCTGGCCCTGGCCAAGGAAGTTCCGGATCCCAAGGGCGGCGACAAGCTGGTCGCTAACCCTTACCAGAAGTGGAGCGAGATCGACTCCAGCCTGCCGAACCTGGAAATCAGCGTGATGGGCCCGCCTCCGACTTCCGGTACCCGTGATGCTTTCGTTGAAATCGCAATGGAAGGTGGCTGCAAGACCTTCGATTTCATCAAGGCCATGCCGAAGAAAGAAATGAAGAGCGTTTGCCACAGCATGCGTGAAGACGGCCCGTTTGTTGAGGCTGGCGAAAACGACAACCTGATCGTTCAGCGCCTGGCGCAGGACAAGGACACCCTGGGTATCTTCGGTTACAGCTTCCTGATGGAAAACAGCAGCCAGATCCAGGCCGCGACCATCGGTGGCGTTGAGCCGACTCCGGAAACTATCGCTGATGAAGATTACCCGGTTGCCCGCTCCCTGTTCTTCTACATCAAGAACGCCCACGTAGGCGTGGTTCCGGGCATCAAGGAATATGCCGAGGAATTCACTACTGAAGGCGCCTGGGGCGACAACGGTTACCTGGTCGACGTAGGCCTGATTCCGAACCCGCGCAACACTCGCATGGACGTGGCCAAGAATGTGCGCAACCTGAAGCCGATGACCGGCAACGAGCTCTAAGCAGCTCCGGGTAGTCAGGGACGACGACAAAGAACGCGGGCCGGGGAGGTTCGCGTTCTTTTGTTACAACCAGATGAATAAAACAGCCGCTAAACTGGCACAATAATAAAAACGTTGAGCTGGCTTTAACTCAACATTCACACGACACAGAGAACGTTATGCAAACGGCCAATCTGTTGCCTCTGATCCTGGTGATTGCCGTCATCGCCTATGGTTTGTCCTACATGCGCTCGCGCGCGGTAGCCGAGCCCATCGGCGGTATTCGCAATCTGAAGGCGCTGCCCTTTTACTACGCGGCCCGTGCCGCTTTGTGGTGCGCGATCCCTGCGCTGATTGTCCTGGCGCTGTGGGCGGGTTTTGAAGGCAAGGTTATCCAGAACTATGTGGTGGCTTCGTTGCCGGCAGAACTTGCACCTGAGTCTGACGGGCAGGCGAGCCTTATCCTTTCGCAGATCAACAACGTGGCAGCCGACAAGCTGGATCCGCAGTTTGTACCCCCGGAAGTGGTGGGTGCGGCGGACCTTCTGGACGCCCTCAAACAGCGCAGTGCCAGCTTCAAGGCCACGCTGGTGATTCTTCTTGCGGTACTGGGCGCTGCCTATGCCTGGACCCGGGTACAACCCCACATCAACGCCCGCGAAAACGTGGAGCGCACCTTGCGGTGGATTTTCTTTGTCTGTGCGGCGGTTGCCGTGTTGACCACCGTCGGTATTGTCTTTTCCGTGATTTTTGAAACCTTCCGGTTCTTCGGCAAGGTTCCCATTACCGAGTTTCTGTTCGGCACGTCCTGGAGCCCCCAGACTGCCCTGCGTGCCGACCAGGTAGGTTCAGACGGTGCTTTCGGTATCATCCCGCTGTTCACCGGCACCCTGCTGATTTCGGCCATTGCGCTGCTGGTAGCGGTACCTGTGGGGTTGCTGTCTGCGGTGTACCTGTCTGAGTACGCAACCAGGCCGGCCCGGGCGGTGATCAAGCCGCTGCTGGAAATGCTGGCAGGTGTCCCAACCGTGGTATACGGCTTTTTTGCGGCCCTTACGGTTGCCCCGTTCATACGGGACCTGGCTGAAAGTATCGGCCTTGAAGCCTCATCCCAGAGCGCGCTGGCGGCGGGCCTGGTGATGGGTGTCATGATTATTCCGTTTGTTTCATCGTTGTCTGACGACGTGATCAACGCCGTACCCCAGACCCTGCGGGACGGTTCCCTGGCACTGGGTGCCACCCAGTCAGAAACCATGAAGAACGTAATTTTCCCCGCGGCCCTGCCGGGAATTATGGGCGGCATCCTGCTGGCGGCTTCCCGGGCCATCGGTGAAACCATGATTGTGGTGATGGCAGCAGGCCTGGC
This sequence comes from Marinobacter sp. UBA3607, assembly GCF_002375525.1. Taxonomy (NCBI): domain Bacteria; kingdom Pseudomonadati; phylum Pseudomonadota; class Gammaproteobacteria; order Pseudomonadales; family Marinobacteraceae; genus Marinobacter; species Marinobacter sp. UBA3607. Next base: position 45,439 of record NZ_DFLY01000015.1, on the reverse strand, counting down.
AGCCAACCTGACGGCCAATCCGCTGGATTCCGTCACCACGGTTACGGTGCAGATTGTCACCCTGCTGACCGGTGACCAGGAATTCGACAGCGCCAAGACCCTGGCCGCGTTTGCCCTGGGCATGATGCTGTTCATCGTAACCCTGGCCCTCAACGTGGTTGCCCTGAAGATTGTCCGCAAGTATAGGGAACAGTATGACTGATCAACGTTCACAGGCGGAGATTGTCCGCCAGTCACTCAAGCGGCGGTACCGCAAGGAGCGCCGGTTCCGGCTCTACGGCATGACCGCCATCGCCATCGCCTTGTTGTCCCTGGTGGTGCTGTTTACCGACATCATCGGCAAGGGCTACACCGGCTTTATCAAGACCACCATGACCCTTGAGGTGGTGCTTGATGGCGAGCAGATGTACCTGGATGACGCGTCTGACAAAGACCAGATGTCCATGGCGGACTTCCAGGCGCCCATCATAACGGCTCTGCAGAAGCATTTTCCCGAGGTGGAGGAGCGTAAGGACCTTCGGGAGCTGAGCCGGTTGGCGGGTAGCTATGCCAGCAACCAGATCAAGGACCTGCTGGCCCGGCAGCCGGAATTGTTGGGTACTACCCAGACCATGGAGTTCCTGGTGCACGACACGGTGTCGGTCTATGTGAAACATGCCGACAATCCTGCCTACAGCATCCGTTTGTCGGAACAGCAGCAGCGCTGGGTGGATGAGCTGGTTCAGAAGGGCGTGGTAGACACCGGTTTCAACGATGTGTTCTTCAGCCGGGGCGATTCCCGGGAGCCGTCCAATGCCGGTATTCTGGGCGCCATTGTCGGCTCATTGCTGACCATGGTGGTTACCCTGGTGATTGCCTTCCCGATGGGGGTTGCGGCAGCGGTGTACCTGGAGGAATTTGCGCCCCAGAACAAGTTCACCGATTTTATCGAGGTCAACATCAACAACCTGGCGGCGGTACCGTCGATCATCTTCGGTCTGTTGGGCCTGGCGGTGTTTATCGGGGTGTTCGGCTTGCCGCGCTCCGTACCGGTATTGGGTGGCCTGGTGCTGGCGCTGATGACCCTGCCCACCATCATCATTTCCAGCCGTGCGGCCATCAAGAGTGTGCCGCCCTCTATCCGTGAAGCGGCGGAAGGCATCGGCGCCTCGAAAATGCAGGTGGTACTGCACCATGTGGTGCCCCTGGCCATGCCCGGCATGATGACCGGTTCGATCATCGGCATGGCCCAGGCACTGGGGGAGACAGCACCGCTGCTGCTGATCGGTATGGTGGCATTTATCGTGGAGATTCCTGACGGTTTCTTCAGTTCCGCCACTGTGCTCCCGGTACAGATTTACCTCTGGGCCAGCAGTGCCGAGCAGGGCTTTGTTGAACTTGCCTCTGCCGGAATCATGATCCTGCTGACCTTTATGATCACCATGAATGCATTGGCCATCTGGCTCCGTAAACGTCTTGAGCGCCGGTGGTAAGGAGTTAAACCATGAACACTATGAATTCGACAGTAACCAGCAACACCGAAACCACCGCGGCGCCCGCTGTTCCCGTACAGGACGAGCGCCCGGCAGAGACGATCATCCAGGAAGGGGTCACCGTTGGCAGCCCCTACGCCGACGACCCGAAGTTCAAGCTGCGGGATGTTGAGGTGTTTTACGGCGAAAGCCGGGCCATCAAGAAGATCAGCCTGGATATTGCCCGCAACGAAGTGATTGCCTTTATCGGCCCGTCCGGGTGCGGCAAGTCCACCTTCCTGCGCTGCCTGAACCGGATGAACGACAGCATCGATATCTGTAGCGTGAAAGGCGAGTTGATGCTGGATGACCAGAACATCTACGACTCCAAGCGTGACGTGGTTGAGCTGCGGGCCCGGGTTGGCATGGTATTCCAGAAGCCGAACCCGTTCCCCAAGTCGATCTACGATAACGTGGCCTATGGCCCGCGTATTCACGGCCTGGCCAATCGTAAGTCCGACCTGGACGATATCGTGGAAGACAGCCTGCGCAAGGCTGGCCTGTGGAACGAGGTAAAAGACCGCCTGGATGCCACTGCCACCGGTATGTCCGGCGGTCAGCAACAGCGCCTGTGTATTGCCCGGGCCATTGCCGTCAGCCCCGAAGTGATCCTGATGGACGAGCCCTGTTCAGCCCTGGACCCGATCGCTACCGCCAAGGTGGAAGAGCTGATCGCGGAAATGTCCGAGAGCTACACTATTGTGATCGTAACCCACTCAATGCAGCAGGCCGCCCGGGTATCCAACCGCACGGCGTACTTCCATCTGGGCCACCTGGTGGAAGTGAACGAAACCGACAAAGTATTTACTTCGCCGGACCACGAACTGACCGAATCCTACATCACCGGTCGTTTTGGTTAAGCAGGCCCGGGAACCTTGGAGACAAAGAAAATGCCGAACAGAAAGGATGATGTATACGGAGATCACATCTCCGGTAAGTTCAACGATGAACTTAACGAGCTGAAAACCCAGTTCCTGAACATGGGGGGCATGGTGGAAAGCCAGGTGGAGCAGGCTATCCAGTCACTGGTTGACAGTGACGGCCAGCTGGCGGAAAAAGTCCGCCTTGGCGACAAGCTGGTCGACAAGATGGAAATGGACCTGGATGAAGAAGCCATCCTGGTCATCGCCCGCCGGCAACCGACAGCCCGGGACCTGCGCCTGGTGATTTCCGTGATCAAGATGGTGGCGGACCTGGAACGTGTGGGTGACGAAGCCAAGAAAATTGCCAAGATGGCCATCAAGCTGACCGAAGAAGGCCAGGCTCCCCGGGGTTACGTGGAAATCCGCCACATCGGCACCCACGTGCTCAGCATGCTGCACGATGCTCTGGATGCCTTTGCCCGGCTGGATTCCGAGCAGGCCCTGCGCATCATGAAAGAAGACAAGCAGGTCGATGAAGAGTACCAGGCTGCGGCCCGGGCCTTGCTGACCTTCATGATGGAAGATACCCGCAACATCACCCGTTGCATGATGGTGATGTGGGTACTGCGCGCACTCGAGCGCATTGGTGACCACGCCTGCAACATCGCCGAGCACGTGATTTTCATGGCCAAGGGTGAGGATATTCGCCATTCGCCGATGGAAGAAGCAGAGCGCGTCGTCGGCCGCTGATACCCAGGGCGGAATCCGGTGATATCGGGTTCCGCCCGTGATGCCTGCAATCAGGCTTGCTTCATCTTGTCAGTGTAAGGCGGCCAGCCCAGTGGCTTGCCGGCCAGCAGGTGCAAATGGATGTGGAACACGGTCTGCCCGGCATTCTCTCCGCAGTTCATCACCACCCGGTAGCCGTCTTCGGCAAAGCCCATGTCTCTGGCCAGTTTTCCGGCTACCCAGTACAGGTGTCCCACCACTTCCCGGTCGCCTTCCTCAATGTCGTTGATGGTCGCGATCGCCTTTTTCGGGATGATCAGCAGGTGTACCGGTGCCTGGGGATTGATGTCCCTGAAGGCGAGGCTGAGGTCGTCTTCATAGACGATGTCCGCCGGGATTTCCCGGTTGATGATTTTGGTGAAGATGGTTTCCGACATGAAAACTCCCTGTTCGTTGTTAAGCGTGCAAGTTGACCACTATAGACCGCCGAGACCCGGCAGACGATTGACCATTTGTTGAAGCGGTGCGGGCAGTTTGTCGTCCAGCCCCATGGCGTAGCGGGCGACGCGGTTGCGGGCGAAGGGCAGGGCACGGGCGGCGCCCAGGCCCAGGTTACGGACAAGGTGTACCGGCGGTATGGCGTTGCTGAACAGATGATAGAACAGGTCCATGGCCAGCATCATGCGTTGGTTGGCGGGCCTGCGTTGCTGTTCGTACAGGGCCAGCCAGCGCTCGCAGGCGAGGTCGTCACCACCGCGCCGGGCTTCTTTCAGCAAACCTTGCAGGCACTGGGCATCCTGGAAACCCAGGTTTACGCCCTGGCCGGCCAGCGGGTTGATGGTGTGGGCGGCATCGCCGGCCAGTACCACCCGGTTCAGGTAATAGTGCCTGGCGTGCTGGCGGGCAATGGGGAAGCTGGCACGGGCATCGATATGGGTCAGCTCCGGCAGGCGGGCGGGGAACCGTTTCTGGATCTCGGCCATCAATGCCGGTTCATCCATGGCCTTGAGTTCCGCCAGCCGGGCCGGGTGGTCATACCATACCAGCGAGCCCCAGCATTCACCGGGGAACTGTTCACCGGCGCTGTGCAGGGGTAAAAAGGCCCGCGGACCGCTGGGGTAGAAACCCTGCCAGGTGATGTCTTCTACGCTGCCCCGGTAACGCACAGAAATTACCATGGCCTGCTGGTCGTATTGATCGCGGGTAACGCCGATGCCCGCCAGGTCCCGAACCCGTGACATGGCACCGTCTGCACCAATGACCAGCTGTGCTTCCAGTTGGCTGCCATCATCCAGGGTGACCCGGGCCAGTTGTTGATCCTGCTTCAGGTCCTGCACGCTGCGGCCGGTTATCAGGGCTACGTCCGGCTCGGCTTCGGCGCTCTGCCAGAGCGCCTGCTGGGTGATGCTGTTTTCCACAATGTGGCCCAGGTGGCGGGCACCGAGCTGTTCGGCACTGAATTCCACTTCGGTCAGGGAGGGTGGCAGTAGTCGGCTCAGGGGGTTGGGGGTTTCGTCCCACACCGCAAGGCGGCGATAGGGTGTGGCGCGCATGGCCAGGATGGAATGCCAGGCTCCCAGGCTGTCCAGGTAGCGTTCGCTGCCGGCACTCAGGGCCGACACCCTGATGTCCGGGGCACTGGAGGCATCGAAGGCGCTGGGTTCGGCTTTGTCGATCAGGGCCACACGGATGCCTTGCTGACCAAGGCCGGTGGCAAGTGCGGCGCCGACCATGCCGGCGCCCACGATAATGGTGTCAAATGCTTGGTTCATATCCGGTTCCTGTCTGATGGCATCAGTTTACGCGATGCCGGGCGCCAGACAAGCGACCGGGGTCAATCCGGCGGGTTTCAGTATCCGGCCAGCAGGGTTTCCTCCCGGGGTTCCGGTCGTTTGCGGTTCTTCAGTAGCCAGGCCGGTTTCTGGGTGCCCGGGCGGGTGAAGCCTTGATTGATCACCATGGGTTGCACCAGGTTGAGGAAATCCCGGGTTTTCATGTGGATGGACTCGGTGTGGCTACCGGCGGCAAAGGCCAGCTCGGGCTGTTCGGTGAGTACTTCGGCGCAATAAACGGTCATCCCGAACAGGTTGCCGAACGGTGGCATGGCGCCCACTTCGCAATCCGGGAAACTGTCCTGGAATTCCTGTTCGTCTGCCAGTTCCACAAAGTCGGTGTCGAGAATGCGGGACAGTCTGTCCCAGCGCACGCGCCAGGTGGCGGGCATCACCAGCATGGCCATCTTGCCATCCAGTTCGATGATCACGGTTTTAACCACACGGTCACCGGCAATCTTCACATGGTGGGCGAGTTGTTGGGCAGTAAAGGCGGGAGGGTGGGACAGGCACATGTATTCCACATTGGCCTTGTCCAGGTAATCTTTTAACTGCTGTACCGGCATGTTCACAACCTCCTGACAACATGGACAGTGTTGCAGAGCCGTCTGCCAATCCCGGGCCAGGCTCCGGTAAGGCGGGGTGACTTCCCGCCTTACCGACAGCTTAGCGCAGGATCTGCAGTTTGCGAATAACCGGTTGTGTCTGTGTGACAGGCTTCCGGTCAGTCAGCCTTGTACATATGCACGTCGCGCTGCGGGAAAGGGATGGAGATACCCTCGGCGTCGAACGCTTTCTTCACGCGCTCCTGCATGTCCCAGTAGAACGGCCACAGGTCGCCGGCCTTGGTCCAGGCCCGTACGGTCAGGTCGACAGAGCTTTCGCCCAGGCCACCCACCACAATCAGCGGAGCCGGGTCTTTCAGGGCGCGCTCGTCTTCTTCGATCAGGCGCTTGCAGATTGCCTTGGCCTTGTCGATGTCGTCGCTGTAGCCGATGCCGAAGGTCATATCGCAACGACGGGTTTCGTACACGCTCATGTTGGTCAGGCTGGCGTTGGATAGCTGGCCGTTCGGGATCACCACGCGACGGTTATCGAAGGTGTCGATGATGGTGTACAGGATGCTGATTTCACGCACCGAACCCAGGAAACCCTGTGCTTCGATGGCATCGCCCACCTTGAATGGCTTGAAGATCAGGATCAGTACGCCACCGGCAAAGTTGCCCAGGCTGCCTTGCAGGGCCAGGCCCACGGCCAGGCCGGCGGCACCGATAATGGCGACGAAGGAGGTGGTGGCAATGCCGACCATAGAGGCTACGGAGACAAGAAGCAGAATCTTGAGGATGGCGCCGACCAGGCCGCACAGGAATTTGTTAAGGGTCGGGTCTTTCTTGCCCAGTTTGTTGTCCAGCACGCCGACAAAGCGATTGATCAGCCACAGGCCGACAATGAGGGTGATGATGGCCAGTACTACTTTCGGGGCGTAGGCCATAACCAGGGCGATGCCCTGGTCAATCCATTCGGACGCTTGTCCGTTGCCTAAGATGTCTTCCATAGAGAAGCTCCTTGATCGTTAGTATTTTCTGAGGTGGCTAAAACCGACAAATGATTGCCAGTGCAATATTTATCTGACAAAGAGTATATAGCAGACATATTAAATGTCAGCGTCAGAAAATGTTGCTACGCAGCGGTTAGTTATACGGATTGTGATGCTCTCTGGCATATGCCGTGATTTCATCGGGGCCGCCCCGCACCAGGATCCGGCCCTGTTTCTGGCTCAGCTGGTAATCGTACATGGGGTCGTAGTAATCGGTGAGCAGGGCTTCGATCCAGAGATGGTGGCCGCTGGTGTCGCCGGTGCGTTCCTGTTGCTCCAGGGCCTGCTCCATCAAGGCGCGAAGTTCCTGGTGGCGCGCCCCGCCCAGGCGTTTCCGGATGCGGTCGATGGCGTTCAGCAGGTAGTCCCGGAAGTTCAGCCAGCCGGCTTCTTCGCCATCCCGGGCGATGTAGTCGGCCAGCATGTGTTCCACATAGTCGGTGCGGATAATATCGACACGCTCTGCCATGGGCTGTTCCAGGATCAGCAGCGGCGATTCGCTCATGCGGGCCCGGAAGTGTTCCGGTAGCGCGCAGCGGCCGATCAGCCGGCTTTCGTCTTCCAGGTACACCGGCCCGCCTACCAGGTGGTGTGCCTTGAGCATGGCAACCGCCAGGTGGTTTTCGAAATCGATCTGGGACGGCTGCGGGGTGACTTGCCGGCCGAAGCTGGAGCCCCGGTGGTTGGCCAGGCCCTCCAGGTCGACCGGGTTGGGCAGGTCCATCAGCACCCGGGTTTTGCCGGTGCCGGTGCGGCCGCTGAGAATGCGGAAGTCTTCGCTGTCGATCAGCTGGTCCAGGCTGTCGATCAGAAAGCGTCGCAAGGCCTTGTAGCCACCTTTCACCAGCGGGTAATCAATGCCGGCGTCCTTGATCCATTGCTGGGTCAGACGGGAGCGTAACCCACCCCGAAAACAGAACAGGTAGCCGTCCGGGTGACGGGCTACGAAGCGCTTCCAGGCTTCGATACGCTGGGCTTTTACATCACCGGCGACCAGTTGGTGGCCCAGCTCGATGGCCTTGTCCTGGCCTTTTTCCTTGTAGCAGATGCCCACCCGGTGGCGTTCCCCGTCGTTCATCAGGGGCGCGTTCTCAGCGTTGGGAAAACTGCCTTTGCTGAACTCCACCGGGGCGCGAACGTCCATCAGGGGCACGTCGTTCAGGAACAGGTTGAGGTAATCGCTGGTATCGGGTCTGCTTGCCATGTCAACGGATCGCTGTTGTTCTGGGTAGGGCGGCAGTATACCGGAGTGCCGATTTCCGGGCATCCCGGCTAGTGTCCCGTCTGACTAATTCCTTAATCTACTGCTTGCCTCTGAGGACTCTGACCAAGGCGACAGTCTGCAGGTGTGGTGGTTCCACATCAAGGACTGGCAACACAGGCTCAGAGTCCTCAGAGGCAAGCCCTTCGGGAGCATCTGAAAAGCCGAATAGTGTCGTTCTGCTGTCTCGATTTGGAACCACCAAATTTTCACCAGCACGCCTAACTCTTCGGCTTTGCAGATGCTCAGTAGGTTAAGGAATTAGTCAGACGGGACACTAGGGTACAATGGCGGTTTGGACTGCCGAGAGAGCCAGCAATGACCCCGGAACACCTGAACCAGCACCTGCGCAAGACCCTGAGCCGTGGCCGTGTGGCCGCATCGGCACCGGCAGGTTGCCCGGACCTCCCCTTGTACCTGTTTGATCCCTCGGTACTGGAAGGTCCCCTGAGCCATGATGAAGCCCAGGCCGTGGTAGCTGAGCCGGCGTACTGGTCATTCTGCTGGGCCAGCGGCCAGGTGCTGGCCAGCTGGATTTTGCAGCATCCGGAGCTGGTGGCCGGCAAAGCGGTACTGGATTTCGGCTCAGGCTCCGGCGTGGTTGCCGTGGCTGCGGCGCGGGCGGGTGCGGCCCGTGCCATTGCCTGCGATATCGATCCGGCAGCGCTGGATGCTGCCGCAGCCAATGCCCGGCTTAACGGTGTGCAGGTGGAGCTTTGTGACGACTGGGCGGCGCGGCCGGAATCCCTGGACCTGGTCACCGCGGCCGATGTGCTTTATGACCCTGACAACCGGCCGTTGCTGGAGGCGTTCCGGGCGGCAGCAAGCCGGGTTTTGCTGGCAGATTCGCGGGTTCGGGATCTCGGTAACCCGGCTTATCAGCTGCAAACGGTGATTGAAGCCAGGACCTGGCCAGACCTGAACGAATTCGAGGAGTTCAACAGGGTGCGTATCTACCTGGCGGAAGGTGCAGGCTGAGAATTTTCTACGGCAGAAAAAACAAAGGGCAGCTCAAGGGCTGCCCTTTAACAGGTTTGAACCGCCATCCCGGGCAGTTCACAGTCGGAACAAGTGGTGCGTCCGTGCACTCGGGGCAACCGCCATGTTACCGTAATCCTTGCGTCTTTCCCTGATGGCCAGCGTCCGAGCCGGCAATCCAAATCGTTATCCCTTAAGCGAGGCATCCCTGTGTCCTTGCCTCTCCCCACAGTCCCTGCAGGGGTGCATCCAGTGCGTCGTCCTTTTCCCTGTCATCCTTGACGGTTCCCACTATACCAAGGCCAATCTGACAAACGTGTGACCGGCGCACACCATTTGCGGGCTTCAACTATCACATTAATAGTTTTTTCTTTGAATTCATGGCTCTGCGGGAAGTGGCTATGGGCCGGGCTGCGTCTTCGTACGTGAAGACACTGAAAGTTCCTACAGGCTTGTGAGATATCTCTTACAAGGATTCAGGCGAATCTCTCAAATCCATTTCGCGCGGCCTGCGTGTGCCGGGCCAGGGCAGCATGCCGATGGCAATCCCCAGGCTGTCTGCCAGCACATCGGCCAGGGAAAAATCCCGGTAGGGCAGATTGGCCTGGACCACCTCCAGCAGCAGCCCGAAACCCAGTAGTGCCGGGGCATACCAGAAGGCGCTCAGGCGCGGCCAGGCCAGCCGGGTAACGATGGTCAGCTCGATAAAGGCAATCAGGTGATTGACCTTGTCATTATCGGACGACGGAATCGGGTAGCTGCTGCTGGTGGTGGCCAGGTACAGAATGGCGACAACCGACACCAGCAACACGGCCTGCCACAGGCGGCGCATGTGAAGAATATGCCGGATGGTTGGCCAGAGTCGCGTCATAGGGTAATCCGAAGGTGGTTGCGTGCTGTGGGAACGAGGCTGACATGATATGCTTTGCGCCCCGTTATTGTCATGGCAGCGGAGGACCACCAGCAATGCTCAAAGGAAACTTTTTTCGCGGACTGGGCTACCTGGGGGAGGGCTTCAGGCTGATTCGCCAGCCCGGCTTGCGGCTGTTCGTGATCATTCCTGTTGTGATCAACGTCATCCTGTTCGGGCTGATGTTCTATTTCCTGGCCGAGATGTTCTCCCTGATGATCGCCGGTGCCATGGCCTGGCTGCCCGACTGGGCCTGGCTGCAAGCGCTCGATTGGTTGTTCTGGCTGCTCTACGGCGTGGTTATCCTGCTGATGCTGGCCTACGGCTTCGTGATCGTTGCCAACCTGATCGGCTCTCCTTTTTATGGTTACCTGGCCGAGTTGACCGAAAAACACCTCACCGGCCAGGAAGTCAGCACGGATGGCAGCTGGGCCGCCATCATCAAGGACATTCCCCGGGCGCTGTGGCGGGAAGTCCAGAAAATTGCCTATTACCTGCCCCGGGCGCTGGGCCTGTTTATTATCGGCCTGATTCCGGTCGTTAACCTGGTGGCAGCGGTGCTCTGGTTCCTGTTCAACAGCTGGATGATGGCCCTGCAATATGTGGATTTCCCGGCCGATAACCACCGGGTCAGCTTCCCGACATTAAGAAAAGACCTGGCAGCCAGCCGGCTTTCGGCCCTGGGCTTCGGCCTGCCGGTGGCCCTTGCGGCCATGGTGCCGGTGCTCAACCTGGTGGTGGTGCCGGCGGCCGTGTGCGGTGCGACCGCGTTCTGGGTGCGTGAAAACGATTCAAACCAACAGTAATTCAGTCAGCGGAGGTTTCTTGGAAACATCGGAATTTGTCATTGGTCAGCGTTGGGTAAGCCACAGCGATACCGCTTTGGGTCTGGGAATTGTTACCGACATTTCCGGGCGCAGGGTCACATTGGGCTTTCCCGCGGCCGATGAGGAGCGCACCTACGCCATCGATAATGCTCCCCTGTCGAGGATTGTGTACCAGATGGGTGAGGAAATAGAGACTTTCGAAGGCGAGAAATACATTGTGCGCGCCGTGGAGGACCTGAACGGCGTTCTGCTGTACCACGCCGACGATGGCGAAAATATCCACCAGGTTTCGGAAGTGAAGCTGGCCGGTTCGGTGAATTTTTCTGCCCCGCACCAACGCCTGTTTGCCGGCCAGTTCGACCGTAACGGAGCCTTCCGGTTGCGGGTGTCGACCCTGGAACACATGGATCGCCTGCGGGCCTCGCCGGCCCAGGGGCTGATTGGCGCCCGTACCCAGCATTTGCCGCACCAGCTCTATATTGCCCACGAAGTGGCCCGCCGCCACGCGCCCCGGGTACTGCTGGCCGATGAGGTGGGCCTGGGCAAAACCATCGAAGCCGGCCTGATCCTGCATTACCAGCTGCACACCGGCCGCGCCCGCCGGGCCCTGATTGTGGTGCCGGATTCGCTGATTCACCAGTGGCTGGTGGAAATGCTGCGCCGCTTCAACCTGCGTTTCTCCATCGTCGACCAGGGCCGCTACGACGACCTCAAGGCCCAGGAAGATGATGTCGATGCCCTGGTAAACCACATCTTCGGTGACGACGATGACGGTGTTAACCCGTTCGAGGCGGACCAGCTGGTGCTGTGCAGCCTGGACTTCCTGGTGCGCAGCGAAAAGGCCAGGAACCATGCCCTCGCCGCCGGCTGGGACCTGATGGTAGTGGATGAAGCGCACCACCTGGCCTGGTCGCCGGAGCAGGCCAGCCCCGAGTATGAAGTGGTAGAAAGCCTGTCTGAGGCCAGCAAGGGCTTGCTGTTGCTGACGGCCACCCCGGAACAGGTCGGGATTGCCAGTCACTTTGCCCGGCTGCGCCTGCTGGACCCGGCCCGGTTCCATAACCTGGGCACTTTCCGGCAGGAAGAGCAGCAGTATGAGCGTATCAACCAGGTGGTGCGCCGGCTTCAGGAAAACCCGGACACCATCGCCGAGGACGACAAGGCCGCCTTGTCTGACTGGCTTGGTAGTGAACTGGGCGAGCTGCTGGCCCGGGACAACGCCCACCATGCCGTGATTGATGCCCTGCTGGATCGCCACGGCACCGGCCGGGTACTGTTCCGCAATACCCGCGCGGCCATTCAGGGCTTCCCCGAACGCCAGCCGCTGCCGGAGCCTTTGCCGTGCCCGGAACTCTATGAAGAGGTGCGTCACGGCAAAACCGGCCTGGCGCCGGAGCAGTCGGCCCCGGAAGAGCAATGGCTGGCCGAGGACCCCCGCGTGGCCTGGCTGGAAAAGAAACTGGCCAGCCTGCGCCCGGCCAAGGTGGTGGTCATCTGTGCCCGGGCCGACACCGCCATGGCGCTGGAGCATTACCTGCAGCTGCGCGCCGGTATCCGCAGTGCCGCCTTCCACGAGCACCTGAGCCTGCTGGAGCGGGACCGGGCTGCCGCCTACTTCGCCGACACCGAGCAGGGCGCCCAGGCGCTGATCTGTTCCGAGATTGGCAGCGAGGGCCGCAACTTCCAGTTCGCCCATCACCTGGTGCTGTTTGACCTGCCGGAAAACCCGGACCTGCTGGAGCAGCGCATTGGCCGGCTGGATCGTATCGGCCAGACCGAAGCCATCCGGATTCATATCCCGTACCTGCAGGGCACCAGCCAGGAGCTGCAGTACCGCTGGTTCCATGAAGGCCTGAACGCCTTTGCCGAGAGCTGCGCCGTGGGTGTCGCGGTGCACGAACACGTGGCCGATAACTGGCAGAAAGCCCTGGACGGCGATGACAGTGTCATCGAGCCGCTGCTGGCGGACAGCGCCGCAGAGACCCGGCGCCTGAAAACCCTGCTGCATAACGGCCGGGATGCCTTGATCGAGCTGAACTCCTGTCGCCGCGAAGAAGCCAATGCGCTGATCGCCGAGATCGAGAAAGAAGAGGGCTCTGCCCGGGTCCGGGATTACCTGGTGCAGGCGTTCGACATCCTGGGTGTTGATGTGGAAGACCACAGCGAACACGCCGATGTCCTCAAGCCCGGAGAGCAATACCAGGCCGGCCATGTGGCGGAGTTGCCGGAAGACGGGCTGACCGTCACCTGGGAGCGGGAGCAGGCCCTGCAGCGGGAAGACATGGCGTTCATGAGCTGGGAGCACCCGATCGTGACCGGGGTGATGGATTCGGTAACCAGTTCCGGCCTGGGCAAGGCGGCACTGGCCAATCTGTCGGTCAAGGCCTTGCCGCCGGGTACCCTGTTGCTGGAAGCTGTTTTCGCCGTGCATTGTCCGGCGCCGGAAGCCCTGCAGCTGACCCGCTACCTGCCGGTTTCGCCGCTGCGCCTGGTGGTAGACGTCAACGGCCGGGACCTGTCCAAGGCCCTGCCCCATGACCGGCTGAACGAGCTGTGTTCCAACATCCGCCGCCGGACGGCCCAGGCCATCGTGCCCAAGATCCGGGCAGAAGTGGAAACCATGGTGGACCATGCCGAGCGGCTGGCCGAACCGAACCTCGAACCACTGCAGGAAAAGGCGCTGGCGCAGGTGGAAGCCGGCTTTGTACCGGAAATCCGCCGCCTTGAAGCCCTGCAGAAAGTAAACCCGGCTATTCGCGATGAGGAAATCGACTTCCTGCGCAAACAGCTGGAAGCCGCCCGCGAGGCGGTGGGCCATGCCAGCCTGGCGCTGGAGGGAATCCGGGTGATTGTCACATCCTGAGGCCCCTAACTGTCTGAATCCGGTGTGTTATCTGGAATACAGGCATCTGTTAGGGTAAGTTGAACGTAACGAAGTGTTAGCGAAGTGGCTCCGGCTGCGTGCCGGAGGCTCTAATCCATGGAAGACAGAGAGAACTTGCGATGACTTTGATTCTGTTTCTGGTAGCACTGGCCGGCCTGCTGTTTGTGATGCGCCGGGAGTCCGGTGCCAAACCGGCCATCGGCGTGATGCTGGTGGTGGGTGTGCTGTCCCTGTTTATGGCTTCCGGCTGGCTGACCCTGCTTCTGTTCCTGGGTGCGGCAGCCACGGCCGCTGCCGGTTTGCCCCAGTTCCGCATGAACTGGCTGACCCCCCGGGTGTTCGCCATGTTCAAGAAGGTGGCGCCGAAGGTTTCCGACACTGAAAAGGTGGCCCTGGAGGCTGGCACCGTAGGCTGGGACGGCGAGCTGTTCACCGGCCGCCCGGACTGGCACAACCTGCTGATCAACCGTCATACCGGCCTGAGCGATGAGGAACAGGCCTTTGTGGATAACCAGTGCACCCAGGCGATTTCCATGTGCAATGCCTGGGACCTGGCGGTAGAGCGGGCTGACCTGCCCAAGGAACTGTGGGATTTCCTGAAGCAGGAAAAATTCTTCGGCATGATCATTCCGAAGGAATACGGTGGCCTGGGTTTCTCGGCCAAGGCCCAGACGGCGGTACTGCAGAAACTGGCCGCCAATGAAATGCTGATGGTGACCGTGGGCGTGCCCAACTCCCTCGGCCCGGGCGAGCTGCTGGTCAAATACGGCACCCAGGAGCAGAAAGACTATTATCTGCCGCGCCTGGCGGATGGCCGGGAAGTGCCCTGTTTCGGCCTGACCGGCCCGCGCGCGGGCTCCGACGCCACCTCCCTGCCGGACACCGGTATCGTGTGCAAACAGGAAGTGGACGGCAAGGAAGTGTTGGGCATCCGCCTGAACTTCGAGAAGCGCTGGATTACCCTGGCGCCGGTGGCCACAGTGGTGGGCCTGGCGTTCCGGATGTTCGACCCGGACGGCCTGCTGGGCGATACCAGGGATCACGGCATTACCTGTGCGCTGATTCCCCGGGATACAGACGGCATGGACATCGGCCGTCGCCATTGCCCCATCGGCTCGCCGTTCATGAACGGCCCGATCAAGGGCAAGGATGTGTTCATCCCGCTGGATTACATCATCGGTGGCCAGGAAATGGCCGGTCAGGGCTGGCGTATGCTGGTTGAGTGCCTGTCGGTTGGCCGCTGTATCACCCTGCCGTCCGGTGCTGCCGGTGCGGCTGCCTATGCCGTGGGCACGGCCGGTGGCTTCACCCGTATCCGTCGCCAGTTCAACACCCCGGTGGCAGAGATGGAAGGTGTCCAGGCCCCGCTGGCGCGGATTGCTGCCAAGACCTACATTGCCCAGTCTGCGGTCAACCATACCGCCAACATGATCGACCAGGGCGAAAAGCCGGCGGTGCCGTCGGCCATTCTCAAGTACCACCTGACCGAGTTCCAGCGTGACATCCTCACCGATGCCATGGATGTGCACGGCGGCAAAACGGTTACCCTGGGGCCGCGCAACTATCTGGGTATCGGTTACAGTGGTGCCGCGGTGTCGATCACCGTGGAAGGCGCGAATATCATGACCCGCAGCCTGATGATCTTCGGTCAGGGCGCAATTCGCTGCCATCCCTATGTACTCAAGGAGCTGGCGGCCAAGGATAACGATGACATCAAGGCCTTCGATGAAGCCTTCTTCGGCCACGCCGGCCTGATCTTCGGCAACGCTGCCCGCGCTTTCACCCAGGCCCTGGGTATCGGCAAGGCGGACGTGCCGTTTGACAGCGCGTCGCGGCCCTATGCCCAGGCCCTTGCCCGCTTCAGTTCTGCCTTCGGCCTGTGTGCCGACGCGGCCATGACCACCCTTGGCGGAGAGCTGAAAATGCGTGAGCTGATTTCCGCGCGCCTCGGCGACATGCTGGCCAACCTGTACCTGGCCTCCATGGTGCTCAAGAACTGGTATGAAACCCAGCCGGTGGATGGCGAGAAGGAACTGATGCAATACAGCATGACCCTGCTGCTGCATCGTACTGAGAAAGCCCTGGACGAATTCCTGAAGAACCTGCCCAACCGGCCGGCCGCCATGGCGTTGCGGGCGGTAACCCTGCCGCTGGGCCGTCGCTGGGCTGAGCCGGGCGACGAGCTTACCCGCAAACTGGCCAACAGCATCAGCACGGATACGCCGGTGCGCAGCAAGCTGACAGAAAGTGCGTGGACAACGGCAGGTGAGGGTGATGTGGCCAATCCGCTGGCTCAGTACAACAGCCTGCTCAAGGACTATGGCAAGGCAGAGCAGTTGTACCGCAAAGCTACCAAGGCCTACGCCAAGGGCGAGTTGCCCATGACTGCCCTGCATCCGGAAGAACGGTTCGAGGCGGCCCTGGAAGCGGGTATTTTCAGCCAGGAAGAGGCCGATTTCATGCGCGAGTATGAGGCGCTGGTGCTGGAAATGCTGACCGTCGACGATTTCCCGTTCGACGAGTTCGCCCGCAACAAGGACACCCTCATTGACCACAATCCGGCCTGAAGCAGGCCGCTGATATGTGGCTGTCGGTAGTTGCTGTCAGTGTTGGCGCCGTGATCGGCGCCAACCTGCGTTGGGCCCTGAGCCTGTGGCTGAATGCCAGTTACCATGCCATTCCCTGGGGTACCCTGGTGGCCAACCTCAGTGGTGGCTGGCTGATCGGACTGCTGATGGGCTTCTTTACCCACAGCAGTTCGCTGGCTCCGGAGTGGCGGCTGTTCGCCGTAACGGGCCTGTGCGGTGCGCTGACGACCTTCTCGGCCTTTTCCCTGGAAATGTTTGCCGCCATGCAGGAAGGCAAGTGGGCGGTGGCCCTCACCGGCATCCTGGCCCACGTGATTGGTTCCATCCTGATGACCGCCCTGGGCTTCTGGACCTTCACCCTGTTCAGGGGATAAAGACGGTTGCGGATGACCGCTCCGGCCTTGGTATCACTACCTACATAAATTATTGAATTTACCCTTGGCAAGCCGGAAATTCAGGAGTAGAGTGAATCCTGAAGGAAAGATTAGCAAAGCAGTTCATGAATAAGACGTACCTCCGCAGTTAGTAGTGCCGTCCTGTTTTTGATCCCGCGAGTTCAGTTTTTCCGTAACACGCTGACCAGCACCAGAATGGTGTGTGGCAGCAGATAAAATGATTGATTTCAGGAAGTTTACGTATGTCTACTGTTACCGGTACTGTTAAGTTCTTCAACGAAGCAAAAGGCTTTGGCTTTATCACTCGTGAAGGCGGCCCGGACGTATTTGTTCACTACAGCGCCATCCAAGGCTCTGGTTTCAAGACCCTGGCCGAAGGTCAGCAGGTCGAGTTCACCGTAACTCAGGGCCAGAAAGGTCCTCAGGCGGAGAACGTTGTTGCCCTGTAATCCTTGAGGATTCAGCAACATCAAAAAAAGGCAGCCAAGGCTGCCTTTTTTTGTGCCTGACCGGTTTGTCGGATCAGCTGCCGAACAGCTCCTGGTAGAACAGCAGGGTGCCATCCCAGGAACGGCGGGCGGCATCCTCGTCGTAGCCGACCGGCATACCGAACTTTTCGGCAAAGGCATCCGCACCCGGATTGGTGAAGGAGTGCTTGACCCTCGGGAAGCTCACCAGCGTCAGGTCCACCTCGGCATCCTGCATTTCCTGAACCAGGCCGGCCACCTGTTCTGAGGGCACCATCGGGTCGGCGCCGCCGGTATACACCTGGACCCGTGCGGTCACTTTGCCGGCTTCGGCCTGCAGCGGGCTGGCCAGGGCACCGTGATAGCTCACCACGCCATCAAGGTCGACGCCCATCCGTGCCATATTGAGTACCACGGCACCGCCAAAGCAGTAGCCCTGGGCGGCAATCTTGCCAGCATCCACCGATTCGTGGTTCTGCAATAGCTCCTTTGCTTTGATAAAGCGGGCTTTTACCTGCTCCATATCCCGGGTGGCCTGTTTCATGAACTCCTGGGCGGTATCCGGATGCTCGGCCAGCTTGCCTTCGCCATACATGTCCAGGGCAAAGGCGGTGTAACCGGCGGCCGCCAGCTGTTCTGCCTGTTCCCGGACAAAGTCGTTGTGGCCCCACCATTCGTGTACCAGCAGGATTCCGGGCCTTTTGCCTTCGGCTTCATCATCCCAGGCCAGATAGCCGCTGAAGACCTGGCCATCGAGCGTGTATTCCACGGTCTCGGTGCGAAGCTCGGCCTGTGCGTTGAGGCTGGCAATGGCCAGGGTAAGGGCGGCGAGTGAGTGCTTGTTCAAACGTGGTTTCATGGCTGTTCCTGCTCCTGTTCATCAAGAACTAAAGGGTATGATAACGGCGGGCTTTGAACAAAATAGCATCAAAGCCGGCTTTTACCACCGGTATTCTTGACTATAGTTAAGTACAGGAACGGTTGTAAGTCTGAACTGGTTCAGGCGCCGTATATCCCCATACCAACAACAGCAACAATGCGGGGTGGTCTATGCTCCTGTCACATGCGTTCGGTCTCTTTACTCACCCTGACCAGGAGTGGGTATCCATCAGAAAGGAACACGAAAATCCAACCAGGCTCTATATCGCTTACATCGCCATTCTGGCGGCTATTGCTCCCATCTGCGCCTATATTTCAACAGCACACTTCGGCTGGTCTGTGGGTAGCGAGCGGCTGATCAAGCTTACGGAAATCAGTGCGGTTCAACTGAGTGTCCTGACCTACGTGGCAATGCTGGTGGGGGTGTTTGCCCTCGGCTATGCCATCAACTGGATGGCGAAGACTTACGGGGCCAAGGAAGAGCACGTGCCTTCCAATGGTATTGCCCTGGCGGCTTATTCCTGTACGCCCCTGTTCCTGGCGGGCTTTGCCCTGTTGTATCCGGTGCCCTGGTTCAACGCTGCGGTGTTCCTGGCTGCGGCCTGCTACGGCGCCTGGTTAATGTATGACGGTCTGCCCATTGTGATGGGCATAGAGAAAGAGCGTGCTGTGATGTACGGTGGCGCTTTGCTGACGGTCGCACTGGTGATCCTGGTATCCACCCGCGTGGGTTCGGTGATCCTGTGGAACCTGGGGGCTGGCCCGGTCTTTATCAGCGGATAACCGGATGTCACCTGTGTTCGGATCGTTTACGGGAGCTTCGGCTCCCGTTTTTATTTGACCTGTGCCAATGGCAAAGGCCTGTGCCGGCCTTGTAGTATGGTTGAGTCCACTACAAGGAATCAGTAATGACCGGATCTCCCCCATCTTCCGACTCCGCAGCGCTGGAGCCTGAGTCCCTGCTTTCTGAGCACTGGCAGGCTGTGCCGGCCGCCGAGGCTCGTGAACGCCTGAAGGCCGAACATCCATTATCCAACGCCGAAGCCGCTGAACGCCTGGCCACCCTGGGCTACAACCGTTTGCCGGAAGCGGCCGCATCCGGCCCGCTTGCCCGCCTTGGCCGGCAACTGAAGAATTTCCTGATCTATGTGCTGATGACCGCGGTGGTGATTACCGGTGCCCTCGGCCACTGGGTCGATGCCGGGGTCATCCTGGCAGTGGTGGTCATCCAGACCCTGGTCGGCTTTCTGCAGGAGGGGCGGGCCGAACAGGCGCTGTCGGCTATCCGGCACATGCTGGCGCCGAAAGCCCGGGTTGTCCGGAACGATGGCCAGCACCAGGTGGATGCAGCAGAACTGGTGCCGGGCGATACCATTTTGCTGGAACCGGGTGACCGTGTACCGGCGGATATCCGCCTGGAAAAGTGCCACAACCTGAAAATTGAAGAAGCCATCCTGACCGGCGAATCCGAGGCGGTGGATAAAACCCCCGAGCCGGTCGAGGCCGAGGCTGCCCTGGGTGACCAGACCGGCATGGCCTTTTCCGGCACCATGGTGGCCACCGGAACCGGCCGGGGTGTGGTGGTGCGTACCGGCGCCAGTACCGAGATTGGCCGGATTTCCGGCCTTCTGGCCAGCACGACCACCCTGAAAACGCCCTTGCTGGAGCAGATGGACCGGTTTGCCCGGGTGTTGTCGATTATTGTCATCCTGACCGGGGTGGCGATTTTCTTCGGCGGCCTGGCGTTCAGCGGCCTGGAGTTCCGGGAGCTGTTCATGGCGGTGGTGGGGCTCACCGTTGCGGCCATTCCCGAGGGCTTGCCCGCGATTCTGACCATTACCCTGGCCATTGGTGTGCGCCAGATGGCTCGCCGCAAGGCCGTGGTCCGGCGTATGCCGGTCATCGAAACCCTGGGTGCGGTGTCGGTGATCTGTTCCGACAAGACCGGAACCCTGACCCGTAACGAAATGATGGTGACCGCCGCAGTGGCCGGTGGCCAGCGCTTCGATGTCACCGGCGAGGGCTACAGTTTTGAGGGTGCAGTTTGCCGCAACGATGCTCCGGCAGATGCCAGCCCTGTGCTGGCGGAAATGGCGCGGGCCGCGGCCCTGTGCAACGATGCCAGTATCAGCCACCGGGATGGCCGGGCCGTGATTCATGGCGACCCCATGGAAGCCGCGCTGAAGGTGTTCGCCAGCAAGGCGGAGTTCGATGTAGAAGCCAGTGCCCGGGATTGGCCAAGGGTCGATGAAGTACCCTTTGATACCAATATCCGCTTTATGGCGACCCTGCACCATGATCATCATGGTCATGAGGTGGCCTACCTGAAAGGCGCGCCAGAGCGGATTCTGCGGATGTGTTCGCACCAGTTATCGGACACCGGTGAGCCGGTTGAACTTGACCACCCGGCATGGGACGGAATCATTGCGGGGATGGCGTCCGAAGGCCTGCGGGTGCTGGCGATTGCCCGCCGGCCCGTGACAGCCGGCAGCCGTGAGCTGGTTGTGGAAGAGCTGGAGCAGGGGGCTGAACTGCTGGGTGTGGTGGGCCTGCTGGACCCGCCCCGGCAGGAAGCCATCCGGGCTATCGAAGAATGCCACAGTGCCGGTATCCGGGTAAAAATGATCACCGGCGACCACGCCCTGACCGCCGGAGCCATCGCCCGCAAGCTGGGGTTGCGGAATACCGACAAAGTGCTCACCGGCAAGGACCTGGACGCCATGGACGAGCAACAGCTGCAGCAGGCGGCCGGTGAAGTGGATGTTTTCGCCCGCACCAGCCCAGAACACAAGCTGAGGCTGGTGGCAGCCCTGCAGGCCCTGCATGGCGTTGTGGCCATGACCGGTGACGGGGTGAACGATGCCCCGGCCCTGAAGCGGGCGGATGTGGGTATCGCCATGGGCGTGAAAGGCTCGGAAGCGGCCCGCGAGGCTTCGTCGGTGGTCTTGCTGGACGACAACTTTGCCAGCATTGTGGCCGCGGTGCGGGAAGGACGTACGGTCTACACCAATTTGCGCAAGGGCATTGCCTTTATGCTGCCGATTAACGGCGGCGAGTCGATCAGTCTGATCACGGCCTTGCTGCTGGGGCTGGCGCTGCCCATATCCGCCCTGCAGATTCTCTGGGTGAATATGGTGAGTTCGGTGGTGCTGGCCATGACCCTGGCCTTCGAGCCGCCGGAGCCGGGCGTGATGGCCCAGCCGCCGCGGCCACGGGACGAATCCCTGCTCCGGGGCTTTGTAGTCTGGCGGGTCGTGTTTGTCTCCCTGCTGTTCCTGGCGGGTATCTTCGGCGCCTGGTTCTGGGCCATGTACAACTATGACGATGCGGTGGTGGCCAGTACCCTGGCGGTGAATACCCTGGTGGCCATGGAGGTGTTCTACCTGTTTGCGGTCCGTTACCTGGATACGCCGTCGATCACCTTGCGGGGTGTGCTGGGTACTCCGGTGGTACTGCTGGCAGTGCTCGCGGTGATTGTCCTGCAGTCCCTGTTCACCTGGGTGCCCTGGTTTCAGGGCACCTTTGCCAGTACCGCGCTCTCCCCTGAAGCATTGGGATTTGCGGTACTGGCCGGTGTCGCGGTGTTGGTGCTGCTGGAGCTGGAAACGGCAATCCGCCGGCGCTTCAGGGCAGCCCGCGGGTAATCACGGAGGGGTCACCCCGGCCTTCCACGGCGGCCAGCTCGGCACTGGAGAGCCAGGCTCCGGGGGGCTTGTCCAGCACCTCGGCGCAGGCTGCCAGGGTGTGGCCCCAGGAGCAGTGATTGGCAAACAGCATGCCGCTTTCGTTCAGGGTGCCGCCACGGTTGACGTAACCCAGCACCCGGGTGTGGGACGGCTGGGGGAACAGGTTGTGCAGATGGCCCCGGAATACTTCCGGGCGCATATGGGTGAGCGCAACCCGCCGCTGCAGGCGATGGGGGAACAACCGCTCCCGCTCGAATTCGTTCAGGCAGAAGGCGGCTTCGTGCGGGTCCCGGGGCTGGCGGAAGCGCCCGGGCTCCTGCAGGTACACCAGCCGGAACGCGGTGCCGGTTTCCCGCAGGCGCTCGCAGGCCCGGATGGCTTCAGACAGCTGGTAGGCCCCGCTGGCAATCAGCAGAATCGGTTCTTCTCCGGTGGAGGTGTCTTCGTCGACCACCAGCGCGCCGTGGCGGGCCAGGGTTTCTGCCTCACCGGCATTGAACACGCAGGGCCGCTCCCGCTTCGGGATCACCATGCAGCTGATCCGGCCCCGTTCAGTAAAGACCGAAGGCAGAACTGCGAGGGTGCTGTTGTAATCCGCCGGGAACAGAACCCGGGAAACATCGCTCATCTCGCCCAGCATGGCTTCGCAGAAGGTAGTGTCCTGGTGTGACTGTTCGTTCTTGCCGTTCTCCCAGGTGTGGGAGGTGGCTATCACCGGAAAGCCCAGCCAGCGGGCCGGCCGGCCCACTTCTTTCTGGTGCCGGGCAAAGATCAGCTCCTGGCGAATGGCGCCGAGCATTTTCACGCAGAAGGCTTCGTAGCTGGCGACCAGGTTCAGGCCGGCCTTGTTGGCCAGGCAGGCAGACACCACGGCCTCTTCATTCAGGGCGGTGATAACCTTGCCGTGGATCGATTCCTGGCGGCTTTCCGGGTCATTAACCCGGTGTTTCAGGTCAGCCAGGATACCGGTCAGGCGGTTACTGGCCAGTTCGTCAGGATTGCCCACCCGGGGGCGTAACCCGGGGTTGTCCTCCACCAGTGCCCGGAAGAATTCGTCGACGGCCGACATGGGCGAACTCTGGTTCTGGCCCCAGGGCAGGGCCGGTATGGAAGGTTCCGGCGGGTTTCGGGTGGCCAGGGCGTGGTCCCGCTCCAGCGGGCGCTGTTGCAGTGCGTGTTCGTTCAGTTCGGCAACGGCTTGCTGGAGATGGGTTGGTTCAACCCACAGGGGCACAATGTGCTCTTGGAACAGATCCC
Organism: Marinobacter sp. UBA3607; assembly: GCF_002375525.1. Lineage (NCBI taxonomy): Bacteria > Pseudomonadati > Pseudomonadota > Gammaproteobacteria > Pseudomonadales > Marinobacteraceae > Marinobacter > Marinobacter sp. UBA3607. The sequence continues at coordinate 22,775 of NZ_DFLY01000015.1, read as the reverse complement.
TGGCCCGGGTATCCAGCCGGGGGTTGCCCGGCAGTGGCAGGTTATGGGCGCTGTTCTGGCCGGCGCCGTAAAAGCCGAAGCCTTTGACGGTTTCAGCAATGCCGTAGGGAATCTGCACCGGATACGCGGTTTCGCCTTTTTTGGCTGCCTCGCCGTTGGCGGCCAGTGCGGTTTCCATCTCGTACAGGGCGCAGACAAAGGCAGCCGGGTCTTTGCCGTCAAAGCGGAAAGGCGCAAAGCCACGGGCTTCCAGGTGCTGTTCGAAGCGCTCCAGGCCTTCCCGGGTACCCAGTTCGGTGCGCTGTTCAATGCGGCGACCATTGGCGATCATCACCGGCAGCACCTGCCCGCAGTCTTCCGCCCGCCACCAGCGGGGTATCCAGTCACTGCCGCGCTGTTCTTCAGCTGCGCCGTCAGACAGGAAGGCGACCAGGGACTCACCGGGCAGCGGCATGTGGGCGTACTGCAGCTCAGCGAACCCCAGATAGCCGCCTTCAATAATGCCGCCGGCGGTGTGCGGATTAACGTGGCTGCCCAGAGGCGATGCCATGGAGCCGTCGGGCTTTTGCCGGTAGCTGTAAAAATCCGAGGCCAGGCGGGACAGGCCGTCTGCGGCCTGGTACCGGGTTTTCTGTTCCGGGTGCAGGTTACCGGTCAGAACGTTGATGGCGTCTACGGCAGCAACGCAGTGGCCCTGGCCCATCAGCCAGCTTCGGGTTTGTCCGGTCAGGTTGTTCAGGGCCAGGTAGGCGGCATAGGCCGGCACCATGTTGAGCGCGCCACCGGTATGGCCTTCCGGGGCGGTTTTGAAGTCCTTGGGTTGCAGCGGGGCACCGGTAATATCCACCCGGTTGCAGTAGGTCATGTGCACCACCAGCCACAGGCCGGCGCTGGTCAGCCGGTCCAGGGCGATCAGTTTGCGGTATACGCTGTCGGCGTCCGGCTGTTGGCCTGCTGCCACCAGTTTCTGTGCCAGCGCCTGTACCTGGCGAGCGGTGGCCTCAGAGTGCCGGATTATGCCATAGCCCTGTTGCCAGCACTGGAACACCGGGCTCGCCGCGGTCGCATCCGGCGTTGGAACCTGTTTAATGGGCGAAGACATAGTCGGCCTCCATGACATTGATAATTGTCAGAGCAGTTTAATGGCAGTGCCGGGAGGGGCCCTTGATGCAGGTCATTGGAGTCTGCATCTATTGACGGGCTAATGATCGCTTACGTGAGAGGGCAGGGGTGCGCCTGTTGATTCGAGGCTGGCCCGGGCGGGCTGACCCCAGTAATAACCCTGCCCCTGCAGGCCGGGGAACTGTTGCAGCCAGACGGCGATGGCTTCTTCTTCCACACCTTCCACGACAACGTCCAGGTCCAGGGCGGTGCCCAGTTCCAGTGCCGCTTTCAGGATTTTCTGGCGGGCCGGATAGTCCAGCACATTGTGCAGGAAGCTGCGGTCTATCTTCAGTTCATCCAGCCGGAACAGGGCCAGGGTGCCCAGGGAGGAATGGCCGGAACCGAAGTCATCCAGGGCAATCCGGAAACCCATGTCGCTGAGGATTTCGATGGTATGCCGGGCCAGCTCCGGGTCGGTCATCATGGCGGTTTCGGTGATCTCCAGGATGATATTCCGGGGCAGCAGGTGGTGCCGGCGCAGGATCGCCCGAGCCTGTTCGTGGAACAGCGGGTGAGCCAGGTCCTTGGCGGAAATATTGACGCTGATGGCGATGTGGTCGCCGTACCTTGCCCGCAGGCCGCTGGCATCACGGCAGGCCCGGTCCAGCACCCAGCGGGTAACCTGGTGGATAATGCCCACTTCCTCGGCCAGCGGAATCCACTGGTCCGGGGGGATTCGTCCGAATTCGCTGTGTTCCCAGCGCAGCAGGGCTTCCACCGAGCTGATCCGGCCGTCGCGGATACTCACTTTCGGCTGGTATTCCAGCCACATGTTGCCGGAGTTCAGGGCATCTTCAACGTCCAGCATCAGGATCTGCTGGCGGTACTGCCACTCGGCAATAGACGGGTCATAAACACTCAGGGCATTGTCGCTGTTCAGGGAGGCAAAGCCCGCCGCCGACAGCAAGCTGCCGGCGGCGGTGCCATGCTCCGGGGCGTGGGCAATGCCCAGTGACGCAGCCCAGGAGAACGAAAACCGGCCTTCCATGAAGTTGCCCGATAACCAGTCGGCAATGGCACTCAGGGCGCGGGTTTCGAGCTCCGGCTGGTTCGGGCTGCGGCGCAGGGCAAAGGCATGGTTGACGGTATCCAGTGTGGCAATGGCATAGCCGTTGATGGGAATCATCTGCTCGCCTAATGCCTGTTTCAAGAACCGGTTCATCTTCCGCAGGTACTGCCTCAACAGCTCTTCGGCAGAGCGGTAACCCAGCGCCTGCTCCAGTTCATTGAAGCGGGTCAGCCGCACCATGCACAGCGTGTAAGGGGTTTGCCGGCTGTCGATGGCGGTCAGTGCCTCTTCCAGCATGGGGCGGTTGGGTTTGCCGGTTACCCGGTGGGTTTTCAGGACCCGGTCGTAATCCTGTTCGATGCGCGCGCGCAGTGCCTGTTCTTCCCGGGCGCGGATGTCGGCGCTCAGCCGGCGTTTGCGCTCTTCCAGTAACAGCCGGCCGACACCGCTGGTGAGGATCAGGGAGCCGGCGGCTGCCCCCAGAAAAAACGCGGAGTCCGTCAGTGGACTGACCGGCAGCCAGCCGATGGTTGTCAGGGACGTGGTGAGTGCGCCGACCAGAATGGCCAGTACCGACAGGGCGAAATAACGGGCGTAGACGTGCTTGCGGATCTGCCCCAGCACCAGTCCGAAGATGAACACGCCACCGGTGGCGGCAACTATCAGGAACACATCCTGCCCCAGCGGGCCGATGGCGAAGGGGGCCGCCAGCAGGTGCAGGCCGGCGGCCAGGCTGAAGCCCCGGAGTAGCCGGGCGCCTTGCCGGCCCACGGCAATAAAGTGGGGGGTGAATTCACACAGGGCAATCAGGCATAGTGGCAGGCTGACGGACAGCAGGGCGTTGAGCTCCGGTATGCCGGGCCAGATCAGCCAGAGCCCCAGGCCATCCATCACCAGCTGGCTGTAGATAACGCCCACCATCAGCACACTGAGCCAGGCCAGCCCGGGCCGGCGAAGCCTGATGACAATGCTCAGGTTCAGCAGCAGGGCAAACACCAGCATGCCGGTGACGAAGGACTTCCAGACCATGACCGGCAGGTCAGGCTCGGCGATGGCTGTGTCGCCAACCAGCGACGAAGCTTGTTGGCCCAGAAATGCCGCCAGCAAACCATAGATTGCCACTACCAGCAGCACCACAAACGGAAACCAGCGCTGCAGCCCGTTGCCACCGGCGCGCCGCCCCGGGGCTTGCTCTGGGCTGTGTTGGTTTGTGGAGGCTGCGCCCATTCCGTAGCAATCCTGGTTGGTGCAAAGGCTTTGATACATAATGTTACTCGATATAACATCTTGCAACATTATGAATTTGAACAAATTTTAATGCATTTAAAGATATTTTACATTTGGAGTTTCATGGGGATGGTTAAAATGAGACCTGTTCCCGATAGCTCCATTCCAACAGAGGATACCCCGTGACCATCCAGATACTGACCACCGGCGGCACCATCGACAAGGTGTACTTTGATGCCAACAGCAAGTTCGAGATCGGCGACAGCCTGTTGCCGGAATTGCTGGCAGAGTCGAATATCCATGAGGGCTATGCCATCCGGGAGCTGATGCGTAAAGATAGCCTGGAACTGACCGATGACGACCGCGACAGTATTCTCGAGGCGGTAAAGCAGACCGAACATTCCCGCATTATTATCACCCATGGCACCGACACCATGGCCCAGACGGCCCAGGTCCTGAAAACCCTGCCCGATCGCACCATTGTGCTGACCGGGGCCATGCAACCGGCCCGGATGCGTCGTACCGATGCCATCTTCAATATCGGCTTTGCCTGGGCGGCGGCCCGGCTACTGCCGCCGGGGGTCTACATTGCGATGAATGGCGAGGTGTTCGAGGCGGGAGCGGTGCGCAAGAACCTGGAGGCCCAGAAGTTCGAACGTATCGATGACGCAGCCCGGTAGCGCTCGTTAAACCGAATCGATTTCTGACCGGGTCAGTTCCCGAAACTGGCCCGGTGCCAGCCCTGCATCCAGTTCAATCGCGCCGATGCGTTGTCTGTGCAGTGTCGTGACATGGTTTCCCACCGCCGCCAGCATGCGTTTGACCTGGTGGTAACGGCCTTCGCTGATGGTCAGCTCTATCTCCTGTTCGGAACAGGCCACCACCTGCGCCGGTCGCGTGGCCGTGTCTTCTCCGTTGAGCTGAATGCCTTGTTCCAGGGCCTGTCGGGCTTCTGCCGTTAAGGGCTCGGCCAGCTGTACCCGATAGGTTTTCGGGCAGTCCCGCCGGGGCGAGGTAACCCGGTGCGACCACTGGCCATCGCTTGTGAGCAGCAGGAGTCCGGTGGTGTCTTTGTCGAGCCGTCCGGCAATGTGCACCTGCCGCGCCAGTTCCGGTGGCAGCAGGTCCAGCGCGGTGGGCTGGCTACTGTCGGTGGTGGCGCTGATCACACCGGCGGGTTTGTGCAGCATCAGGTACTGCTCGCCGGGCAGGGTCACCGGCTCGCCGTCGAGCAGCACGCTGTCGCCGGTGTTGATGTTGGCGCTGGTGCTGCGGCACAACTGGCCGTTCACCTGAACCCGCTTGCCGGTGATGGCCCGTTTGGCGTCTTTGCGGGACAACCCGGTGCCGCTGGCAAGGTATTGGTCCAGGCGCATCAGCAAGTATGCCCCTGAGCCGGCGGGGCCAGTGTGGCCAGGCACAGCACCGGCAGTTCTCCGGTCAGCCGGGCCCAGAGCAGCGGCAGGGCGTCCGGATTGATGGCCGGCCTGTCCAGCCGGCCGCTGGGGATCGGGGCTAAACCCTGATCCGAGAGGTTCGCCAGGGTAAAGGTAAACGGATGCGCGCCGGGAATGCCCAGGCGGATGTCGGTGGCGGTAATCTGTTGGCCGGCCTGCTCATAATGCAGGAAGCCCCGGGTGAACCACTCAAGGCGCCGGGCTTCCGGCAAGCCAGCTACCCGGGCCCGGAGCACCGGATTGCGGGGGAAGTACTCCAGTGTCAGTTCCGGAGTCTGGTCCAGAAACCCTGTGACAATTTCTACCCGGGTGTCGTCGGTGATGGCCGTGGCTCGCCATAACAGGGTATTGAACGGCATGGGTTGTACCATCAGGGCCGGCTGTTCCAGCCCGGCCCGGGCCAGTGCCGGTTGAACCCTGTCGGTGATGATCTGCTGTGCAACCAGCGTCCAGCCCAGATACAGGGTGGATAGCCCCAGTGCCAGGCTCAGCGCCGTGCGGGCCGGCGGGCGCACCAGAAACGCCAGGCAGCCGGCCAGCAGCGGCAGGGTGTAGAGCGGGTCAATAATGAAAATGCTGTTGATGGCCACCGGTGTGCCGAACGGCCAGAACAGCTGGGTGCCGTAGGTGGTGAACGCGTCCAGCAGGGGGTGGGTGATCAGGATAAGCGCTACCAGCGCCAGCCATCGCCGGTAGCTGATAACCGGCTTCCAGCGCCACAGGCCCCAGGCGATCAGCAGCGACAGGGGCGCGAGAATCAGCAGGGAATGGCTGAAGCCCCGGTGCTGGGTAAAGTTGGCGACCGCGGTGCCATAGTCGATGACTACGTCGAGGTCCGGCAGGGTGCCCAGCAAGGCGCCGGTCAGCAGTGCCGACCGCCCCAGGGTTTTGCCGGCCACGGCTCCGGCCAGGGTGGCGCCAAGGGCGGCCTGGGTAATGGAGTCCATGGTTCAGCTACCGGCCTGGATATCCAGCGCCTGCAGCAGTTGCCCGGACGGAAAGCCGTCGGCAATAAGGCCTTCGGCTTTCTGGTACTGGCGGATGGCCTTGCGGGTGTTGGAACCCAGAATGCCGTCAGGCTCGCCGCTGCTGTAGCCCTTGGCGTTCAGGCTTTCCTGCAGCTGCATGATCTGATCCCGGGATAAGGCAGGCTGGTCTTCCGGTGGTGGGTTCTGCAAGCCGCCGGCACCGGCCACCCGGTCGGCCAGGTGGCCAACGGCGATGGCGTAGAACTCTGAGCGGTTCCAGCCCATGATGACCCGGAAGTTGCTGTAAGCCAGGAAGGCCGGGCCCTGGTGGCCGCTGGGCACCACCAGTGCGGCTTTAATGGGCTCCTGGGCCAGGGCGTTACCGAAGGCATCGGTAATGCCCAGTTTCCGCCACTCGGCCAGGGGCAGCCGGCGACCATCGGCCTGGCTGAAGTCAAAGTTTTCGGGCAGTAACACTTCCCGGCCCCAGCGGTAGTCGCCGTCCCAGCCCATGGATTCCAGGAACTTGCCGGCCGACATCATGGCATCGGGCAGGCTGTTCCACAGGTCCCGGCGGCCATCGCCATCGGCGTCTACGGCGTGTTTCAGGAACACCGTGGGCATGAACTGGACGTGGCCCATGGCGCCGGCCCAGGAGCCTTCCATCTGTTCTGCCGGAATGGCGCCCTCGTCGATAATGCGCAGGGCGGCAATCAGCTGTTCGGTGAAGAAGGTCGTGCGGCGCGGGTCACAGGCCAGGGTGGTCAGGGCACTGGGCACCTGCATCTTGCCGAAGTAGCTGCCGTAGTTGGTTTCCAGGCCCCAGAACGCCACCAGGTAGGGCGCAGGCACACCGGTTTCCCGGGTCACCCGGGCCAGCAGGTCCTTGTGTTCGGCCAGCATTTCCCGGCCCTTGCTGATCCGGCTTTCGTTAACCCGGCGGTTCAGGTAGTCGGCAAAGGTGGTGGTGAACTCCGGTTGCCGGCGGTCCAGTTCGATGACCCGCTCCAGGTAGCTGACATCGGCCATCACCCGGCTGGCGGTGTCGGCACTGACACCGGCCTGGACTGCTTTGTCTTGCAGGACTGCCTTGCACTCTGCAAAGGCGGCGTCGGTCATGGTGGGTAGTTCTGCCATCGAAGCCTGGCTGGTAAAGAGCAGGGCTGGCAGGAAAAGGGCAGTCAGGGCGTGACGTACTGGCCCCGGCATCGGCTGATTGGCCACAGTAAAACCTCGCAAGATGAATGGGCGGGTATGAATGCCATGTTAGCGCGTTTTTACGGTTCGGAAATACCGCTGAACCGGCCCGGGAGTGACAATTCTTTAATCCCGGAGTTCCGGTACCCGTTCTACCAGCCGCTCGCGGGGGAAGTGGCAGATGAATTCGCTGCCTTCGCCGGGTTTGCTGCGGATTTCCAGGTTGCCATCGTGGTTAATCAGCACGTGTTTGACGATGGCCAGTCCCAGGCCGGTGCCACCGGTGTCTTTGTGCCGGCTCGGGTCGGCGCGGTAGAAGCGCTCGGTCAGGCGGGGAATGTGAACCGGGTCGATGCCGATACCGCTGTCTTTGACGGACAAATGGGCGCCGTCGCGGTTGGCCGTCCAGGACACGGTCACTTCGCCTTCCGCCGGCGTGTACTTCACGGCGTTGAACACCAGGTTGGAGAAGGCGCTGCGCAGCTGGCTTTCATCGCCCTGCAGCAGCCGGTGGTCTGAAATATTGACGGTAATGCGGTGCTGTTTGCTGCCGCTCAGGGCCTGGGCGTCGTGACAGATCTGGTTCAGCAGGGCATCCATGTCGGCAAGGGTGTCATCTACCGTGTGTTCACCGGTTTCAATACGCGACAGCAGGATCAGGTCGGTAATCAGTGCTTCCATCCGGGATGACTGGGCGGCCATGGTGTTGATGGCCCGGCGCCACTTGGGTGGCAGTTCGTCGGCATGGTCAACGAGGGTTTCGAGGTAGCCGCTGATTACCGTTAGCGGGGTGCGCATTTCATGGGAAACGTTGCCCACGAAGTCCCGGCGCATCTGTTCCAGCTGGTACAACCGGGTAACGTCCTTGGCCACGATCAGGCGGTCGTCGTCGCCGAACAGGCTGATCTGGATTTGCAGGTGGAGATGGGGCTTGGCCGGGGAGTTCAGTTCCAGCGGTTCCCGGTAGTCCCGGGAGTCGAAGTAGGCCTTGAAGGCCGGGTTTCGGATCAGGTTGTGGATGTACTGGCCCCGGTCGGTACTGCGCCGGAACCCCAGCAGGTGTTCGGCAGAGCCGTTCCACCATTCCATGGTGCCCCGGGCGTCGGTCATGATCACACCGTCGCGCATGGCATTGGTGGATTCCTGAACCCGGTTGATGCGGGCCCGGAGGCGGTCCTGTGTGCGCAGGTGGCTCTGGTGCAGCTTGTTCAGGCCATCAAAGATGCTGCCCCACATGCCGATACTCTGGGGCGCTTCTTCGCTGGCGTCCGGGTTGTCCAGCCACTGGTACAGGCGGCGGGCCTGGATCAGGGTCCACCAGAGGTAACCCACCAGGCCAACCAGCAAGCCGTATACCGGTTCACCAAAATACAGGCCAACCAGCGTGGTACTGGCCAGGATGGCCAGGATCAGGCGCAGATATCGTGACCACTTGTGTTGCATCGGGCGCAGCCTTGTTCTGTGTTCTGGTATCAGGCCAGGGGCCGAAGCGGTTATGCGACCCTGGTGGAGAACCTGTAGCCGGTGCCCCGGACGGTCTGGACCAGGTGGTCGTAGCGGTCGCCAAGGGCCTTGCGCAGGCGCCGGATATGTACGTCTACCGTACGCTCTTCAACATAGACATTGCCACCCCAGACCTGGTCCAGCAACTGCGACCGGGTATAGACCCGTTCCTGGTGGGTCATGAAAAACTGCAGCAACCGGTACTCGGTGGGGCCCATGGTCAGGGCACCTGCCGGCGTGGTTACCCGGTGGCCGACCGGGTCCAGGGTCAGCCCGTCCACTTCGATCGGGCTGTCGACGCCGGCCGGCGTTGCCCGGCGCAGTACCGCTTTCAGCCGGGCAACCAGTTCCCGCGGGCTGAAGGGCTTGGTGATGTAATCATCGGCGCCGACTTCCAGGCCCTGGATCTTGTTGTCTTCCTCAACCTTGGCGGTCAGCATGATAATCGGGATGTCGGCGGTTGCCTCTTCCTTTTTCAGCCGCCGTGCCAGCTCGACACCACTGGTGCCCGGGAGCATCCAGTCCAGCAGGATCAGGTCTGGCTGCCGGTCAACTACCAGGGCGTGGGCCTGGCGGGCATCCTCTGCCTCGAGGTAGTCGTAATCAGCCATTTCGAGGGCCACGGCGATCATTTCGCGGATGGCTGGCTCGTCATCGACGATCAGGACAGTTTTTCCATTCATGTGCTTCAACCTGTGTCAGAACCCCGGGAGCAGGGTTTGCGCTCCCCAGTAATGTTGCTGGCTCATTACAACGCGTCTTTGTTACAAGTATATGACACGGTTGAGTTGGCGGCGGTTCCGTGCCTGCTGGCAACTCAGAGAAGCTGGTCGATCACCAGCCCGGCAAATACCGCAAACCCGGCCCAGTTGTTGTTCAGGAAGGCCTTGAAGCAACCTTCCCGGGCACGGTCGCGGGCCAGGTACTGGTGATAGGCAAACAGGCCTGCCATTACCGCCACGCCCAGATACCAGAACGCGCCCAGTTCTGCCTGGCCTCCTACAATTACCAGGATCAGCACCACCAGCGCCTGCAGTATGCCGATGATCGCCCGGTCGGCTTCGCCGAACAGGATGGCGGTGGATTTAATGCCGATTTTCAGGTCGTCATCCCGGTCCACCATGGCATAGAGCGTATCGTAGGCCACGGTCCACAACACGTTGGCGGTGAACAGCAGCCAGGTAAGCTGGCTCAGCTCGTTGGCCTGGGCGGCCCAGGCCATGGGGATGGCCCAGGAGAATGCGGCCCCCAGAAACAGCTGGGGCAGGTGGGTGTAGCGCTTCATGAACGGATAGATAAACGCCAGCAGGGCGCCGCCGAAGGACAGGTACAGGGTCAGCCGGTTGGTGAACAGTACTACCATCAGGAAGGAAACCAGGCACAGGCCCAGAAACAGGGCAACGGCTTCCCAGGACTGGATGCGGCCGGTGGTCAGGGGGCGGTCCTGGGTGCGTTTTACGTGGCGATCCCAGTCCCGGTCGGCAAAGTCGTTGATGGCGCAGCCGGCGGCCCGCATAAAGAACACGCCCAGGGTGAAGATAATGACGTTGGCAATAGACGGGCTGCCGTCGCCGGCCAGCCAGAGTGCCCAGAAGGTGGGCCAGAGCAACAGCAGGCTGCCGATAGGCCGGTCAATGCGAAGCAGGCGGGCGTAGTCGGCCAGGCGTGCCTGGACAGGGTCTGGCAGGGCATTCTGCAACATGGTGCGCTCTTCCGTGGGTCAGGTGCGTGGCAAACACCGAATTATAGCCAGCCAGGGCCCGGGGGTTAAACCGAAGCTTACCGGTACAGCACCGGCAACAGGTATTCGCCCACCATCAGGGCGTTTTTGCCGTGGTGGAACAGGGAGCGCCGGGCCAGCCGGGGCTGAAGCGGATGATCGGGCTGGCACAGGCCGGTTTCCAGCGGCCCCCGTGACCAGTCCGGACTGCTGAACAGAAAGGCACCCAGGGGCTTGTTGCCCAGGTGGCGCAGTTGCCTGCCCTTGCCTTCAAAACAGTGGTGGGGGATGACGGTGCGGGCCAGGACCCAGGGCTGGCCATCGCCGCACAGGCGGACTTCGCGGATCCAGGCCTGTTGTCGGGGCTGCAGCCCGAGCCGGCGAACCTCTTCCGGGAACGGCGTGGCGTAGCCTTCGCGCGCGACTTCCACATGGAAGCTCTCGAGGCACCGGTGCTTCATGGCCTGGGTGAAAGACCCTTCCACCTGCAGCCAGTAGCGGGCCGGGCCGTGAACCTCCGGGTTGCGCAGCCCGGCCGCAGCCAGCGACCGGTACCAGCGGGTAGGCGGGATCTTCAGGCTGTTTTCCCGGTCAGAGTCCTTTGACAGCATAGATGCCGGGGGCGTTACGCCAGTAACCTTTGTAGTCCATGCCGTAGCCGAACAGGAAGCGGTCTTCAACGTAGAGGCCTGTGAAGTCGGCTTTCAGGCCCGGACGGGCCTTGCGTTCGTGAATCTTGTCGACCAGTACCGCTGTCAGCACTTCCCGGGCGCCGTGGGCCAGGCAGTAGTCAGCGATGGCGCACAGGGTGGTGCCTTCATCCAGGATGTCGTCGACAATCAGCACCGTGCGGTCTTTCATGTCGGATTCCGGCTGGAGTTTCCACTCGAGGATACCGCCGGTGGTTTCCTGGCGGTAGCGGGTGGCGTGCAGGTATTCCGCCTGCACCGGGAATTTGAGGCGGGGCAACAGCTGGCCGGTAGTGATCAGGCCACCGTTCATAACGCAGAACAACAGCGGGTTACTATCTTTCAGGCGATCGGTGATGGCCGAGGCCATGGTGTCGATGGCAGCACTTACCTGTTGTTCGTCCACCAGGCAGTCGGCTTCAGCCATGACCTGGTTCATTTCCGCGACGGTATCGGTCATAACGGTCGGTCCTGTCGTAAAACCGGCGATTATACCGAACCGGTTGCCCTGAAGGGAGGGGCTGATGGTGAACGGACTATCTGTAATCATGCCTATTGGCACAAAACCCGGGCAACCGGCGTCTCGCGCGGCATTGGTCACAGGCCGGGCGGAGGGTATTATGGCGCCCGGGATTTTAACGGAGAGCAAGTATGAAGAAGTGGCAGTGTGTAGTGTGTGGTCTGATTTACGACGAAGCCGAAGGCTGGCCGGAAGACGGCATCGAGCCGGGCACGAAGTGGGAAGATGTGCCGGATGACTGGGTGTGCCCGGACTGTGGCGTGGGCAAGGAAGACTTCGAGATGATCGAAATCGGCTGATTAACGGAGCAGGACTATGACCGACCAGGCACCGATTGTAATAGTAGGTACCGGATTGTCCGGATACTCGCTGGTGCGGGAGCTGCGCAAGCTGGATAAAACCACTCCGGTGGTGATGGTAACCGCAGACGATGGCGTGAATTACTCCAAGCCGATGCTGTCCACCGGCTTTACCAAGGGTAAGGATGCCGAGGGGCTGGCCCAGGGCGACACCGGGGCAATGGCCGAACAGCTGTCGGTGGACATTCGCACGTTCACCACCGTTACCGGTATTGATACCGGTGCCCGCGAACTGGTGCTGGGCGACGAGCGGCTGGCCTACAGCAAACTGGTGCTGGCCTGGGGTGCGGATGTGATCCGCCTGGGCCTGGACGGTGATGGTCTGGACCGGGTCTATTCCATCAACGACCTGCTGGATTACCGGGCGTTTCGCAAGGCCCTGGAAGGTGGCAAGCGGGTGGCCATCATGGGGGCCGGGCTGATCGGCTGCGAGTTCGCCAACGACCTGCGCAATGGCGGCTACGAGGTTGATGTGATTGCCCCCGATACCCAAGTGATGCCAAGCCTGTTGCCGGAAGCTGCCGCCAACGCCGTGCAGCAGGAGTTGCAGGCCCTGGGCGTGAACTTCCATCTGGGCACGGTAGTGCAGAGGGTTGATCGTGACGGGCAGGGCGTAAAGCTGTTGCTCGCCAATGACGATACCCTGGCAGCGGACCTGGTAGTCTCGGCGGTCGGCCTGCGGCCGCGCACCGAGCTTGCCCGGGCGGCCGGTATTGAAACCGGTCGCGGCATCCTGGTTAACCGGGCCCTGGAGACCTCCGCGCCGGATGTCTATGCCCTGGGTGACTGTGCCGAGGTAGATGGCCAGGTGCTGCTGTATGTGTTGCCGCTGATGGCCTGTGCCCGCGCCCTGGCGAAAACCCTCACCGGTGAACGCACCCAGGTGAGCTATGGTGCCATGCCGGTGATGATCAAAACCCCCTGTTGTCCCACAGCGGTGTGTCCGGCACCGGCCGGCGCCGAAGGCGAATGGGACATCGAGCAGGAGGGTTCAGACGTGAAGGCCCGTTTCCTGTCGCCATCGGGCGAGGTGCTCGGCTTTGCGGTGACCGGTCGGTTTGCCGTGGAAAAACAGGCGTTGTCGCGGGAAGTGCCGCCCATCCACAGTGACTGAGCGTTGCGAAATTGTTTCACCTGAGGTAGAAATTCTTTCGTAAGCTAAGGAGCTGGTCGCTGGCTCCTGACCAAAACAACAGGAGCGTGCATGCTGGAAATAACCCGGAAGCTGATTGATTTGCTGGATTTGTCGCCCATCGGAGATGACCATTTTCAGGGTGACAGTGAGAATCTCGGCTTTCCCCATGTGTTTGGCGGCCAGGTACTAGGCCAGGCGTTGATGGCGGCCAGCCGCACCGTTGAAGGCCGGTTGTGCCATTCATTGCACGCCTACTTCCTGCGCCCCGGCAATCACAGCATGCCGATTGATTACGAGGTTCAGCGGGTTCGTGACGGCGGTTCTTTTTCTGTGCGGCGGGTGATTGCCCGCCAGGATGGCAAGGAAATCCTGACCGGTTCTATGTCGTTCCAGGAGGCCGAGGCAGGCCTCAGCCACCAGTTTCCGATGCCTGAGGCACCGGCGCCGGAAACCCTGAAATCCGAACAGGAACTGGGCCAGCTGCTGGTTGACCAGGTGCCGGAGAAACTTCGGGAGGTGCTTACCCGCGAGCGGCCCATCGAAATTCGCCCGGTGAACCCCGGTAACCCGCTCAAGCCGGAGAAGCAACCGCCCTACCGCCAGGACTGGTTCCGTGCCCTGGGGCCCCTGCCGGATGATCCTGCCTTGCACCGCTGCCTGCTGACCTACGCCTCGGATTTCTCGTTCCTGGGCACCTCCATGGCACCCCACGGCCGCAGCTTTATGAACCGGAACATGCAGGTGGCCAGCCTGGACCACGCCATCTGGTTCCACCGGGATTTCCGCATGGACGAATGGCTGCTGTACGATAAGGATAGCCCCAGCGCCTCCGGCGGTCGCGGTTTTAATCGCGGTAACTTCTTCACCCGGGATGGCGTGCTGGTGGCTTCGACCACTCAGGAAGCACTGATCCGGGAACGTAAGGCCTGAGGGTTGTAACCCCTTAGCCAGTCGACCATGTCATCAAAGGGTAGCGGCCGGGTGAGGAAGTAGCCCTGCACCATATCACACCCCATGTCTTTCAACAGCGACAGGGTTTTATCATCCTCCACCCCCTCGGCCACGACGGTGTAGCCGAGGCTGTGGCACATGTCGATGGTGGTGCGCACGATCACTCTATCCTGCTCCCGTTCCACTATATCGGTAATCAGTGAACGGTCGATTTTGATTTCGCCGGCCGGCAACTGCTTGATGTAGGACAGCGACGAATAGCCGGACCCGAAGTCGTCAATGGAGAGCGGAATGCCCGCGGCATCAAGCGCGTTCAGCGCCCGCAGGGAATTGGTGGGGTCCTGCATCATGGAGGTCTCCGTGACCTCGAAGGTGATGGCCCCGGAGTGGATCTGGTAGCTTTGCATCAACCGTTGCACGAACACGGCAAAATCCGGTTCCCGTAGATTGTTGGGCGAGATGTTGACGGCGATTCCGGCATCCCAGCCGATCTCCAGCAGCCGCCCCCGCATTTCCAGGGCCTCTTTCAGCACCCATCGGGTCAGGGGTTTGATCAGCCCGGTCTGTTCGGCCACCGCGATGATTTCATCGGGCCGAACCGGCTGTTCCCGCCTTGGCCAGCGAATCAGTGCCTCAAGTCCGGTAATGGCGCGGGTGCGCAGGCACAGCTTGGGCTGCAGGTAAAGAGTCAACTCATTGTGATCGATGGCGTGGCGCAGGTCGGAGACCAGAGTCAGTCGGTCGGCGCTGTAGGAGTCCCGGGAGGATTTGTAGTAGGCAATTCCGCGGTCTCGGGCGCGGTCAGAACCTTCGGCGATCACCGCCCGGCGAATCAGGGTGTTGGCATCGTTTCCGTGAGTTGGGTAGAAAGCCACGCCCAGCTGTGGGTTCAGGGGAACCTGCATGCCAAGGAAATCTACCGGGTAGCGGATCTCTTCAATGCTGCGCAGCACGATTCTGGGCACCGACAGCGCCTGGTCAGCATCCACCACAAAGGCAAAGGTTTGCGGGTCGAGGCTGGCCAGGAAGAAGGTTCGGTTGTCGGTCTGCTCCAGAGAGATGGCCCCAGGTACATCCTTGATCACCGCGTTGTAGTGTTTGGAGGCCAGCTCCAGAATGCGGTCGGTGTTGCGGTGGCCCAGAGTTTTGGTCACCGGGTACAGGTTGTTCAGGTGGATGATTACGACACCAAAGCGTTTACCACGCTGACTCCGGATCAGTTCGTTCAGGCGCATTTCGTAGCTGCTGCGATTGGGCAGGCCAGTGAGCGGATGGTGCAAGGCCTGGTCCATCAGCCGGAGTTCGGCTGTGCGCCGAGCTTCGAGTGCCTTGAGTTCCGCCTCCTGGGCCAGCACTTTCTGCTGGCGCTCGTGATAGATCCGGATGGCCAGAGCCAGGCTGAGCAGGATCGCCTGGAAGGCAGAACCCAGCTGCATGCCATAGACCGAGAAGAAACTGGTGGGAATCAGGCCATACTTGTTGGCGGCGGTAATGGCACTGCCCAGGGTCACAGCCCCCCAGGCCAGGGTGTAGTACACCGCCTGTGGGTTGCCTCGGGCCCATTGCAGGGGGCCGACGACAGTAAGCAGCAGGCAACTGGGAATTGCCAGGGCCACGGTTAGCCGGATACCAGTGCCGTAATCAATCACCATGGTCGACAGCGCCAGTGCTCCGTTCAGCAAGATAGTGGCGAGCATGAGACGGTCGAGCCGGGGGCTGCACTCGCGCAGCTTGAGGAACGACCGTGAGAACATGAGGGTGAACAGCATGGCCAATGGTATCGACAGCACCATGGCGTTGCTCTGAACTGCAGGGAGTGTCGGCCACAGGAACTGGTAGGTAGTACCGTTCAGGGTGCCGATCAGGATCAGGTAGCCCAGGGTCGAGAGCACGTAATAAAGATAGATGGATTCCCTGAGTGCCAGGAACACAAACAGGTTGAAGCAGATGGCGGTAATCAGGATGCCGTAGTACAGGGCGTGAACCTGGCTTTCAACGGAGCTCTTCTCAAAAAAGCTGCGATTGTTCCAGAGCCGGAGCGGCACCTGCATGGCGCCGTCGGTGTCGATTCTCAGCAAAATGCGGTAGTTGTGATCAGCTTCAAGCTGGAACGGGAACAGGAAATGGGGGTGTTCCACCGGGCGCTCCGAGAACGGCATGCGGTCGCCGGTCTGATAGCTCAGCTGGATTTCGCCGTCCCGCAACAGATAGAAATCGATTCGATCCAGATGCGGGTAGGCGATCTCCAGGAGATTGGTGGTTCCGGGCTGGCTGATCGGAAACTGCAGCCAGACCTGGTCCCGGGTGTAACCGAAATTGGGCGTTTGTCCGTTCAGGATTTGCCAGTCGCCGGATTCCAGGGCCTGTTGCGGGCTGCGTTGGTCGTCCGGCGCCAGTCTCAGGTACTCAATGGCCGGAATATAGCCATCACTGGCCGCCATGGCGGGAAGCGAAAGCGCCAGAAGAATCAGCAGGGCTGCCAGGGGTCGGGCCAGTTGCATCAGAATCACAGGTTACCGTTCTTGTCGTTATGGCCTGAGTATGGCCTGTCGTCTGGGGCGGCTCAAGCCGTAACCTGCAGACTTTTGGTAACTTGTGTAATTATTGGTCAAATCCCGTTAATCCAATCCCGGACCCAGGGCAGGGCTTCGGCCTCCGGCTCCATGGTTTCCAGTGCATCAATCCGCAGGGTGTCACCGACCTTGCGGGCGCCGGTTTCATACAGCGCCTCTTCCATCAGGTCTCCGGCACCGCAAAAGGTGTCGCCATAGGAGCTGTCGCCCAGCACGATCACGCCAAAGGGGCGGCCAGGCTGCTGAGGCAATTGTTCGCGCAAGTCCAGATAAAACGGCAACAGGTTGTCGGGGATTTCACCCTGGCCAGTGGTGGAGGTACACACCAGCAACGCGTCCTGGTTGTCGGTGATATCGGCCAGGGTTGGATTTTCCAGAACCGTGACGGTGTGCCCTTCGGGTTCCAGTTCCTGCTTGATACGGCGCGCTGTCAGCAGGGCGCCCCCGTAAACACTGCCGGTAAGTATGCGAATTGCTGCCATGTTACTGCCTGATGTTGGTGAATGTGCATGGAATACTGGCGGCGATGTTAGCGGTGCCCGCGGCAGGGCTCAAGCCGGGCTTTCTTCTGGCACCTGGCTGTCCTGGCTGCGTACCCTTGGGGCAATCCGGTTGCGGCCGTCACCCTTGGCACTGTACAGGTTGAGGTCGGCCTGCTTGAGCAGTTCGTTCACCGAACCGGCCTTGGAAATGGAGCAAACCCCGGCGCTGATGGTGACCGGAAGCTCCTGGCCCTGATGCTGGAACTTTGCGCTGGCGACTTCTGTACGCAGTCGCTCGGCCAGGCTGAGGGCCTGCAGCAGCGTGGTGTCTGGCAGCAGGATCAGGAATTCTTCGCCGCCCCAGCGCGCAGCGACGTCGGTTTGCCGGATCACCTGGCGCACCAGCCTGGCAAAGTGCTGGAGGGCAGTGTCGCCGGCATCGTGCCCGTAGTTATCGTTAATCCGCTTGAACAGGTCCAGGTCGATCAGGACCACGGAGAAGTGGTGCCCCGAGCGCTGGTAACGCGAGAATTCCGCGGTCAGGCGGCTGTGCATATACCGGCGGTTGGCCAGGCCGGTGAGTTCGTCGGTGCGGGCGGCCTGTTCGTGGCTTTGTGCCAGCTTGACCAGTTTGTTTCGGGTCTGGAGCCGGCCCGCTTCGAGGACGAAGCAGAAAATGGATTCGAAGGTCAGGGTGGCGAAAAACCGGATTTTGAAGTCGGTCGAGTATTCGCCGGTTACCCCGGGCAGGTCGGGGAACTGGAACACAATGATCGCCAGCAGGTAGCAGAACAGCAGGATAGCTGTGCCGGCTTTCAGGCTGGTCAGGAAAAACAGCAGGGGCGGGAATACATAGAACCACAAGGGCCCGGTGTTGCCCTCTCCGCCCGAGGCAATCAGGTAGGCGAACAGCAGGGCAACGGTTGTCAGTAGCCCGACCTTCTGTGTCAGCCGGTTGCCGGTCCGGGCATACCAGAGCATATTGGCCAGCACCGGTACATTGAACAGCCACAGCACGATGGCGTGGCTGTGATGGTCGGCAAACCAGGCCTTCAGGCCGATGCCGGTCAGGAACAGCAGGGCCATGCCCGACAACCCGTTCAGTAGCCGGGAGATCTGCCGGTCTTCATGGTCTGTGGATATGATCTGGCTGGCGCTGGGTGTATCCGTCATCTTGTGTTGTTCTTTTTGACAGGTTTTTGCGAAGTATGCGCCAAAAAATCGCGACTTTGGAGTGATGTCTGTCCGATTTGTGACCTTTCGCCTTCATGACAGTCCGGTTTCAATTTCATGATAAAAATTTTATAGTTTGCGCGCGGCAAGATTGCCGGATTCCATTATTCTGTTCACAAGAGATATGTTCTTTTATGGCCCGTTCCAGCAGCTTTCTGGATAACCTTCTCAGCAGCCCCTCCACGGAACGGTACAGGGTCGGTTTCAGCGTACTTTTCCTGCTCTGCGTCTGGCTAATTGTCGGTTCCTTCAGCCAGGGCTTGCCCAACAGCATGTTGTTGATGGCCGCTGCCGTGATCGGCGGTTACATGGCCATCAATATCGGCGCCAACGACGTCGCCAACAACGTGGGCCCGGCAGTGGGCTCCGGTGCCCTGTCGCTGGGAGCTGCGGTGCTGCTGGCGGCGGTGTTTGAAGCGGCCGGCGCATTGATTGCCGGTGGCGACGTGGTGTCGACCATCAAAGGCGGCATTATTGACCCGACAACCCTGGATGATCCGCGCGCCTTTGTCTGGCTGATGACCGCGGCCCTGCTGGCTGGCGCCCTGTGGCTGAACCTGGCCACCTGGATGGGTGCCCCGGTGTCCACCACCCATTCGATTGTCGGTGGCGTGCTGGGTGCCGGCATTGCGGCCGGTGGCTGGGCTATTGCCGACTGGGGCGTGATGGGCAAGATTGCCGCCAGCTGGGTGATTTCCCCGGTACTGGGTGGTGCCCTGGCGGCGCTGTTCCTGTTTGCCATCAAGAAAACCGTGTTGTACCGGCAGAACCTGGTGTCGTCGGCCCGTACCTTTGTGCCCGTCCTGGTATCGATCATGGCCTGGGCGTTCACAACCTATCTGATGCTCAAGGGCGTGAAGAAAATCGTAAAGGTGGATTTCCTGTCGGCGTCGATCATAGGCCTGGTGGTGGCTGCCGTGGTGTGGTTCATCATGCGCAACCTGGTGAGCCGTCGTGCCGCGACCATGGAAAACAGTTCCAAGGGCGTGAACACGCTGTTCACCTGGCCACTGATCTTTGCCGCCGCGTTGCTCAGCTTTGCCCACGGGGCGAACGACGTCGCCAATGCCATCGGGCCGCTGGCTGCGATCAACGATGCTATTCGCGCCGGTGGTGGCGTGGTGACCTCTGCCAGCATTCCGCTGTGGGTCATGATGGTGGGTGCGCTTGGCCTGGCCGTTGGCTTGATGTTGTTCGGCCCGCGCCTGATCAAGACCGTGGGCAGCGAGATTACCGAGCTGGACAAGACCCGGGCCTTCTGTATCGCCCTGTCTGCGGCACTGACGGTAATCCTGGCGTCCCAGCTGGGCCTGCCGGTCAGTTCAACCCATATCGCTATCGGTGGCGTGTTCGGTGTGGGCTTCCTGCGGGAGTATCTGAAGTCCAACTACGCCAGCCAGCTGCACAAGATGATCGAGCACCATGACCCGGCGGACCAGGAACGCCTGAAGCCGTTCCTGGACGATTTCCGCAACGCCTCTGTGGAGGAAATGGAAAAGCTGCTCAAGCAAGCGAAGAAGAAAAAGGAACAGGTGCCGCTGTCCAAGTCCGAGCGCAAGCGCCTGAAGAAGATTTACAAGGAAGAGATGGTCAAGCGCTCCCACTTGGTGAAGATTGCCGCGGCCTGGATTATCACCGTGCCGGCGTCTGCCCTGATGGCTGCATTCCTGTTCTTCGCCCTGCGGGGTTTGATGGTTTAATGCCGGGCGGGGCTGGTTAGTGCCCCGCGGTTTGGCCATACTATGAGCATCAGGCCCTGTGCGGGCCGTTTTGCTTCAACGCTATTTTTCAGGGAGTCAGGAATGAGTTCATCTTCCGAGAGCCGTCAGGCCAGAATGATTGAAGAGTTACGGGTGTTTATCAAGAAGGTCATGAGCGAGCCGACGATTGCCGTCAAATCCATGGAGATTGCCCGTAAGTATAAGGGGCAGCCGAACTCCGATGAATTGATCGCCCGCGAGATCAGTGCCAACACCACGATCCGGATTCCGGAGAACTGGAGTGAGGCGGACAAGATGTTCCTGGAGATCCTGCACGAGGTGCTGGATGACGAAGAGGCCCTGTATTAAAGCTTAGCCAGGTGCAGGGCAGGGTGTGCGAGGAGCTGTTCAAAAACCGCTCCTTCGGCACATCCCTGTGGCGCTTCTGCTCCGCCATCCCTGGCTCCGCAAATTTTTGAACAGCTCCTCGCACACCCCGCCCCGGGCATACGTCATGCCGCCAGTTTTCAATGTCACCTTAAGGAATTGGCCTCGTTCTTTCTGGCCGGTGTTATCCCTGGGCTGACTTAAGCCTGTTCTTTGCCTTTGATGGCCTGGGGCTCAATACCGCTTCCGCCATCTGATGCAGGATGGCCATTTCGTCTGCAATACCCTCATCCTTTGATAATTCCCGCTGTTCTTCCAGGATGTCTGCCAGGATCTCCGGCGTTGTTAACGGGTTAGCCAGCACTACCCGGAACACGATGCACGGGAAGTGGTAGTAACGGGCCGGTTCCAGTCGGGTTCGGGACACAAATGCTTTGCCGCGTTCCCGCTGGGTTTTCTGGATGAACTTGGTGATGCGGTTCAGGCAGGTGTTGAGCTTTTCGGCCTGCAGTTCGTCGGCCATGGCCAGGGCCTGCTGGACCGGTTCCGGGCAGTAGCGATAGGTCAGGATGTTGAGTTCCGGACGGGTGATGAGTTCGAAGTCCGGTTGTTCGTCGATCATGCCGGCGAAGGTCCTGGCTTTTTCGATGCCCTGGTTGATCAGGATTTCGTAGCCTTCCCGGGCCAGGATTTTCAGGCCGGAGTGGATCAGCATGGCCATGCCCGGGCGGGAGCCTTCGAGGGTGGTGCTGCCGAGGTCTCTTGAGCCTTTACGGATGATGTACTGGGCGTGGTGTTCTACCGCGCTGGCCAGGCTGGGGTCTTTGAAGACGACCAGGCCGGCACCCATGGGTACGTACAGCTGTTTGTGGGCGTCGAAGGTGACGGAGTCGGCCTGTTCGATACCCCGCAGCAGGTGTTTGTAGGTGCGGGAGAACAGGGTCGGGCCACCCCAGGCGGCGTCTACGTGGAAGTGGGCACCGAATTCGCGGGCGATGTCGGCCATGCTGTCGAGCGGGTCTACGTTGCCGGTTTCGGTGGTGCCGGCCACGCCGCAGATGGCCATGACCTTGATTTTCTGTTTCTGCAGTTCCAGACACTTGTCGCGCAGGGCGTCGGGCAGGATGCGGTTGTATTCGTCGGTTGCGACCGGCACCAGGGCGTCGCGGCCCAGGCCGAGGACGTCAGCGGCTTTGCGCAAGGAGTAGTGGCCACGCTTGGACACCACGATGGCGGCGCCTTCGTAGCCGTAGTATTTCAGGGCCCGGAACAGGCCTTCTTCGTGCAGGCCGCGGAAGCTGCCTTCGGCGGGGAAGGCGCGGTTGCGGGCCACCCACAGGGCTGTCAGGTTGGCGATGGTGCCGCCGGAGCACATGGCGCCCAGGGCGTGCCGGGGGTCGTGCATCCATTTCCGGTAGAAGGAGCCGTCCTGCTGGTACACCAGCCGGTGGATCATGCCCAGTACCTGGCGCTCCATGGGGGTGAAGGCCTTGGAGGTTTCGGTTTTGACCAGGTTCTGGTTCAGGGCAATCATGATTTTTGACAGCGGCAGCATGAAGTAAGGCAGTGCCGATGTCATATGACCGATAAAGGCCGGTGAGGCGGTGTGTACGGAGTTGGCGACCAGTTTGTCGAGCAGGAACTGGGCCTGTTCTGAGACGAACACGGGTTTTTCCGGGATCACATAGTCGGAGAAGTCTTTTTCGACTTCCGAGAGATCCCGTTCAACGGCAACGATGTGCTCCTGCAGGAACCCGGCCAGGTTGCTGGAGATATTCTGGTCGATACGGCTGAGCGTGGATTCCGGGGCTTCGGGCACCGTGAACACGCGATACATTGCCTCGACCGAGGCCTGGGCGGATTTTTTCTTTCCGGTCATAGCACCACACACACTCAGGGGTTGTCCGCGGGTCGGTTCCGGAAACCCGGCGGACGGGGCCGGGCTGGGCCCGACATTGAATTTGGTGGCCCGCCGGCAGGCAGGTCATCTACTCCTTGAGGGGCCGTAGTATAAGGCCTGTGCGGGTTTGACGCTATGCCCCGGGGCTTTCGGGGCGTGGCTCAGAGGATTTCCCGGTGGATGTCGAGGATGGGGGCGTCTATGCGCTCCTGTATGTCTTTTTCGACCTGGTCGAGGCGCTGGGTGATTTGCTGGGCGCTGGCGCCGAGGGCGGCGATGGTCCAGGTGGCGCAGTCGAGGGCTTCGTGGTCGGCGGTTTCAGCCACAGCCAGGTCGGGTTCTTTGCCCCAGATGGCTTTCATGGCGGTGAAGGCTTTGCGTTTGGCTTTTATGTCTTCGCAGCCGTAGAGCTGGAAGTGCAGGGTCAGGACGCCTACGTGGGGGGTGATGTCCTGGTGCTGTTGTGGGGTTTTGCCTTCTTTCAGCAGTTTTCTCAGGGCTTCTGACATGGTCTGGTTCCGCGTGTTGGTGCAGGAACCGGCGGGGGATGGCTTTCCAAAAACCGCTCCTTCGGCACTTCCATGTGGCGCTTCTGCTCCGC